>CAVKBM010000153.1:0-3104 GCA_963654355.1 Bacteroidaceae bacterium | reverse complement strand
GTTATAACAGGGGACCATGCTCAGGAATTCAACGATAATCATCATGGATATTGGGGGCATACTGGAAATTTCTCTGCTGCACAACTGCAAGTTCCGTTTTTATACTATGCTCCAGGTAGAGCGCCTAAAGTTGTAACGGAGTGGACTTCCCATTACGATGTGGTGCCTACTTTATTATGCGATATGTTTGATGTTCAAAACCCTGTAGAAGATTACTCTGTAGGAATGCAGTTGGATAGTGTGCATGATCGTAAATATTTGGTGGTTGACTCTTATACAGGCGTTGGCGTGATTGACAAAGATGGAAATGTAGCAAATTATTTCTATGATGGTATGGTGCAGTTTACGAATGCGCAGATGGATGATGATTTCTCAAAAAATAGGGATTTTCAATGTGAACAAGAGCTTGAGAAGGTATTGCAGACATTTATTGTGAAATAAATGCATCTCCGTTATTTGTTAATAATTTGTTGATATGTAATTTTTTTTAGAAGACACACTTTTTCGTTCTTGTTATCAAAAAAAGTAACTTTGCCTATAGATTTTGTCAGTTATAGTCTTTGGCATTAAGGACAAAATGGTTATATGAGAATGGAGGAGTTATTCAGTTTGATATTAAATCTGTTGAAGCAGCATACTTGCGTGATTGTTCCTGGCTTGGGTGGCTTTGTCGTTAATGAAGAGTCTGCTGCATGCGCGGTCGACGGGGGTAATTTTGTGCCTCCTATGCGTCAGGTTTATTTTAACCAACTACTTTCTCATAATGACGGTTTGCTTGTTCAAGAGTATATGAGAAAAAATTTGACTTTTGAAGAGGCGGATGAAAGAGTGAAGCAAATCGTAGAGAAGATAAAAGGAGAACTTCGAGAAAGAAAGAGTCTTTCTTTGGGCGATTGGGGTGTTTTCGTATTGTCGGGGAAGAGTCTGACTTTTCTGCAAAGTAGACCGATTGTAGAAGATAGGCGTGCTTTTGGTCTCGCAGAGTTTTATTTTCCACCTTTAGTTTCTGATAAACAGGAAGATATGAAGCAGGAAATCCAGAATGTTACAAGAAAAACTTGTTCTTTGCGGCCGATTGCAATAGGAGTAGTTGCTGCGGTTTCTTTGCTGATGGTTTTTCAACCATTACAAAGGAAAGAAACGGTTAGCATAACATCTCTTCAAACTGCTTCGATGTTGATGGCGAACCTGCAGAGTGAAGTAAGTGAGCAGACAAAGAAAATTGGAGATCTGCAAAAACAGTTGGATTGTTATCAGCAAGCAACAGAGGGTTATTATTGGGTGGTAGCGGATTTCACTACTGATAAAGAAGCGCAACAGTACATACTTGCTAATCAAGAAGATTACTGTGATATGGAGTTAATTTCCTTAAAAGGGAGATATTATGTATCGCTTCTATCTGGTTTGACGAAGGAAGAATTGTTGGCAAAACGAGCCGAATTAAATTTACAAGATAGATTGTTTGACGGTGCATACATTCTGTCTGTTACACGAATGGGAGAATAGAAAATGATAAAAGTTTCGGATAAAGAATTGCAGAATGCTGCAAGTGAAGGGGTTGATGAGTTCTTGTCTGTATTTACAGATGCTTATTGGAGGACTATTGGAGGTAAGCTGACGGAAGAATCTATGGCGTTGTTGAATGGTCATCAAAATGCTTTGTTGGGCTATTCTCTTTTTAGGGACGAGATGAATGATGGTGGTTTTGTTCAGATGATACAGAATGGATATGGAGGATATTTCTTTGATAATCCGTTTGCTAAAGCAATGAGACTGTTCGGTGCGAAGCCTCTTTCTAAATTGATATATGCAGCTAAGAAAATCTATGATGAGAATAAAGTTGTGTTAGAGAGAGAAACTACGGATGAGGAGTTTCTCTCTATGTATGTTGATTTTGAACAGTTTGATGATTTGGAAGAGGAGTTCTTCTTGATGGAAGAGGATTCTACGAATGCTATTGCTCATTTCGTAGATGAGAATATTGAGCTTTTTGCAGAAATTGAAAAGGATTAAAAATTCCAAACCAACACACATTTGGCCGTGCTTGAAGTGTTTCCCTCAATCATTTCATAACTACTTCCAATGGATGTGCGGCCATCGGTGTATATGTAAGTGGAGAAGTTGGCATAGAGTTGGAATGATTTCTTTACTTTCCATTTGATATTCAGTCCGATGCGATGCCCTCTACCATAGAGAAGTGGCATACTGAAAGTGTTGAGAACATCTCGCTCGTAGATGTAGAAACGGTTGTTGTAGGACTCCGTCCAAAAATAGGCGTAGTGGAGATTGAGACTAAGGTTTGGGTGTTTCCATTGATGGAAGAAGTCTTGTGCAAAAACAGTCCCGTAGGTGTTTTTGTCGTTTGTCGTGGCACGACTTGCTTCAAAGGTTGATTTCCCTTGAACTGAGTTTGTGTTCCAATGGCAAGCATAACGTAATATTTGTTTGCTGTACGCCTGTTCAATATACTCCTTGTATTTGTATTTCACTTGCATATTTACTTTCCTGCTTGTGCTGTATAATAAGTGAAAGAGGTATTCTTGACCATAAGAGGGTTGATGGATAGTATATTTTTCCCAAGGAAAACGAAAAACATCGGCATATGCAGACAACGTGATTTTCTTTATAGGAAGGATTTTTGTGCCGATATACAATCCGCTTTCGTTTTCCGTTCGTGAATTTTCACCGAAAGCACTTGAAAAATTGGCTTGATATTCGGGTTGATACATTCGTTGAATTGCGAGAAAAGAGACTCGTGAGTTAGGTCGTATGTGCACACCATTAAGTGTGGCGACTCCTTTGTTGGCATCTATTGCAAATTCACCAAATAAGTTTATTCTCTGAAAAATAAATTTATAATTAACACCTAAGTTATAATGTTTGTTTATTCCTTTGAGTTTGAAATGGTTATAAGCTACATCTGTTGGGTTGAGAAGATTGGAATAACGATAAAAAAGATAGGTTGCGCCAATTTGAAAATGTGATTTTTTTAATGTTATATTTCCTCCTGTAACAGACTCGGTGGTGTTGAATTTTCTTGAAATCTCAAGTTGGGTTCTATGTAAGCCATCTGTTTTGAAAGTGGTGATTTGTTCGTTTGTCAG
>CAVKBM010000152.1:0-3125 GCA_963654355.1 Bacteroidaceae bacterium | reverse complement strand
ACGATAGGAAGAAAAAGATGTGAGGAAACCAAAGAGAATTAGAAAGGTGAGTCGGTGACCATTTTGTTGAGTTCAACAAAATGATCGGAGAAAAATGTTGTTTGTCAGCGAGTTTCCACATTAATGTTGTTATGTACACAGATATCATTGTGGACGTAACCTCTTTGTTGTAGTAAATCAATGCATTCCGAATAGACTGGTCTTCGGTTATCAGGATCTTTTATTGTTACGATGACAACGACATCTTGCGATAGAAATTCGCCATCTCTTAGCAGACTTTGTTCTGCTGCATCGCGATATAAACCATTTAATTTCAATGCCCATTTCCTATTGCAACCCAATGCTTTTGCTTTGTTTGTATTGGTCATCTTTGACAAATCAACGGCATATTTTTTTATAGGTTGGTATTTGTCTCCTTGCTCGATAAGCATACGCTCTTCTGAAAATTTATTTTTAAAGGCTTTTTTGCTATAGAGGGAAGCATTGAGTACATTCACAGCATCGTTAGACATTCTTGCTTCATTGCGCATCATGGAGTCTTCTTTTAGGTCGACATATTCTATATGATCATAGGTTTCTAAAAGCACATCTACCTGACTTTGACAATATTCACAACCTTGACTTGCATTGATAATGGGGTTCACCGCCATCGTCAAAGTAATTTCGCCGACAAAAAAGCCATCGTCAACTAAACACTGAGGATAAGGAAAATCTAAGGAAACAATATTAACACCTCTTTCCAACGTATGACGAAAAACCATTGTACATTCATCTGCGTTGTTGCTAAGCATATCTGTTATGCCAGAAGGCAGTCCAAACCCCATCTCTCTACGAAATTCCTCTGCTGTTTTGACTAATCCAGTAGGATAACTTGAGTTATGGACAAGAATTGCTTTCAAAAGCAGTGGGTCGCAGGTTCCTCCAATTTCATGACATAGGTTTGCAGCTAATGCTGTTACCCGAGGAGTTGAAAAACTCGTTCCACTCCACCGACAAAATTGCCTTCCCCATTCCGAAAACAGAGAAAGATGAGTGTCTGCGTTGCCTCCATAGTGAACAAGGTCAGGCTTTACAGCGTTTTCAACACCAGGCCCGATACGAGAGAATGGACTTCGGTCGTTTACATCTGCGTCATTTTTAGCCGTTTTCTTATGGGCAATAGAACCCACCACAAGGCTTAACAAGGAATCTGCGCCTGAAGTTATTCTTTGAATCGGATTTTGTGGATCAACATTCCCTGCAGATTTGCAGATTAATATCTTGTTGTCTTTTTGCAGACTATCCAATGCGACGCCAAGGTCGGAATACCTATCGTCTTCAATTACTTTATTCGTACCTTGAGATAGGTTCCATATTTTTATGTCTGGGTGTTTAGAGATTGCATTTTGTATGTTTGTCACCAATTCGTTTTCAAAAATTGTAATACGGTCTGAGTTTACTATGCAACTCTGTATTTTGCATGGGCCACATTGTGTCAGGTCTCTGTTCTCAAGAAAATCGCCATAGTTGATGACGCTTGCCACCGCTGTTCCATGACTTCTGTTTATGTCAGAATCTAATAAATCTGCCACGTTATCGTCTTCACTCAACATCCAAGGGTGTAAGTAGGCGTTGTTGCTACTTACGCCGGAATCCAGCAATCCGACTAAAGGATAATCTACGCCCACTTGTGGAGACATCATTTCGATATGAGAATCATCCTCGTTAGGTGCAACTTCAAATTCAATAGTCGGCATCTTTCTGACTGCCAAAACGCAATCCATGGAAGCAATAGAATCTAAAGCTTTTCCTGAAACATTTTTCAAACAAAACAATCGCAAGCTACTTGCATAATTCAGTTCTTCCAATGATACACCAAACTCCTGACATTTTGCGACCAAAGCGATAAGAGATCTGTGATTGTATTCGTTGTTCAAATAGTCTACCATTTGTAATTTGAGACAATCATCTGAGCTTATTCCATTGTCGACAATGGCTTTATAACGAGAGATGCTTTCTATCGTAGCCAACCCTTTTTTCTTGTCTTTAGCCAAAGTGTCTGGACTTGTTACGGAAAATCCACTTTCGATTTTTCTCAGGTCTTCGGTGGAGTCTATCTTTACCAAAAGTTTTCCAGTTGATGTGACTCCAAGAACATTCCGCTTAGATTTTACGTCTAAAAGTTTTCGTGCCGCAGGACGATGTGATTTGGCTGTTGCTTTCTCATTCAACGAAACCTCAGTGAGTATTGGCAGGTTGCTATCACGATTGGAAAAAGAATCAGCAATTTGTCCTAATTGCTGATGAACTCTTGCTGCATTGGTTAGGATTATGTCGGGGCTAACCCAGTTAGGCAGTTTGTCTGATCCGCCAGCTTCTGTCAAAAAATTGTCAGTCACACCTCTGAAAGACACGTTTTGTACAGGAAAAATTTTTGCCATAGTTGTTATTTTTTAGATAAAATATTTCTGACTAATCTTGCACTAATGTTTAATACACTTGCAATTTTTGCTTGGTTTACTCCATTCGTGTTTAAAAATTTCACGAAAGAGTCTTGTGGTTTATCTTTCCCATCATACTCATAAATGGCGCACAACACATCTTCATATTCTATCTTCTTGCTACCATTTATAATTCCTTTTACTTTCAGTTTATTGAACAAGGTAGATATGTCTGATGGAGATAAATTCTTAGTGAGATTATTGATGATTGTCATTTTTGCGTTCTCTTCTACAAAAGGGCAGTTAAATCCAGAAACTAAGTAGAGAATGATTTTTTTTCTCGATTCGTCGTCGGGCAAACCTACTTCGACTTTTGTGGTAAAACGTCTCCAAACTGCTTTGTCTAACAGTTCGGGGTGGTTGGTTGCTGCGAACAGAACGCTTGAATTTGGCATTGCATCAATGTCTTGAAGCAGACTGTTAATGACACGTTTAAGTTCTCCTAATTCATGATTATCATCTCGTGCCTTAGCTATTGCATCGAATTCGTCTAAAAACAAAATGCAAGGCATGCTACACGCATAACTGAAAATTTTTCGAAGATTCTTGGCAGTGCTTCCAAGAAGAGATGAAACGATTCCATCTAATCTTGCAATTACCAATGGTAAATTTGTTTTTTCACTGATATAGTGTGCTATAGAGGTT
>CAVKBM010000151.1:0-3210 GCA_963654355.1 Bacteroidaceae bacterium | reverse complement strand
ACGTGCGACGTATCGAAATAGTTTTTGATAGGGTCATAGTTGGTCGGAGCGGCAATCACGACAAAATCGGCATCGCGATAGGCGGCACGACCGTCTAATGTAGCGACAAGATTAAGAGGCTTCTCTGCAAGATATTTTTCGATATAATCGTCTTGGATAGGAGAAATGCGTTGATTGATTTTCTCCACTTTTTCTGGAATCACGTCCACTGCAGTTACCTCGTGATGTTGAGCGAGCAATGTTGCGATGCTAAGACCCACATAACCAGTTCCTGCTACTGCTATTTTCATATTGACAAACTTCTGCTGATTAAAATGTGGTCAAAAATAGCGGAATTATTCGGGATAACAAAATTTGAGAGGCACGTTCCACAAATTGGACATTCACAAAGAATACAAGTGAGTATAACAAATTGGAAACAGAGCGACAAACTACAGACGAATAAACCTAAAAGTTCATGCTTTTTAACACTATTTTATAGCGAGTTTTCAGATTACATTTGCAAATAACATATAATTTTGCGCAAAAAATCAATGGCTTAAATTCAAGCATAACCGACATCGAAGCATAGTAGCATATTTGAAGCAACAAAAAACTATAAATTCATCAACAAAAACAAAAAATGAATCACGAAAAGGTATTTGCGCCAAAGTTTTTCTCGTGTTTGAAGAGTTATAACAAGGGGCAGTTCGCAACCGATTTCATGGCGGGAATCATCGTAGGAATAGTAGCGATTCCGCTGGCTATTGCGTTTGGTATTGCGTCGGGAGTTGGGCCGACAGAAGGATTAGTAACGGCGATCATCGCCGGATTTTTAATCGCTGTGTTTGGAGGCTCGAAAGTACAGATCGGGGGACCGACAGGAGCATTCATCGTCATCATTTATGGCATTATCCAAGAGTACGGCATCACAGGCTTGACCATCGCCACGATTATAGCAGGTATCTTACTAATTGTCATGGGTATAGTCCACTTAGGAAGCGTCATTAAGTTCGTCCCCTACCCTGTCATCGTCGGGTTCACGGGAGGAATCGCTCTCACAATCTTTTCTACGCAGATGAACGACCTTTTCGGATTAGGTATCAAGAATGTGCCTGCGGATTTCATCCATAAATGGATTTGCTATTTTCAGAATTTCAGCCATATCAACTGGTGGGCTTTTGGAGTAGGCATTGTCAGTCTGCTAATCATCATCTTCACTCCAAAGATTTCGAAGAAAATACCAGGATCGTTGGTAGCCATCATCGTTGCTACGATAGCCTGTATCATTCTGAAAGAGTATTTTGGAGTAACGTCTATACAGACAATCGGAGACCTCTATGAGTTGCCTTCTGGAGTACCTGCGCCACACCTTCCTGCGTTGGAATTGGGCGAAGGACAAAGCATTTTGAAGGTGATTCAACGCCTCTTTCCTGCAGCATTCACCATCGCCATGTTGGGTGCGATTGAGTCGTTACTCTCTGCCATGGTAGCTGACGGTGTGATTGGAGACAGACACAATTCCAACACAGAGTTAATCGGACAAGGAATCGCCAATATCATAGTGCCATTCTTCGGTGGAATACCTGCGACAGGGGCAATAGCAAGAACCATGACCAATATCAACAATGGAGGAAGGACACCTGTAGCAGGCGTCATCCACGCGATTGTATTGTTACTGGTATTGCTTTTCTTTGGAAAATTCGTAGGCTATATTCCAATGCCATGTTTAGCAGGTGTTTTGGTCATGGTATCCTATAATATGAGTGGATGGAGAACCTTCGTATCGTTATGGAAGAGTCCGAAATCAGATTTTTCCGTGTTAATGGTCACCTTCCTACTTACAGTGATATTTGATTTGACGATTGCCATTGAGATTGGTTTGTTATTGGCGGTAGTTCTCTTTATCCGTCGTTCGAGCGAGACATCCGAGATTCACGTGTTCCACGACGAGATCGATCCAGGAGAGAATTTGGATGTAACCCTCCACGAGGAGAAGTTGCATATTCCAGATGGCGTTGAAGTATATGAGATTGACGGACCTTACTTCTTCGGAGTCGCCAACAAATTTGACGAGGTGATGGCAGAAGTAGCACAAACGCCGAAAGTGCGAATTATCCGTATGCGAAAAGTTCCATTCATTGATTCCACAGGATTACACAACTTAGAGAATCTTTGCTTGCAGTCGCAAAAAGCAGGTATTACCGTGGTACTCTCAGGAGTTCGTCCGAATGTGGAGAAGACCCTTTTGAAGGCTAAAATGGACAAGATTCTGGGCAAAGAGAATATCTGTCCGAATATCAACGTAGCGTTGGCGAAAGCAGAAGAGTATGTAAAATAAGATGTGGTTCACAAACACAATAGTGTGCAAAACACATGCTAAATTTAGAGAAAGTCCAGAGATGATCTGGACTTTTTTTGTGATGATAAATAAAAGAGAATGAGGGATTTACACATATAAAAAATATTTCATACCTTTGCATTGAGTAAAATAACTCAGTCCATTGAGTAATTTTACTTAGACCATTGAGTAAAATTACTCAGTTTATTGAGTAAAAAGTAAAAGTATGTTCAAACGTATTGAATATCAATTAATTACAGATAGACTTTTAGAGACAAGAAAGTTCATTCAAGTTGTCATGGGACCGCGACAAGTGGGAAAATCCACAGTGGTACGACAAGTTTTGAAAGATATGACGCTGCCCTATCTGTTCTTTTCAGCAGACAATACACCTGCAAGTGATAGCGTATGGGTATCAGACTGTTGGGAAGCGGTACGCAGTCTGAAAAAGAGCAAGCAGTATGAATGTGCCATTTTAGTGATTGATGAAATTCAAAAGATAAGCAATTGGAGCGAGGTCGTCAAGAAAGAATGGGATTCAGACACATTCAATGAGATTGACATTAAAGTATTACTATTGGGTAGCAGTCGTATTTTATTGGAGAAAGGATTGTCCGAGTCGTTGATGGGAAGATTTGAAGAGATTCGGATGACCCAATGGAGTTATACAGAGATGAAAGAGTGTTTTGGATTTACTCTCGAACAATACATCTTCTACGGAGGATACCCAGGAGCAGCTTCGTTGATTAACGATTACGATCGATTCCAACAGTATATTCAAGCGGCAATCATAGATGCGACCATAAATAAGGACATTTTGATGGATTCACCCATTGGGAAACCTGCGTTGTTACGACAAACATTCGAGTTGGGGGCAGCCTATTCTGGCG
>CAVKBM010000150.1:0-3339 GCA_963654355.1 Bacteroidaceae bacterium | reverse complement strand
CACCGAGTTTCTCCTCAAACTTTCCGTTCTCCTTATAGTTCGGCCCATTAAAATCTAAATGAAAAATCGGATACTTCTTCCACTCCGTCTCCAACTTCTCAATCGCCAAGCCTTTGAAAAGCTCCTTCCTTCCAAGAAAATAATTTTCCAACGTAGAGATAAGAAGACTCTTTCCAAACCTTCGTGGACGACTGAGAAAGTAGATTTTTCCCTCTGACACAAGGGAATAGATTAGATCCGTCTTATCAACGTAGACATAACCACCATTGATAATATCCTGAAATGTCTGTATGCCGACCGGGTATTTCATTCCATTGAATTATTGTTCTTTACAAAGGTAGGAATTTATTAGAAATGGCAATAGGCTTCGGCATAATAGAAAGTTCAATTATCTTTACAGTGAACAGGGAAACTTTCACAAAGCAACTTAGCGATTTTGTTTTTCCACAAGTAGGTGTTAAAATGCTTGAAATACCCCAAATAGGAGTTGAGAACGGAGGCGACATAGTGTTTCTGAGCCTTGTCAAATGGTCTTTTTGAGTTCTGCAACATATAATCTGAACTCACTTTGTTGAATTTCACTATCGTGCGACTTCTTACTCGCCTATAATGTGGGTAAACCTCCGCTCCGAGAAACCGTATATGCTCCGTTGCCCTCTGCAACACGATTTTCTTCGGATGGAGTTTCAACCCTCTATTAGCTAAATAATTACGTATCTCGTCTATCGCTTGTTTCAATGCGTTTTTATCTGCCGAACAGAGATAAAAATCATCTACATATCGTCCATAATGTATGAAACCGAGTGTGCGTGTCACATACCAGTCAAGGTCGTTGAGCAGCACGTTGCTGAAGAGTTGCGAGGTGAGGTCGCCTATCGGCAAACCAACGTTGGGTGGCGAGCATCGCAGCGTTTTAGAGGGTGGCAAATCGTTCCAATCGCTTTCTCGCCCTCGTACACGACATTCCTTGAGAGGGTCTTTCAGTATGATGACCCTGCTCAACCATTCTATCAACTCGCATGGCACCACATCTGCCCACGTCAACGATTTAAATCCTTTTGCAGGGTCTGCCTTGCTGATTTTGCGATTCCAAAAACCATCGAGCGTTCCCAGTACCTTCTCTAACAACAATTCTCTCCGTATGCTCATAAAATAGCCTTGAATGTCGAGTTTCAGGATGTATGCCTCCTGGGTATAGTTGTTGGTGACGGCACGCAGATGATGCTCCAACCTCTTGATGCCAAAGAGCGTCCCTTTCCCCTCACGGCACGAATAGGAGTCGTAAATGAACGTGCGCTCAAAGATGGGCGCGACATAGTTGTAATAGAGGTGATGCACCACACGGTCGCGAAAATCGCTCGCGAACACCTCCCTCTTCACGGGATCTTCAATGACGAAGCAGGTGCATGGTCGTGGCGTATAGCGGTGGTCACGCAACTCCTCATAGAGTTCTATGAGGTTCTCCTCCAAATGGCTCTCGAACTTCAATTGCGACGGTGTATTGCGCTTGTTACGCCGTGCATCATAGTATGCTTTGAACAAATCTGTTAATAAGTCCATTGTAAAATAATTTATTTCACTTCACTTCTTTAAATGGTAAAAGAAAAGAGGCGCACATCCTAAACTGTACGCCTCTTTGCTTAGAAAATACCCTCCCGCAAGATCCTGGACCAAACGGACTGACCTACCGTTGTTCCGATTGTTGTTGTTGTTCGAATTCACGTTCGTAGCGTTGAAGTTGAATTCGTAAGCGTTGTTCGAGTCGTTGGCGGAAGACGACCAATAGTTGCCGTTCGAGCCAACATTGTTCATCGTCGTACCATTGCGGTTGCCACCGCACGGCAAAGCCACAACGCCTGTTAGTAACCACTTGCTTGAATTACTCCTGTCGCAACACGCAGGATGCGCCAAGGTAAGACTTCGACGCATGGTTCATCTACGCCGCACCCCTTCGAATCTCCTCGTATGCCGAAAAGCCCTACTCCCGAGGCTACGGTCGGTTTTACGCCCTTTACCCATGCTTCTCTCTATATATCCAACTCGCATTTCTGCGAGGCAGACGGGTTACCGATCTTGCACTCTTTTAATTCACGCTGTCGCCGACAGTCTTTCCACTCGGACGACGACATTCTGGATAAGAGCGTTTTCAAATTTTGTGCTTCGCCTCGGCTCTGCACATTGTTATTTCCATTTCTACAAGTTTTTATGACGCTGAAGTTTTTTGAGGAATCACTTCTTCTGATAGGCTGCCCACGACTTAAGTTCTTTCTCAATCGCCACCACATCGTTCGTGGTATGGGCAAAACTCTTCACCGAAATCTGTTTCGTATCGCAGAGCAGGCGAAAACAGATCTTCATCTTCACCATGCTTCTCAACATCTGATCTATGATGGAGAGTTTTGATTCTGCCTCTTTCTCGGCATTCGCCTTATAGACGTTCATCAGCAAGTCTGTGAGATGCTCGAAGATGATCTGCCCGATTGTGTAGCGATATTCTCGGTCGAGACGAACTCGTTGCTTCGTGAAGCGCAGCAAAAGGTCGTATATGCGTTTGTACACCGACAGCATTTCGTACGACTTCTTATTGCCCGTCTCATTCAAAATCTCAGTAGTTATCATCGGCGACTTCTCTTCCTCCTTCTCTTTCTTCTTCGGAACGTGGATGGGCAGACAATCCTTCCATTTGACGAACTCCCGATCTCGGTCGTTGAGAGCAAATCCCCAAACCTCGTCGGTGTGTTGGCAATGGTCTTCGCTGACAACTGCCTCTGGAAGATATTTCATCACGCTCGTTACGGGGAACCCAGCCGTAACATACTCACACTCCAGCGATTTGCACCACCGCTTGATGGGTTTCAACCCTCGCACCGTGCTGAGATAAAAAGCACTCATCTCGTATGCCTTGAAAAACGTCCCCTCCTTATAGAGATAGATCAGAGGAATGGGACGAGCCACCTCTGCATCCAAAATTTCCTTTAGCGTCATTTCTTTATCATACTATATATTATAATTCTGTCGCTTTCGCAACATATCTTATTTTCCCTGAAAATTTTCCCGCATTGTGGGGACCTTTTCCAACGGACCCGCCCTTTGGGGGACGGGTCCTTCACCCCTTGTTAAAGATCCTGGACCAAACGGACTGACCTACCGTAGTTCCGATAGCCGTAGCTGTACGAATTCACGCCCGTAGCGTAGAAGTAGAATTCGTAAGCGAAGTTCGAATCGTTGGCGGAAGACGACCAATAGCTGCCGTACGAGCCAACACAGCTCATCGCCGTACCACCGCGGTAGCCACCGCACGGCAAAGCCACAACGCCTGACCTCTCAAGAGAGGCGAAC
>CAVKBM010000149.1:0-3341 GCA_963654355.1 Bacteroidaceae bacterium | reverse complement strand
CTGTTATATTAATGTTTTTATGGAAAAATGTCAGTGCACCACCTCGGAGAGCGTTTGTCTCGTCGGGAGATGTGTATTTAAAGATTCCTTCTCTTTGTGCTAAAGGTTGCGTTACATTTGTTGATTTTCCAAACATTGTGCTGGTGCCGATGGTTAATCCTTGTCCGAAAGACACTTTATAGTCGCCTATGTTAATTCTTTTGAATTTCCAAATGTCATTGAGTTGTATATAAGCAGAGTGATAGTCGCTTTGATGATTTTTTTTGTCCCAAAATGCTTCTCCTGGATCTTTTTCTAATAAACAACCTGCAAAGACTTTTTTTGAAGTCTGATATTGGTATTTAAGATAATACCTCATAGGCTTTCCTATGTATGCGGGTTCCCCAGATTTGCCTGATTTATAGCCTGATTTTTCTTGTATAACTTGTTGGTAATTAGCAAAAATTGAATGTTTAGCGTGATGAAATTTGTTTTTCCAGCTGAATTTTTCTTTTTTCAAATTAAGACTAATATATGGAAGAATTTTGTCAATGTTTTCTTTGTCTAAATTAGGAATGTTTTTCAGTTCGTAATATGTTTGAAAATGACCGTAACGTTGACGGTGGACGACAATGTTGTAGATGTCTAATTCTGTTAGAAATGGAATTTTTGAAAGTTCTTCCGTTGTTGCGGTATTGAGGGAGATTTTTTCTGTTGGTGTCATAAGATATTGGTCTTCCAAATCCTCGTAGTTGATTTTATTATTCTCGTCTTCCAACAAACTTTCGATAAAATCTGTCACTTCTCCTGTTATGTCTTGGGAAAACAAGGATGTTGGGAATGAAAGTAATATTGCTACTGCAATTGTATAGGTGAATTTTTTCATGACTTTTAATTTTTCCCGAGTTTGAAATGTATGTCGCAACAGAATGAATGACCGATATTGATGAGCCAGTCAGCGGTCATGTTGATAGTCCAGCGTTTCTTTGAGAATCCCACACCGTATGTGGGGCGAATAGGAAGTCCGTATCCGCCAAAGCGAAAAGCAAAATGTTTGATAAGGTATTCAAAACCTATGTGAATGGAAGGCGGATGAAAGTTCACCGTTTTAAGTTCTATAATCCAACTGCTATTTAATGAGGCTTGTCTATATATACCGATAATAAATAGGTTTTCTTTAATGTATGTAGTATTTAGAGGAAAGAGATGATGAAATTTTGCATAAATAAAGTCATTATGGTGAATGTTGAAATATGCATCTAAACTAACATTGATGTTTTTATTGAGTTTGGTACAGTCTGTATAGTAAAGTGTTTGAAATTGAGTAATAACACCTAAGGCGGTTTTCTGTCCTATTATTTTGGATAGTGCTATCGAGAATGTATTTTCTCTATAATGCTGATAACCAAATGTTGAAATGCCGATTGCTGTAGCTACAGTGGGTATAGGAAATAGACATTCTAAGGAGAATGAATTAAGTTTGGATGTGCTAAATAGATTACTGTGATGTAGCCGAATTTCTGATGTGTTGGATAGGCATGATTTTGATGAGAAAACACATAATCCTCCTGAAAAAGAAGTGTTTCCTAAGGCTGTGCTTTCGGCACTTTGAATTTGTTTCTGAGCGAGTAATGGTTTGATACAGATGATGCAAAAAATTAAAAACAGGAGTTGCTTTACTATTCTCATTGATATTAAATTGGTTAAAAAATGTAAAATTAGTCAACAAACAAAGAATGGCTCATAAAAAGCACTACTTTTGTAGTGTATGGTACTTAAGAAAGAATACATGAGGATGCGTTTAGTATTTGTTGGTATATGTGTGGCTTTTTTCTCCGCCTCGGTTTCTGCTATTGACGTAGAGGTAGGAAGAAGGGTGCCTGCGTGTGTCGACATAGAGGGCGACACTATACCGAGCATTATGCTTCCTCAGGTTTATGTGTTTCCAAAATTGGTTTTTAAAAACGCAAAACAGGAAAAATTCTATTGGCGTACGGTTCGCGATGTTCGAAAAACATTGCCTTATGCGAAACGTATTGGACAGATGGTCAACGAATTAGATAGCTTATTGGCTACGATGGACAGCGACAAAGAACGAAAGAAATATATGGAACTATATGAAGATTCTTTGGTCGCCACATATAAACCAATATTCTCAAAGATGACATTGTCGCAGGGTAAGATGATGATCCGTTTGGTGGATCGTCAGTGTAGTCGCACATCTTACTCGTTGGTTCAACAATTTAGAGGTAAGTTTCGAGCTTTTTGGTGGCAAGCTTTTGCCACGGTTTTGGGTGCGGACCTCAAGGTGAAGTATGATCCTAATGATGAGAACGACAGGATTGTAGAACGTATCATCATTTTAGTCGAGGCAGGGCAGCTTTGATACCTTTTTGTATGTTTGAAAACAGTTCTTTCGCGATTGCAGAGCCTGTCAGATAGCAAGCTGAACAGTAGAAGATTGCTCCCAATGGAATTTGAATAGTTAGTTGAAGTAACTTGTTGATAGGCATCCAATTGATTGAATAGACTATTGTCGCCATCACTAATGAGATAAGCAGGTAGGGCAGAATGTCTTTCATCTGCGCCATCGCTTTGTAGTTGATGACATCTCTCACAAACATTATGCCAATGAAATAAGAAAAGATATTGGCGATAGAAAAACTCCATAGTAATAAATTTATATCGTCTAAAAAAAATATAGGAACTAAAATCAATGCGTTTTTGATACTTTCAATAATGAAACTTCTTTTGGGGTAGCCTTTTAAGGTAAGTAGTCCTGAGTTAAGACTTTGAAATGGCATGACAAAACCAGCGATGGCAAGTATTTGAAAATAGGGGACGATAGGAAGCCACTTGTCTGTAAGAACGACAGAAACAATGTTGTCGAAACATGCCATCGCACCAAGAAGAACGGGAAAGATGCCGAATGAAGACATTCTTACCATTTTTCTCAAATACAGAATTTGTCGCTCTTCCTGATCGTTTAGTTTGGAAAGCACAGGGTAGGAGACTCCGCTAACAGAAGAAGTAATGATTGAGCTTGGAAGAAGGTAGAATTTGTAGGCCTCAGAATAATATCCTAAATGTTCCTCTCCTAAACGGCGACCGATTATTGGATTGTAGACGTAACGTACGAAAGTGTTGAATAGTGCGTTGACTAATAATGGAACGCTGAACGAAAAGAGTTCTTTGACCACGGAAAATTGTGGTTTAACTTTTGGCCTCCAAGAACTGAAGTGCCAAAGAAAGAAACATTTTACTGCGTTTTGAAGTAGTATTTGCCATGCTAACGCCCAATATGTATAGCCTATATGTATGAGAGCGATGACAACTACGCCTGCGACAATGGCACTGATCAG
>CAVKBM010000148.1:0-3391 GCA_963654355.1 Bacteroidaceae bacterium | reverse complement strand
ATACTATCTAGAATAGACAAGATACGTTGTGGGTCGCCTTGGTTACGCAACCAACTTTCGCGATATTTAACACGGATGAAATCAATCAACTTGTTCTTCAAGAATTTACGAGTCTCCCAAATCTTTTCGTCTGGAACACTGTAAATTTTCTCCCAAATTTTAGCGTTTGACTGATCTGCATAGAATTTTCCTCCGAAATTTGCTTCGTACAATTGTCTCCATGCAGGGTCGGCCCATGAAGGCATGTGAACACCGTTGGTTACATATCCAACGTGAGATTCTTCCCAGAAATAACCCTTCCAAATAGGAGCGAACATCTTTTTAGAAACTTCGCCATGCAACCAGCTTACACCGTTTACTTCTTGGCAAAGGTTGCATGCGAATACGCTCATAGAGAATTTCTCGCCTTTGTCTCCTGGATTCTCACGTCCGAGATCCATCAACTCATCAAATGAGATTCCGAGTTTCTCTGCATAGTGCCACATGTATTTGCTGAACAATCCCTCGTCGAACTTGTCGTGTCCTGCAGGAACTGGCGTGTGTACAGTATAGAGAGATGAAGAACGTACAACCTCAAATGCCTCGCGGAATGAAAGACCTTCATCGTGGATGTAGTCGTTCAGACGTTGCACATTGATTAATGCTGCGTGTCCCTCGTTGCAGTGGTATGTGTCATGTTTAATGCCGAGCTTTTTCAACATGATGATACCTCCGATGCCGAGCAAATACTCTTGCTTCAAACGGTTCTCCCAGTCTCCACCATACAAGGTGTGGGTGATTGAACGGTCAAACTCAGAGTTCTTGTCAATGTCTGTATCCATCAAATAAAGGTTCACGCGACCTACCGCCACTTTCCAAATGTTGGCGTAGATGATACGATCATGGTAGGGAACCTCCAAAAGGTCTGCGTTTCCGTTAGCGTCTTTTATCAACGTTACAGGAATGTTGTTGAAGTTTTGTGGCTCGTAGTTAGCGATCTGATCGCCATCCATTGACAATGTCTGTGTGAAATAACCATAACGATAGAGGAATCCGACTGCAGTCATGTTGATGTTGCAATCGCTTGCCTCCTTTACATAGTCTCCTGCCAACACGCCAAGACCTCCTGAGTAGATCTTCAAAACATCTGTCAAACCATACTCCATTGAGAAATAGGCAACAGATGGCTTCTTAGGATCTTTAGGTGTATTCACATAATTTGAGAAGTTCGCATATACATCGTCAATCTTGGTCAACAATTCCTTGTTTTTCAAAACGGAATCCATCTTTTCAGCATCAATGCTGTTCAAGAACAACACAGGATTCTTTCCGCTTTTTTCCCAAAGGTCTGCATCAATCTCCTTGAAGAGATCTGTCGCCTCCGTGTCCCAAGACCAATACACATTGTATGCGATCTCTTGGAGTTTCTCCAACTTAGCCGGAATTTTGGCTTTAGTTGTAACTTCCTTCCATGTAGGATAGTTTGATTGATTAATCTTTAAACTCATATTTTTGCTGTTTAGAAGTATCTTTTTATTTTGACAATGCAATTTCAAACGCGTCTTGATAATAGTTGATGAAATCGTTCCACGAACATTTCTTAGCTATGTCTGTCGCTCTCTTCTTTGCTTTATCATAGTTTTTCTTATCCATTGCCGCTACTGTGGCAATGTTTTTCTTGATGTTCTCGGCTAACGTTAAGTAGTTGCTGTCATCTCGGTGTAACACCGCCACTCCGTTTGTAACGTCAACTTCTTCTTTTGATAACCAAAGTCCAAAGCCTGCAAGGTCTGTCGTGATGGTCGGGATGCCAAATGCCGCACTTTCCAACGGTGTGTACCCCCACGGCTCGTAGTAGGATGCAAAGACTGTCAAGTCAAGTCCAGGCAACAACTCATAGTAGCTCTTGTTGAAGATTCCGTCGTCTCCGTTCAAATAGCATGGTACAAGAATTACCTTCACTTTTTGGTCTTTATTGTTGTCAAAATGGAACGTGCGCATTGTGTGAAGTATCGAGTCGTCCATGTAATTGTAAATTTCATGGGTGATGTTTTTCCTATATGCCACGGCATCATCAGCTTCGTCTTTCAAACGTGCTTGCAAGTCTTTTCTTGGACCTAAGTTCCAGCCTGGAACAAGCAGAAACGCTACTATTTCTCTCGTGATATTTGGGTCTTCTGCAACTTTTTGCAGTGAACTTAGAAAAAGATCTATCCCCTTGTTGCGGAACTCGTATCTGCCACTTGTAGCGACAAACAAAGCATCGTCTGATAGGGTGTAGCCGAAGAGTGCTTCCGCTACCTTTTTCAAGGTTGCCTTCGCATCTTTTCTTGCTTTTGTGTATTGCGCCCCTCGTGGAATGAAGTCGTCTTCAAATCCGTTCGGTGTAATGATGTCTGGTTGTTTGGTTAATAATTGCTTGCACTCCTTTCCCGTAATGTCGCTCACTGTTGTGAAGCAGTCGGCTTGTAGCGCTGCGTTCTTTTCAATGAGATGTTTCGCCGTTACATTCAGCTCATCTGCCATTTGGTCTCCGTTGTATTTTTCAAAATATTGGTAAAGATTTTTACCATTGAAGCAAATAGAGCGACCTGTTGTGGTGGCATGCGTCGTGAAGAGTGTCTTCACTTTGAGTTGATGTATCTTAGTATAGAGTAGACCAGAGCCAGTTGTCCACTCATGAAAATGAGCAACAACATTTTTCTCGTATAATTTGAAATAGTTACAGTAACTTTCTACGACTCTCGCTGTTGCATACCCAAAGAGGACAGACTCATTATAATCTCCGTAGGCTTGCATTGAATCCACTTTGAAATGATCCCACAATTCGTAGAGAAAACTGTTGGTAACCTCTGCCAAATTCCTATGGTTTATCAATATAACAATCGGACTGCCTGGTATCAACCAACGACCTACTTTTACAAATAGATTCTCCTTCTTCGTAGACTCTACCCACGCTGAGAGTAGTTTCTTGTCCTCTTTGAAAAATATATTGGCATTACCTTCAAAATCGGGACCGACATATATCAAATTGTCTCCGTAGATTTTATTTAGGGCTTTCGCTTGTGTCGACAGCACTGTATAAATGCCGCCAACTTTATTGCAGACCTCCCAACTGATCTCAAATACATGGTCTGGTATGGTTTTGCTTCCTTTCATACACTTTATTCTCTCAGGTTAAATAACATCAGTTTACTCTCGCAAATTTATTTTTATTCATTGGTGTATGCAATAGAAACATTGTTTAATTTGTTAATATATCGTTAAAATTAGGTGGTGATTTTCCTTTGTTTTCTTTTGTTGGACAATAAAAATGCTACATTCTCGTTTTCTATTTTTCGTACCATACGGGGTAATCGCTTGAGGATGTCCGTTTTTCATACTTGAGATCTTGCAACATTGACGATGTAAC
>CAVKBM010000147.1:0-3410 GCA_963654355.1 Bacteroidaceae bacterium | reverse complement strand
CATTAGGAACATCTGTCAGATCAACCATACAGACATCCATACAGATGTTGCCAACGATAGGGGCATAGACTCCGCTTATCAATACACTCCAGTTGCGGTTCCCTAATTTTCTATTCAGACCGTCGGCATAGCCAATCGGAATGGCACCAATAACAGAGTCTCTTGTCAGTTTTCCTTTTCGACTATAGCCAACAGTATCGTCTTTAGAAACTTTACGAATTTGCAAAATCTTGGTTTTCAGTGTGCAAACCTCTTCTAACGGATTAGGGCGAATCGCTCCGATACCATAGTGACCGATACCAAGGCGGACCATGTCAAATTGATAGTCGCTAAAACGCTCGATACCAGCAGAGTTAAGGATATGAACCAAAATCTTATGAGAAAACGCTGCTGTGATTTTATCCTTTATTCTTGAGAAAAGGGCAATCTGTTGTCGGGTAAAATCATCAAAATCCGCATTGTCAGATCCTACTAAATGAGAAAAAACAGATCGAATCTTGACTTGATTTTGATTTTTGATAATATCAATCACTTTGTCAATATCTTTCTCTTCAAAACCTAAACGATGCATGCCTGTATCAATCTTCAGATGAATAGGATAGTCTGAGACTCCCAATTTTTCTGCCTCTTTTATGATTTTTTCTAAGAGAGAGAAACTATAAATCTCAGGTTCTAACTGATATTCAAAAATTTTCGGGAAACTATTAGGTTCAGGGTTCATCACTTCAATAGGCAATGTGATACCATCATTCCGAAGATTTGCACCTTCATCAGCCACAGCCACAGCGAGATAGTCGCACCCGATATTTTGAAGTGCCTTAGCAACCTCCACATCGCCACTTCCGTACGCATTGGCCTTCACCATGCTCATCATTTTGGTCGTTGGCTTTAGGAAAGAACGAAAATAAGCGTAATTGTTGGCTAATGCACTTAAATCGACCTCTAACGTTGTCTCGTGAACGACCTTTGCCAATTTATCTGATATCTCTTCAAAATGAAAATTACGAGCCCCTTTAATCAAAATGGACTCATTCGCAAACGTCAGTCTGTCAAAATCGTGAAGAAACGCTTCTGTAGTAGGGTAGAAATGCGTTTCAGGCACTTGTATTATATCCTTAAACTCATTTATTTTTTCGCCGATACCAAAGAAGCGATCTATCTTCTTTTCTTTGAGAAGTGATGATAGCGATTTATAAAGTTGAGCAGGTTCGATACCCGTTTGAAGAATATCAGACAATATAATCGTTTTACGCTTTTGTCTATTAGAAACCTGTTGCGTAAGGAAATCTATTGCGATGGATAGAGAGTTTCCATCCGAGTTGTAACTGTCATCAACCACTAAGCAATTGTTTTCTCCTTCTTTCACCTGCAAGCGCATTGCCACAGGTTCAAGGTTTTTCATTCTTCTTGCAATCTCGTCCTCAGAGATTTTCAGTTCTAACATCACCGTTAAGCAAACTACCGCATCTTCAACAGACGCTTGATCTGTAAAAGGAATTTCAAGAATATGCTCTTCGGCAGTGTTGTAAGAGTAGGTTATTTCTGTATGCGAATTAGACACTACAGATTTCAAAATTCGAACGTTCGCATCTTTGTTCGTACCAAATGCAGTTAATTTCGCTGTAGGACAACTTTGTTGCACACAGATATCTACCAACTTGTTATCCTTATTGTAGATGACGCAAGATGCGCCTTTAAGAAGTTTTGCTTTTTCAGTCCCCTTTACTTTGGCAGAAGAGAAATTCTCTTGATGAGCCTCGCCAAGGTTGATAAAAACACCGATAGTTGGTTGTATAATCGGTTGTAATTTTTCCATTTCGCTAACCTTTGAAATGCCAGCCTCGAAGATACCTAACTCGCTGTTCTCGTCTAAGTGAAGAACAGAGAGAGGAACACCAATTTGTGAATTGTAGCTACGCGGAGAACGTGTAATCTTGAAATCCGTACATAGTAATTGATAAAGCCACTCCTTTACGATTGTCTTGCCATTGCTACCAGTGATTCCGATAATTGGAATGTTGAATTGCTCGCGGTGGTGCTTTGCCCATTGTTGAAGAGCAAGAAGCGTATTGGGAACGACAATGAATGTGGCATCTTTAAAATGAGAAAACTCTTCCACAGGACGACTAATCAGGAAGATTTTCACATTCTTTTTATATAAATCTTCGATGAATCTATGACCATCGTTTTTATTCGTTACTATAGCAACAAAAATAGAATCCTCGGGGAAGGAAACTAAACGGCTGTCAGTCAGTACATGGCTGATTTTCAAGCTTCCCGAACCAGAAAGCGACCCATTGACAATCTTGGCGATGTCTGAACTTAAATACAACATAATGAAAAACTTTTCTTCTTTCGATTTTTATTCTAAAACTTAATTAGCATCTTCTTTTTTATTTTTTTTATCCGCTTCTTCCATTTTTTTACGAAGATGGGGAGCCATCATTTCTTCAATCTCCAATCCTGTGATTTTCTTCACATTATGAAAAAGATAGTACAAGGCGAAAACCATAACGATTGTAGAGGGGAGAGCGATGACAGGATAACTCAAAGCTGTCATTTTAGCCAACTCTTGATTGAAAGATTCTGTTCCTGACGGACTCTGTATCAATATTTTAGCCAATGTGAAATTTAAAATTGTAGAGACTAAAAAAGAGAGTGCTAAGAAATAAGTGGAATTAGTCAATACCTTGTCAAAACGCTCTCTCGCATTCTTTTCATCTAAAATCTTATCCACTTTCTGTACGTCGACCAGTTCGTCATTGTAGAGAAGTTTACGAACCAACGGATACGGAGTTTTAAGTGAAATCAGAATAGCCAAGCCAATGATGAAAGGGACGGATGCCTCTTTATAGGCGATCCATTCACTAGGAAAATTGAAAACGCCAATAATCCCTGTTAGCAGAATGCTGACGAACCCAAGTATGGCAATAAAACTTGATTTTCCTCGCTTAAAGTAGTCGTATAGAAAATAGCAAACGGGGAAAGCCAACGCAATGACCAATCCCCAAACTGGACTGATTGGAGAATAATCTGGGAAAAACTTAGCAAACACTTTGGTAAACTTAGAAAGAATCAACGCCGGTATCACAATATTAAAAACGATACTGACAATGGGATTTTCTTTATTCTTTTTTTCTGTCGAATTATTATTGTCCACGCTCATCTGTAAATTTGTTTGTAATTTTGCGAAATTACAGATTTTTTTTCACCTAAATGTATTTTTCACCTAAATGGAGAGTTTAATTTGCGACACCAATTTCAAATCTGTTTGGGAAAAGCAAATGTAGTGCAGTTCATATAATTTCGCATTTTTCTATTTAACATAATATAAGTTATAAAACAAATGAATGATATTATAAATTCTATTTATAATGTGTTGACTTTGCATAGTCAAATATACGACAATA
>CAVKBM010000146.1:0-3597 GCA_963654355.1 Bacteroidaceae bacterium | reverse complement strand
GATATAGGATGTTATACACTGGGTGCACTTCCTCCATATCAGGCCATCAACTCGACTGTCGACATGGGTGCTTCCATTACGATGGCTAAAGGTGCTTCAGATGCAGGTTTGTATCCTGCGGTTGCGGTAATCGGAGATTCAACCTTTACCCATTCTGGTATGACTGGACTTTTGGATGCCGTGGATGAAAATTCCGACATCACCATTGTTATTTCAGATAATGAGACGACAGCAATGACTGGTGGGCAAGATTCTCAAGGAACAGGAAAGATTGAAAGTATTTGCTTGGGATTAGGTGTTAAGCCAGAGCATTTGCGTGTTTTTGTTCCTTTGAAGAAAAATTACGATGAAATGCTACAAATTATCAAGGAGGAAGTTGATTATCACGGACTTTCTGTGATTATTCCTCGACGTGAATGTGTCCAAACTTTAACAAGGAAATTAAAAGCCGCTAAGAAAAAATAATAGCAAAGTTTTAATATATAAAGGGGAGTCTCGGATTTCTGAGACTTCTTTTTGTATAATCTGTTTTGTAGCGTATAGTAACTTTTGCTTTTAACGAAAAAAGATTATCTTTGTCTTATTATTTATGTCCTGTAAGTTTGAAAATGTGTTTTGTTTTGATAATATGAAATTAGAGAAGATACTTTTTCTTGATGTGGAGACGGTGTCTCAAGTCAAGAGTTATAGCGAGTTGAATGAGAATATGGCTACGCTATGGAACGAAAAATATGATCAAATAAAGAAACGAACCGTATATAAGTACGAAGAAGAAAGCGATGCTTTATCGTCATTACCCGACATGGGGCTGTTTGCAGAGTTTGGAAAAATCGTGTGTATTTCAGTAGGTTTTCTCTATAAGCAGACAGAGCAAGACGAAGATTGGTTTTTTCGAGTTCGTTCAATCGTTTCAGATAGTGAGATTGTTATATTACAGCAATTCACAGATTTATTGAAGGATTTATCTTCTAAGGATTTTCTTGTGTGTGGACATAATATTAAAGAATTTGATATACCATATATTGCTCGTCGCTTGATAATCAATAACATACCACTTCCTCAATTTTTTTTGAAACTGAAAGGAAAACCATGGGATAGTCCGTTGATAGATACGATGGATTTGTGGAAATTTGGAGATTACAAGCATTTTACATCATTAAATTTACTGTGCGAGACATTAGGTATTAAATCGCCCAAAGAGGAAATGGATGGTAAAGACGTCTATCAAGTTTATTATTATGATCATAATCTTAAGAGGATAGCGTACTATTGTGAGAATGATGTTATTGCTACGGCGCAGGTTTATCTAAAATTGAATGGGAAGAAAGTGATAGAGGAGACTAATATTGAAAGAGTTATTGTTGAGTAGAATTTAGTAGAAAAGCTATAAAAAACAATATTTATTTTTGAGTCTGTCGATTTGTATTTCACTACACCACCTTAATAAAATAGTGTTTTTTTTGTAATTTTGCACGATTGTAATTTTGAAAGATTTCATAGTAGTATAAATTTACGAAGATGTTTAGGAATAAAACATGCGGAGAACTCACGATAGCAAATGTCGGTGAAGTCGTAACCTTGGCAGGTTGGGTTCAGAAGTCCCGTAAGATGGGAGGAATGACCTTTGTAGATATGCGCGACCGATATGGTATCACGCAGGTGGTTTTTAACGAGGCGAACGATGTCGCTCTTTGTGCAGAAGCTAATAAAATAGGTCGTGAATGGGTTATTCAGGTAAAAGGGTCTGTTGCAGAACGTAGCAATAAAAACAAGAATATTCCAACGGGTGATATTGAAATTATTGCTCAAAGTCTTGTCGTTTTGAACTCGTCAGAGGTGCCTCCTTTCACTATCGAGGATGTCTCTGACGGAGGCGATGATTTGCGTATGCAGTATCGTTATTTGGACATTCGTCGTAATCCAGTAAGAAAAAATTTGGAGTTGCGCCATAAAATTGCCTTTGAAGTTCGTCGCTACTTAGACAGCCAAAATTTTTTAGAGGTTGAAACACCTGTTTTAATTAAGTCAACGCCAGAAGGAGCTCGTGATTTTGTTGTCCCTTCCCGTATGAATCCAGGACAATTTTATGCTTTGCCACAGTCTCCTCAACAATTTAAGCAGCTTTTGATGGTGGCTGGAATAGATCGTTATTTCCAAATAGTGAAATGTTTTCGAGACGAGGACTTGCGTGCCGATCGTCAGCCCGAATTCACTCAGATAGATTGTGAGATGTCTTTCATTGAACAAGAGGATGTTCTGAATGTGTTTGAAGGTATGATAAAACATATCTTCAAATATGTGAAAGGTGTGGATTTTGACGGTCCGTTCCCTCGAATGACATGGCATGAGTGTATGCGTCTCTATGGATCTGACAAGCCAGACATGCGTTTCGGAATGACTTTCGTTGAATTGAAAGATTTGACAGAAGGTCATAATTTCCCTGTTTTTGATTCTGCAAACTTTATTGTTGGCATTAATGCTGAGGGTTGTGCTAATTATACAAGAAAACAACTGGATGCTTTGACAGAATTTGTAAAACGTCCTCAAGTAGGAGCAAAGGGACTGGTTTACGTTAAATATGAGGAGAACGGATCTTTCAAATCAAGTGTAGACAAATATTATGGTCAAGATGATTTGAAAGTTTGGGCTGAACGCTTCGGTGCAAAACCAGGTGATTTAATGTTGATTCTTTCTGGTTCAGATGCGGATACTACTCGTAAACAAATGAACGAGTTGCGGTTGGAGATGGGTGAACGTTTAGGATTAAGAGACAAAAACAAGTTTGCTCCTTTATGGGTTATAGATTTTCCATTGTTTGAGTGGAGTGAGGAAGACAAACGTTTCTATGCAATGCACCATCCATTCACAAGCCCGAAATTAGAGGATGTTCAATATCTTGATAGTGATCCAGGTCGTGTTCGTGCTAATGCATACGATTTAGCAATGAATGGTGTTGAATTAGGAGGAGGTTCTATTCGTATTCACGATTCTGAGTTGCAGAATAAGATGTTCCAATTGTTAGGTTTCACAGAAGAGAAATCAATGGATCAGTTTGGTTGTTTGATCAATGCGTTCAAGTATGGTGCACCTCCTCATGGCGGTTTGGCATTTGGGTTAGACCGTGTCGTTTCAATGTTAGCAGGATTAGATTCTATTCGAGATTGTATAGCGTTCCCTAAGAACAATTCTGGACGAGATGTTATGATTGATTCGCCTTCAGCAATCGATGATACACAGTTAGAAGAACTTGGACTTGAAATTAAACCAATAGGAAAATAAATTGAATATAAAATAGGGAGGACAAGGAGAACTTGTCCTCTTTTTTAGCAGAAAAATGAATCATAAAATCATATTAGCTTCCAATTCTCCTCGAAGGAAAGAACTTTTAGAGGGTTTAGATATATCGTTTGAAGTAAAAACAATTACGGGATTAGATGAAAGTTTCCCAAAAAACTTACAAGCAGGGGATATTCCTTTGTTTTTATCGGAAAAGAAATCTGATGCGTATGAAGGTTTATGGAAAACAGAAAATACAATGGTAATTACTTCAGACACAATTGTTTGGGTAACAACAGAAAGTAGGACGGGACAGATGTT
>CAVKBM010000145.1:0-3626 GCA_963654355.1 Bacteroidaceae bacterium | reverse complement strand
GCCTTTAGCCTACAGTATCTCAGATGGGATACTCTTAGGAGTCATTTCATACGTTGTATTGCACGTTTTCTCTGGCAAATGGAAAGAATTGAGTATTAGCACGATAGTCATTGGCATTCTATTCATCTTGAGATATGCATTTTTGTAAAGATTAATCTTCAATTTAAAGGTTCACAATGGATAAGAAATCACTACGAATTGTTTACATGGGGACACCCGAATTTGCGGTGGAGCCTCTGAAAAGATTGGTTGATAACGGTTACAACATCGTAGGATGTATTACAATGCCAGACAAGGAGGCGGGACGAGGACATAAGATTCAGTCTTCCCCTGTAAAGGATTTCGCAGTGGCTCATAACATTCCATTGTTGCAACCTGAGAAACTAAAGAATGAAGAGTTTCTTGAGGCACTCAAGGCATGGATGGCCGACTTGCAGATTGTAGTGGCCTTCCGAATGTTGCCTAAAGTGGTTTGGGACATGCCTAAATATGGCACATTCAACCTACATGCTGCTCTTCTTCCACAATATCGTGGGGCCGCTCCGCTCAACTGGGCGGTCATCAATGGAGAGAAAGAGACAGGTGTAACGACCTTCTTCTTGACGGAAGAAATTGACACAGGAAAGATTGCTTTACAAGAAAAAATCAAGATTGAAGACAAAGACAATGTCGGCACTGTTCATGATAAACTGATGCAAGTCGGAGCTGATTTAGTGTTGAAAACGGTGGATCTACTTATTGAAGGGAATTTAAAAACTACCGAGCAAAAAGAGTTCTATACAAGCGAAGCAGAATTGAAGCTAGCCCCAAAAATTTTCAAAGAAACCTGCAAGTTAGATTGGAGTAAAACACCTACCTCAATCCACAACCTTGTCAGAGGCTTGTCGCCTTACCCTGCTGCATGGAGTATCTTGACAGATGAAAATGGCACAGAATACAATGTGAAAATCTTTGACACTCAAGTCATTCAAGGAAACCATACATTGCCATTTGGAACTATTAGAGCTGAGAAGAAAACGCTTGACGTAGCCGTAAATTCAGGATTCGTTCGCATTCTTTCGTTACAGATGCCTGGAAAAAAAAGAATCACAGCAGAAGAGTTTTTAAGAGGATTTAAGAACATTGAACAGTTTAAATTTTCTTAAAATTTGATTTTTCAGTAGAACAAAGTTTTGAGACTACAAGAAAAAATTTACATTTGCTATTGTCTTTTAGTCCAAATGCGACAAGACAAACAACAAAATATTATTAACTAAAAACATTTGCCTATCGAAACATTCCTACTTAATTAAAAAATTAAGAAATATGGAATTACAGAATAGAACCGACGAGGAGTTGGTACGTTTGTATGCAATGAATGATAACGCTGCATTCGACGAATTACTCAAAAGGTATAAAAGCAAAGTTTTTAGTTATATCTATGCTTCTACCAAAGATACTGATATTGCGAACGATATTTTTCAAGATACGTTCGTCAAGGCAATCACCACAATCAAACAAGGCGGATATACAGAGAAAGGCAAGTTCGGTCCGTGGATTCTCAGGATCGCACACAACCTCGTCATTGACTCTTTCAGAAAGGCAAAAAGCGACAATACAGTGTCGAACGATGACTACGAGGTTGACTTGCTCAACGACATCAAACTATGTGATGATGGATTAGAGGAATATTGGCAGAAGGAAAATATGATCAACAATGTTATTGATTTGATTAATCAACTTCCAGAGAACCAACAAACCATCGTAAAGATGAGATTCTTCAAAGAGATGAGTTTCAAGGACATTGCTGCAGCAGAAAACATCAGCATCAACACAGCACTCGGAAGAATCCGCTATGCGTTAATCAATCTCAAGAAATTAGCAGCTGAGAATAAAGTGGGTGTGGACTATTAAAAGTCCACCCTTTTTTCTATTTCAAAGGTCATCTCTTTCCCAAAAACAGGATGTTGGAAAGTGACTTTTTGCGCTAACAAGCATAGTCTTCCACCAGATTTTCCATAGAGTCGATCGCCCACGATAGGAGCGTTCAAGCCATTTGGATGAGCTGCATGCAAACGCAGTTGATGAGTTCGACCTGTTTGAGGGTAAAACCAAATCATCGTTTTGCCACCTGACACAGCAATGACTTCATACTTCGTCAAAGTAGGTTTCCCTTTTTCATAGTCCACTTTCTGACAAGGGCGGTTGTTCCAATCGGGAGAAATAGGCAAGTTTATCTCACCCGACATTTCACTTACGCAGCCATCTAAGATGGCGAAATACCGCTTCTTTACTTTTCTGTTAGCGAATTGATCTTGCAGATTTTTGTAGATTTCATCGTTTTTAGCAACCAAAAGTAGACCCGACGTTGCCATATCTAAGCGATGAGCCACTTTTATATTATTCAAAGGATATTTTTCCTGCAAAATCTCCTCAACAGACAAACCTCCAACTAAACCTGGAGCAGAAAGCACACCCGACTTTTTGTTTACTACCATTAAATAATCATCTTCGTAAACAATTTCAATTTTTTCATCAACAGATTGCGTTGCGATTGGATTTGGTTCAACATTCAAACCTTGCAGCATAAAGTCGAGGATTGGCTTACATTTAGACACGCAAGCAGGGTAAAACCCACCTTCCACCCGAACCATATCCTTAGGCGATTTACCCATCCAAAACTCAGCCATACAAAGAGGCTGTAGATTGTTCTGATAAGCGTATTGCAATAATTTAGGGGCACAACACTCACCCGCTCCACTGGGAGGCAGTTTAGGTGCAAAAAGGTCATTTAGACAGCACTTCTCTCCCCTTGCATTGTAAATTACAAATTGGTTGAATAGCAGAATTTGAAGATCTTTTGACATTCTGCGTCGTTTTTCCTTCAAATCCTCAATTTGATTTTCCACACGGAAGACATTTTTTTTTGCTTCTGCCACAAGACCCTCTATCTCTTTTTTTTTGCGTTTTGCCTCCGCCTTTAAGAATTGGCTTTCTCGTTCAAACTCCTCATAACGATAGAAAGATAGAGGCAATGTTTCTCGTAGGAAATCTCTGTCTTCTTTACTCTTTTTTAATTTTTCATTCCACGTCGTAACCGTCTGACTAAGCAGATTCTCAACTGTAACGAGATTTGATTGTGCTTTTACAAACTCCTCGGATGATTCTAAGTTCTCAATTTGATTATTAATCTCTACAATTTTTTTTTCCTCTTCTCGAAAAAAAGAAATCGGAGCATTTAAATCATAGATAGGCGGCACAAAATAGTCGTGAACGTAAGAACCACCCAATTGCCCTGAAAAAGCCGCAAGAAAACCTATTTTATCATTGGCATACCTTACGACCAGAACACCGAACATTTTTCCTTCCGCAACTTCATACGACCAACGTAACTGAGTTCTCAAGTAAGACTTTACTTGATTGGTAGCTTCCACGCACAATGCGTGCGGGACATAAGCAAAGGGGAAGGTAAACAGTCTCGAAAACTGTTCCTTCCCCTCTGTATTGAGTTTATGGATCATGTCTGATCGCCTATTGTCTGATCAATGTGAAATGACCTGTATATTGCATATCAATTTCCTCTATATCTATTACATACCAATAGTCGGTCGACGGCATTTTCTTGCCGTTGTATTCTCCGTTCCAAC
>CAVKBM010000144.1:0-3630 GCA_963654355.1 Bacteroidaceae bacterium | reverse complement strand
GAGCATAGAAATACCAACGTCTGATATGCTTTCATTCTAATCTACTTACTACTTCACTTGATTTCCGTTAACTTTAAATGATGATTACAAAAATACGAAAACCTAACAATATTATACCATAAACTGTTTTTTTATCTCACTTCAAGACTTATAAAACACAAAGAAAACAGCCATCACCAAACAAATAAATGCAGCCACATGATTCCAATGCAAAGCCTCTCCCTTAAAAAGAAATGTTGTGATGATTGAAAAAACCGTAATTGAAACCACTTCTTGTATAACTTTGAGTTGCACTAACGAAAATGGACCTCCTGTAATACGAGAACCCATTCGATTGGCAGGAATCATGAAACTATACTCAAACAAAGCCACACCCCAACTACACAATATTATCAATGCCAAAGGCCAGTCTGTAGAAATTTTCATCTCTTGTAATTTCAAATTACCATACCACGCAAATGTCATAAACACATTGGAAACCAATAACATAAGCACAGTAGCAACCATTCTATACTCCATCTTTTTCTATCTTTTAAGTCGGATGTAAAATTAACTCTATTTTTTTTAAAATTAAGTAAAATCGCACTATTCAGTTAAATTAAGTTAATCCAGAAAATATTTTGCAATTATGTTTTGCAACATAAAATTTATCGTTACCTTTGCATTGTGTTTTTCATGGTATTAGATTTAAGGTTAGAGAGACTGGATGTCGAGATGACATCCTTCTTTGTTTTTAAGAGTCTTAAGATTAAGGCTCTTTTTATTTATCAATAGAATTCTTCTGCTGTTTCTAACATTTGCTTCAATAGACGAAAGACATTTCCCAATTTCTCCTTTATTCAATCTTAGCTTATTAGAAAACCCGAATACCATTATTGAAACAACTCAATATCGTTTATTGACTAAACCTAATGCCATTTTTACCTTTGCACTGCAATCGTAAAAAACAATTAGCATTTCTTTGATGATTGACAATTATTCGATTGATAAAAAAATTATGTATAACTTAAAAATAAATTAATATGGAAATCTTAGAAATTAACAACATCACCACTTTCGTTGAGTTGTCAAACACATATTCATTTCTTGTCATCTGGGCTTGCATCGTCGTCGTTCCTCTTATCTGCTTGGGTCTCCACTCATACGATAAAGTGAAGAAATTGAGAGATGGCAAACACCCATTCCTCTCTTTCGACATCGACAGCGTTGATCTTTTCACCTACGATGAGAAAGAGGGAATGAAGAAGTTCGAAGACTAATCGTCATACGTCATGGCAACTAAAGAACCGAGCATAAAGGAAATTTGCGAGTTCATCTCCGGATACTCCTCTACTTTATTGGCAGGAGGTGCGTCAACAGAGTTTGCAATGAACGTAACAGACCGACTCACACGCGCCTACAAGGTTACATGCGAAACCTCAATTTTCCCAATGCACATTTATGTGTCCGTTTGGGATGAGAAGAAGGAGAACACCTACTCCATCAATCAGAAAATTCCATCTTTGGGATTAGATTTTGCTCGTAACACTCGTCTTAACAAGTTGAGCAAAAGGATTGAACGAGAGAGATTACCGATAGACGAAGCGAATCAACTTTTTAAAGAAGTTTTAGCGACGCCTCGGTTGAAGACATGGATTGTTACTGCTTTAGCAAGTGCTGCCAACGCTTCGTTCTGTTTTCTATTCGGTGGAGACTGGACTTCGATGTTAATCGTTTTCGTTGCTACAGCCTACGGATTCGCATTAAAGCATCTGCTTGTCAAACACACAAAGATGGACATTCGTATTATAACCATCACAGCAGCGTGTCTTTCAGCCATTATCGCCAGTGCAGGCTACATTTTCCAATTAGGAGGGACACCCGACATAGCACTGGCAACAAGCGTGTTGTATCTTGTACCAGGCATCCCCTACATCAACGCCATCAGCGATATGCTATCAGGTCATCATATTTGCGCCATCAGTCGCTTCTTCAATGCCGCTATACTCACGGTCTGCCTCTCTATCGGACTAAGCATCGGACTTATCATCATGCACTTTCATTTTATGTAGAAAGAATATGGACACCTTTATAATCTTCTTAAAAGACGCTTTGTTCGCTGCCATTGCAGCCATAGGGTTCGGAAGCATCAGCAATATCCCTTTGAAAGGATTCTCTGCCTCTGCTATTTTAGCGGCTGCAGGACATAATATCCGACTTTATTTGATGTATTACGAAGCATGGAATATAGTTCCCGCTAGTCTAATTGCAGGATTAGGCATTGGATTGCTATCAATACCTATCTCCGCCATCTGGAAGATTCGATCGGAAACACTATCGTCTCCCGCTCTTCTTCCAATGATTCCAGGAATGTATGCCTACAGATCCGTTCAATCGTTGATTTTATGTTTTGAAAGCAATGAAATACCTTCCTTTGAACATTACTTCGGACTTTTCAGTTACAATTTCATCACATGTGTTTTAGCTGTAGCCTCGTTAGTTATTGGAATCGTTTCACCTCGTATCCTTTTCCATAAAGGATAAAAAATATTAGGAGATATTTCACTATATTTACGCAATCTTCAAATTAATAGTATAAGATTTTATCATCTAAAATGGATATACGTCAACTTAGAGCATTTGTAAAAGCCGCTGAAACACTTAATTTTTCAGAAGCCGCCAAATTGGTATGCGTTACACAAAGCACATTTTCACAGAGTATCCGCCAATTGGAAGACGAGTTGGACATTCCGCTTTTTATCCGCAACACGCACGAAGTCTCGCTTACCGAAGCAGGAGAAGAGTTACTGCCATACGCTCGCGAAGTTTTAATACAAACAGAGAATTGTGTTCACCGCATAGAAGACCTCAAAGCCTTGAAGACAGGCGAACTTAACATTGGCGTAACTCACTCGTTCAGCATCATGACCGCCGAAGCTGTGTTAGACTTTGCCAAACAATATCCTGAAATCAAACTCAATATCATTTATAAGACGATGGAGGAGTTGATGGAGATGCTCAACAAACGCGAAGTTGATTTTGTACTTTCCTATCAGTCGGAGACAAACAATTCAAACATTGAATCTCATCTACTCTACGAAGACACTTTGGCTCTTATTGTTAAAGATGGACATCCTTTGCAAACGAAAACAGAAATTTCCATTTCGGACATCACCCAATACCCTATGATACTCCCAGTAATTGGATTTCAAGCACGCAACACCTTCGATGCAGTTTGGGAAGCTGAGAACAAGCCCCAATTAAACATTCGTATGGAGATGAATTTAGTAACCCCTATTGTTCGTTTGGTTGTTCAGGGTCAATATATCACGGTACTTTCAAAATCCGCATCTGAAGATTATGAAGGAATAAAGGCTATTCCATTTAGTTCCTCTCACGCCAAAATGCGTGGTGCTTTTCATCTTCTGAAAAACAGTTATCACAAAAAAGCTATCAAAGAGTTCATACGCACTCTCCGAGAAACCAATATTCTTCGTAGACGTGTCGATCGTTGGAATTAGCGTCTCCCTTTTTTCCACTTAGTGTCCACTATGCCCTTTTAGTAGACACTTTTAATTTTACCCAAACACATCTTGGAATCAATCGCCACAAGGCAACTAAAATCCTATATTTCCAATCTACTACATAAAC
>CAVKBM010000143.1:0-3689 GCA_963654355.1 Bacteroidaceae bacterium | reverse complement strand
CCGTATGACTTGGGTCGCGCCAGTGCCAGCAGAATGAAGGAATTCCGCCCTTCTTCCATGTCTCTTTTGCCAGCGTAATGATATTGTTGTTGTAAGTTGAAAACCAACCATCGTTCTGAGACTTTCCAGTTGTCATCAAAAAGTCAAAACCCACCATTGCAGGATATTTGCCTCCATCATTTTGGTAGAGGTAAGACAAGTCTGGCTGATCAGCCAAAGTGGTTGCAGAACTGTTGTCTCCCGTCATTGCTCCAGAAATGGTCTTCGTGCCATAATTGGAGAGCAAGAAACTATACAGTTTTTTTGCTGCTTCCGTGGCGTCCGACGTACAAGGCGAAGTAGCCATCGCAGCAAACGATGTGCCGTATCCGAAGCAAAGAAGCATCAGAGCCACACACAGTTTCTTTAAGTAAAACATTTTTTTCATGGGCTTTTAAAATTTAACGTCCAATAATATAAAAAAGAGGAAAGGCACGACCCAAAACAAACGAATCGTGCCTCTCCTTATTGATTATTTCTTACACAAAGGTGTCCAAGGCTTCAACTGCTTGAAGAAGTCGTTGCCCTTATCGTCTACCAAGATAAATGCAGGGAAATCCTCTACTTGAATCTTCCATACGGCTTCCATTCCCAGCTCAGGGTATTCCACGCATTCAATGCTCTTGATACTACTCTTCGATAAAACCGCAGCCACTCCACCAATCGTACCTAAGTAGAAACCACCATGTTTCTGGCATGCGTTTGTCACCACGTCAGATCGATTTCCTTTGGCGATCATGACAAGAGAAGCTCCATTCTCTTGGAACTCGTCAACGTATGGATCCATACGGTTGGCGGTGGTTGGACCCATAGATCCACAAGGGTATCCTTCTGGGGTCTTAGCAGGACCTGCATAGAGTACAGGATATTTCTTGAAATACTCTGGCAATCCTTCTCCAGCATCCAAGCGAGCCTTCAACTTAGCGTGTGCAATATCACGAGCCACGATTATCGTACCTTTCAAATTGACGCGTGTGCTAACTGGATATTTAGACAACTCCTTGCGAACAGTGTCGATTCCTTTATCCAAATCGATGACGATGCTATTGCACCCTTCACCTGCCTTAGCATACTCCGCAGGAATCAATTCTGAAGGGTTTGAGTCCATCTTCTCAATCCAAATTCCGTCCTTATTGATCTTAGCCTTGATGTTACGGTCTGCCGAACAGCTGACACCCATACCTATAGGACAAGAAGCTCCGTGGCGTGGCAAACGAATCACGCGGATGTCATGTGCTAATGCCTTTCCTCCGAACTGGGCACCTAACCCAATTTTGTGAGCCTCGTCCAAAAGTTTGTTCTCCAAGTCGATGTCTCGGAATGCCCGTCCCGTCTCATCGCCCGTAGTTGGTAGATTATCGTAATATTTGATAGAAGCCAATTTCACAGTGAGCAAGTTCTTCTCGGCAGATGTTCCACCGATAACAAATGCGATATGGTATGGAGGACAAGCGGCAGTACCCAAACTCTTCATCTTTTCTACCAGGAACGGAAGCAAAGTACCCTCGTTTTGGATGGTAGCCTTTGTCATCGGATAGAAATAGGTCTTATTGGCTGAGCCACCACCTTTTGCCACCATGACAAAACGATACTCATCACCCTCTACAGCCTCAATGTCAATCTGGGCAGGGAGGTTACACTTAGTATTCACCTCATCGTACATATTCAATGGAGCGTTCTGCGAGTAACGAAGATTGTCGTTTGTGAAGGTGTTGAACACACCGCGAGAGAGTGCCTCCTCGTCCTCGAAACCTGTCCACACCTGCTGACCTTTTTCTCCGTGGATGATGGCCGTACCCGTGTCCTGGCAGAAAGGCAATATGCCTTTACAAGCCACCTCAGCATTGCGAAGGAACTGAAGTGCCACATACTTGTCGTTCTCCGAAGCCTCTGGGTCTTTCAAGATGGCAGCCACCTGCTCATTATGCGCACGACGGAGCATGAACTCAACATCGTGGAATGCTTGCTGTGCCAACAGAGTAAGACCTTCCTTCTGCACCTTCAAGATAGGATGACCTTCAAAATCTCCAACCGACACATAATCTTTCGTCAACAAATAATACTCCGTTTCGTCCTTTCCACATTGGAACATCGGAGCATACTTAAATTCTACAGCCATAATTATATTTCTTTATTTTTAAGATTCTCTTCAACAGACAATTTAACTCTCTAAAGTAGAGTTTTTTCAGATTCTTGCAAAATTCAATCAGTAAAAGTTAGGTCGTAAGATTCAACTTTCAAAGTCTTTCAAAGTCTTTTTCATCCTCTTTGCACCATATTTTATATTTCTCTGAAAGGACTCTTAAAAAACTGCTTATTTGCTGAACAGCCGTCATCGTCTCCTTTGTAACCTCTTTTTTTTGTATTTTCAACAGCAGCACAGCGTATAACGCATGCAAAGAAAGATGTATATCATTCATTTCCGCTCCTGCATGCAACTTTCCCCTAAACTCAATCAAGTAAGGCAAAGTTCTGAAAAACAATGCATTATACTGAATTTCTTTAGGTGTCTGCAGCAACTCGTTGTGCAGTTCATTCATATCATTGACCGTGTTGATAATGATTTGAAGATGACCTTCTTTCTCTTTATGTTCCAATTTCATCATTTCAACGAGGTTGTCATACCAAGCACGAATCTTCGCTTTCACCTCATTTGGTTGCTGATATTGGTTGACAAGGGCTTTCTGTATCTGTTCAATATCCAAGTTGCAGCTTCTCAAAATGTCCTCCAACTGCCACATGTAGAGGACATACTCGGCTATGTTTTCTTCTTTTTTCTGATTTGCTATAATCATTTTTTACGCTTCTACACTTTTCATTTATCATTTTCATCTTCCTCATCATCGTCGTCAAAGTCGAAGAATGAAAAATCTTCGCCTACTTCCATATACGACTCCATATCGCGACGATCCTTCTTCGTCGGTCTTCCCGTACCTCTGTCTCGTACACCGAAGGCACTGAACCGACTCATCTCCAACGCCTCCAACTGCTCATGCGGAGTTACATTCTCCATGAAATCGGGAACTAACTTTGCCCCCATTCTATTCTCGCTAAGAGCCAAAACCTTGAACGAGTAGGTTATCGGCGGACGTTTCACTTGTACGACATCTCCTACTTTAACGTTTCGTGATGCCTTCGCAACAGATCCTCCTAACAACACCTTTCCCTTCTTGCACGCATCCGCCGCCAACGACCGCGTCTTAAACAATCGCACCGCCCACATCCATTTGTCTATGCGAACTTCTGTTATTTCCTCTTTCTTCGGCATAACCTATTGCAATTATCTATTTTATTTCAATTTCTTATCAATTTCATCCTGCGAGTAGACGGCAATAATTGGTCTTCCATCCACGTTAAAATCTGTCAGAGGAAGCGAAAACAACTGCGAAACGAGTCCCATCATCTCACTCTCCGTCATTCTTTTACCCGCCTTCACGGCAGAAACTTCCGCTAATTTCATAGCTGCTCGTTCAGAACGTTCTTCTGGTTTTATTCCCTGTCGGAAAGCATCCACCAACTCATACAGATACTCTTTGGCATCGGCTTCAGAACAGTCTGACGGTATGCCACTCACCGAGAATGAGCCTCCTCCCAAATCGGATAAATCAAAACCTAAGAACTTCAGATTCTCTCCCATCTCACTGATAAAC
>CAVKBM010000142.1:0-3773 GCA_963654355.1 Bacteroidaceae bacterium | reverse complement strand
CTTTGGTTTCCTCACATCTTTTTCTTCCTATCGTCTACGCTCAATCAAGTTTTTTGCGTCGCAAATAAACCTCAACTACAACTTCACCTCCTTTCGTGTTTTTCTCTTTATCTTTCGTACCTTTGTAGAAGAGAGAAAAAAATTTGAATGTTATAAAAAACAAAGATATGATTACAGAATTTCATCTATTTGCAGGAATAGGTGGTGGAATATATGGAGGAGAACTACTTGGGCACAAGTGTTGCGCTGGTGTTGAAATAGATTCTTTTTGTAAAGAAGTTTTACGTCAAAGACAAGCTGATGGATGGTTACCTCTGTTCCCAATATATGATGATGTCACCATAATAGATGGTTCTAAATATACAGGAAGTTTTGATGTTTTATGTGGTGGATTCCCTTGTCAAGCCTTTAGCACAGCCGCTCATGGAAAAAACATTGCAGAAAAAAATCTGTGGGATTACATGTTGAAGTTTGTAAAAGAATCAGATGCACCTATAGTTTTCGGCGAAAATGTGATTTTCCGTGCGATTTCCAAGGCAAAAATGGACTTGCAAAGTATAGGCTATAAAGTGACAACTTGCAAGTTGAGCTGCAAAGACCTTGGAGCCGACCACCAACGAAACCGCTTTTGGGTAATGGCTGTGAAAGACCAAACGACTTTTAACAAATTATCTGAACACATTCAAGCATTGCCTCAATTTTGCGGTCAATGTTGGGCTGATGCCCCTTTAGCCGAATATCCTTCTATCGTAGAAAAGAGACGAGAACAATTGAAAGGCATTGGAAATGCTCAATCTCCTCTTGTCGCTGCAACTGCATTTAGAATTTTGGTTCAACGACATTTAAATGGTTCATATGATAAACTTGATGCATCAGAGGAGGAGATATTGAAAGTGTTCAAACCTAAAAAAACCTGGATTGTAAATACTTTTGGCGAAATAGGAGGAATTCATACACCTACTACAATGGCTAACTACCATTGTAAATCAATGATGAAGCATCGCTCTTGTCAAAATTTCGTGAAAGTTTTTGGAGTTCCACAACCTTTAAACGGGGAGTATCTTATGGGTATGCCGATTGGAATATCTTCCCCAAATTCTATTGACAAAACCTATTTTGAATCATGGAAAAACAAGACATTACAAAAGTTTTAGAAAACAACCTAAAGAAAATTGATAGTTCTGAAACGTATTTAAATACATTTTCATCTGTAACTTATGAAAGTCTTTGTACTCAGCAAGTCAGCAATAGAGCAAGTAGAGGTTGGGGAAAAGCACAGTATATTGTTGTAGACAAAGATAAGGAGGAATCTACACGAAGTCTTGAAGAATTAATAGAAAAATGGAGACAATTAGCTGGTCAATATAAAAATCAGTTTATGATTTTAAACACACCGAATTCGGAGTGGAAAGTTTATGATTACGACGGAAGAGACCTTGGTTATGCAAAATCTTTTTTGGCAAGATTTAGAAAAGTATCGGATTCAAACGGAAAACTAAGTTCTTTCCGCCCCTACCTCACCGCCCTCAAGTCCAAGCCGTTCCTGCTGCTGGCGGGCATCTCTGGCACGGGGAAGAGCCGTATCGTGAGGGAGCTGGCTCGCGCTTGCTGGGATGCAGACTCTGACGAATACCGCAAGCAGAAGCCGAGAAACTTCGAGATGGTGCAGGTGAAACCCAACTGGCACGACTCCTACGAACTGTTCGGCTATGTGAGCCGTGTGAGCGGTAAACCTATCTTCATACAGGGCGATTTCCTCAGATTCGTGGCCCGCGCTTGGGCGGAACCCGAAATCCCCTATTTCCTCTGCTTGGACGAGATGAACCTCGCACCCGTAGAACAATATTTCGCCGAGTTTCTCAGCGTCATTGAGTCTCGCAAATACAACGACGGAGTCGTTACGACAGATCCAATCCTCCGCAAGGAAGACACTGAATGGTATTTCGACCTCACCGCCTCTATCGCTCCCAACGAAGAAGTAAGGGAACGTTTCAAAAACGAAGGTATCTGTCTGCCCCAAAACCTCATCGTCGTCGGCACCGTCAACATGGACGAAACCACTTTCTCGTTCTCTCGCAAGGTGTTAGACCGCGCCATGACCATTGAAATGAACGAGGTAGACCTCCACGGCGGTCTCAACACTCGCCACGAACGCATCGGCAAACTGAGTGCCACCGAACTCATCGGCACGGCCGTAGAGGGTGTAGACGTCTACGAGGCAAACAAAGAAGTGTGCGACATCGCCCTCAACTACCTGCAGGCTGTCAACGACGTGCTGAACGGAACTCCCTTCAAAATCGCCTACCGCACTCGCAACGAGTTCCTCCTCTATGTGGTCAACAACCTTCCCTACAGCAAAGACGAAGAGGGCAACGAACTGCCACAAGGATTCGTCATCGCCCGCGCCCTCGATGAGATTACGAACATGAAAATTCTCTCGCGCATTGAAGGCGACGAGACGAAAGTGAATGACAGATTGCTTGACGCACTTCGCAACGCTATTTCAAACGGATTGAAAGGCATCACAGACGAAGATCACCCTGTCAAGTCGGTCAGCATTGCCAAACTCAGCGAGATGCAGAGCCGTCTTAGCACATCTGGCTACACTAGTTTCTGGAGCTAAGTTTCTAAATCAACTTTTTTATATCTTTGCACTACTGATTTTGTTAACCCACCTGTTTTATGGTGATTAGTTTGTATAATAATGAAAAAAGAAGAAATAAAGTTATTATCTTCACAATTTTAGCAAGCTGTCTGCATACTCAATGAGAGGTTGAATGTTTTTATTCAAAAGGATACCATTCGGCTTTAGAGTTTCATGGGATAGACCATCAACCCTTTAACGAAGTGTTTGTTAAAAGTCAGACTCGATTCAATCCTTTTGCGTACGACGATGTAGACTATGTGTATTGTCGGAATATAGGCGAATCACACAGTGTTGTTGTTCCGAAAGGGAATCCCTACGTTAGGGTTACGGATTTAGAAGCAACGCTAATCGATTGTTTGGATCGAATTGACAGAGCAGGTGGAATCGAAGAATTATTGCATTGTATGGAAGCAGTTATTTTGGTCAACGAAGATAAACTTGTGAAATATCTTGCAGGCTACAACAAGACCTTTTTATATCAAAAAACAGGCTATCTTTTGGAACGAATCAAGGAACAAGCGAACATTTCAGATTCGCTCATTGACTTGTGTCGTTCAAAAGGTATTCAAAGTGTCAAATGGCTGACCAACAGCGACGATTCCGACACTTTTGTAAACAGTATGTGCCGAGAGAATTAACTGAAAACCTGCACAATACAACAAGTTTTTCGTACGTCAAATGTTAAAATTGTGTTAACGAATGTATTTTTCATAACACATAAACAGTTTTTATTACCTTTGCAAAGGTGAAATCAAAGAAGGTGGATTATGTCGTCAGATATATTAAGAATCATAGAAGGTGGATTAAATAATGATAAGAGAAAAATCATAAGTTATTCCCACCGTTTGGCTGATCGTTTAGAAGCAGAGGGGAATGTTCAACTTGCAAAATGCATAAAGGAGCAAATACAGAACTCCGCTATAAAAAGTGTAGCGACTGCTGATGCACTACGCATGTTGCCTATTGATTCCGACAGTAAGTTGCAAATTGTGGAAGTAATTCCGGAAGACTCTACGCGCACTAACATAGTCCTATCTGACAGTGTCGGAAAAAAAATTTGTGAATTTATTGAATTAGTAAAACATAATGATGAATTAGAGCAAGCAGGTGTCAATCTACCAAAATC
>CAVKBM010000141.1:0-3809 GCA_963654355.1 Bacteroidaceae bacterium | reverse complement strand
CCACCGCTGGGTTCACCAAATAGTAATTGAAATGATATTGGTCGCACACTATCTCGTCCTGAGCATGCACATGCAGAGAGGCAACAAGCAGTGCCACAATAGCAAATATACGACATACTGATTTCATCGTCTATACGTTTTTCATCGAATTAGTAATAAAAGTCTACACAAAGTACGTTTCACGTAGCGAGCAAAGTTAATTATATTTCTTAAAAAAACAAAAAAGAAGTTGGGTATTGCGTTCAAATGTTAATAAAATCTAAGCAACACATAAACGACCATCTTCATTGATAAAGATCTCTTCCTCGTCCAAGAGGAGACGAATAACAGAAAGGACATGAGCCTCAACAAAAGGAGCGGTGCGAACAAGCGATTGCGAATCCACCGGCGTTTCTTTAAGCGTGGATAGAACAAAAGTGCGAATTTTTTCAAACTCACCATTACTGATTCCAATTTCATTCTTGGCAAGGCAATAATCACACTGACCGCAATTTTCGGAAGAATATTCTCCGAAATATTGAAGAAGCATACGACTACGACAATGGTCTTCATCTTGAACGTAGGCTATGACCTTTTCAATACGGTCTCTGAATCGTTCCAACCGAGTTTCGTAGACCTCCTTGGTGATTCTAAGATATTTGTCGTCCACCCTACGCCGAGGAAAAAAGATGAAAGAAGCAGTTTTCCCCGGGACATACGAAATCGCACCCATTTTACTAAGTTCAACCATTTTATGATAGAGTTCATCCCTACTAATGTTCAAGCGATGCGCAACCATATCCTCGTCGACATGCGCTGGCTCGGTGAAGAGTCCTGTGTAGGAACGAAGAAGGAGATTGAGAATATCGTCCAAAAGCGGACTATTCTCCGTTGGAAGGTTGTAGAGTTGCTCTTTCGTAACAATGATTTGGACAAGCGATTGCAACGTCAATTCCTCAGTAAACTCCACATAACCAGCTTGTTCAAGGATCTTTAAAGCACTATGCGTCTGAATAGAAGGAAGACGATAAGCTGCACAAAAATCGATCAAATTAAAGTCGTGCATAAAGCCTTCACCTTGATCAACGCCAATTTCGAAATAGCAACACAACTCTCTATAGACCTGTACGATAAAGTCTCTTTCGGGGAAACTATCAGCGATACGTTTTTTTAGTTTAGATATATCCGATTTGTTATATAAAAGTACAGCATACGCCTTTTTCTCATCACGCCCTGCACGACCCGCTTCCTGAAAATAAGCTTCGAGCGTGTCGGGCAAATCGATATGGATAACGGTGCGCACATCTGGTTTATCTATACCCATACCGAAAGCATTCGTTGCCACGATAACACGGCATTCTCCTTTCTTCCACGCCTCCTGCTTACGGTCTTTCGCCTCTTGCGACAATCCAGCATGGAAATGGTCAGCAGTGAAGCCATCCTCCTTTAGCAAATCAGCGATTTCCTTCGTACGCTTACGACTGCGTACATAGACAATAGAAGTACCTGGAACAGAATGCAATATATGAATCATCTGACCTATTTTGTCATCTGTTTTGCGTACAACGTAAGCGATGTTTTTTCGAGAGAAACTCTTCTGCACGACCATACGCTCACGGAAATGCAATTGATTTTGTATATCCTCGACAACCTCAGGAGTCGCCGTCGCCGTCAACGCCAACACAGGAATATCTTCAGGCAGCACCTTACGTATTTCGGCGATTTTCAGATAAGCAGGGCGAAAGTCGTAGCCCCATTGAGAGATACAGTGAGACTCATCGACCACAAGCATAGAGACATTCATACGCTTCACCTTCTCTATGAAAAGCTCCGTTCCAAGTCGTTCAGGAGAGATGTAAAGAAACTTATAATCTCCTAATATACAATTATCTAACGCTTGCACAATCTCTTTTGGGTCCATACCCGAGTAGACTGTGATAGCACGAATTCCTTTAGCACGAAGGTTATCCACTTGATCCTTCATCAAGGCGATAAGAGGAGTAACCACAAGGCAGATGCCCTCTTTGCATAGAGCAGGCACTTGAAAAGTAATACTTTTACCGCCACCCGTCGGCATCAATCCGAGAATGTCTTGACCCCTGTAAGCGGCATCCACGATTTGTTCTTGAAGTGGGCGAAATGAGGTATAACCCCAATATTTTTGCAAAACTTGATGATATAAGGCAGAATTATCCATAATATAATTTTCAAAAAAAATTGTGTCGAATAAAAGGCAAAATCACCCACGGCTGAAATCGTGAGCGATTTTGTTCAATATTTAATAAGTTTCTTCATTATTGTGATTTTTTTATATCCTTAATCATCAACTGGATAGAAGAATTACCATTAAAATTATTCTCCTCAATGGTATAGCAAATGTCGACAGGGTTGAGAGCCTTAATGTAGTCGTTGTATTCCGACTGACAGAAAGCGATTCCATTCATGATACACTCAGATTTTGAGTCGATCAACTCCAATTTCAGATGTTCCTGTTCTTTTCCAACTGTGCGACTCGTACCATAGTCGAACGTACGTTTCGTAACGAAGACGGGCTTCGGGTTTTCTGGTCCGAATGGACTAAACTCTTTTAGGAGGCGGAAAAATTTCGGCGTGATCTCCTTAAAATCGATATACGCATCAATTTCAATTTGAGGATTTGCCTGCTCTTTAGTTATGTTTTTCGCCACATAATCCTCAAAACGAGCGGTAAACTCAGCCACATTTTCCTCTTTGAGAGTAAGTCCGACAGCGTATGTATGTCCTCCGAAGTTTTCCAGAATATCGCGGCAAGACTCCAACGCCTTGTAGATATCAAAACCCTGAATGGAGCGTCCAGACCCTGTTGCGAAACCGTTTGACTTTGTCAACACGATTGTCGGTTTGTAAAACTTTTCTGTGAGACGAGAGGCAACGATGCCGATTACACCTTTGTGCCACGAAGGGTCATAGATGACAATAGAAGCATGGTTAGCGAGGTCGTCCAGCTCCTCCAACTTGCGGTTGGCTTCATCAGTAGTGATTTTGTCCAACTCCTTTCGCTCGTTGTTACATTGATCGATGTAGCGGCTCTTCTCCTGCGCTTTCTCCACATCCTTTGATATGAGTAGCTCGACGGCTTGATTGGCAGATTGAAGTCGACCAGACGCATTCAAGCGCGGACCGATTTTAAAAACTATGTCGCTGATAGTGATCTCCTTACCCGTCAAGCCACACACATCGATGATGCTACGCATACCCAAGGTAGGGTTTGAACTGAGTTGTTGCAAACCATAGTAGGCCAAAATTCTGTTTTCTCCGTTAATAGGAACAATGTCCGAAGCGATGCTAACAGCCGTCAGTTCCAACAAAGGCTTCAGAAGTTTGAAATCAATACCGTTACTAAGTGCGAACGCCTGCATAAGTTTAAACCCCACCCCACAAGCAGAGAGGTTGGTGTCTGGGTAGGTATTATCGAAGCGTTTAGGGTCAAGAACAGCTACAGCGTCGGGCAAAGAATCACCATCGGGCGTATGATGATCGCAGATGATGAAATCAATTCCCCTTTCTTTCGCATACGCCACCTCGTCGACGGCCTTTATGCCATAATCTAGAGCAATGACGAGGTTGTAACCGTTATCGGCGGCATAGTCAATACTATGTTTAGAGATACCGTAGCCTTCCATGTAGCGGTCGGGGATGTAGAAGCCGACATTCGCATAGTTGGCGGTAAGGAACTTATAGACCAAGGCGACGGCAGTGATGCCATCCACATCATAATCACCGTAGATTAAGATTTTCTGATGTTTGTCGCGCATGGCACTGTTCAGACGGTCGACGGCCTTATGCATATC
>CAVKBM010000140.1:0-3911 GCA_963654355.1 Bacteroidaceae bacterium | reverse complement strand
GCATTATACTGTATCCTACAGTTAGATAATTTCCATATTTACCAATTTCATCGCTAAAAAATGAAAATTGATGAGTGCCAGAATAATCTTGTAGGGAAACAATTCGCATTATATTGCCCGATTTCGTGGTTACTTCTTTCACTGCAGTAACCATTCCACCGACAATCACCTCCTTGTCTTGCATTGCCACTTCCTTCTCTTCGTTGACAAACAGAGGTCCATTCCAATCATCAGAAAAATCAATCATTTCTGCATTGCAGACATGTTTCAATACAACATAATAATCGTCTAATGGGTGTGAAGAGAGAAAAATGCCGACCAATTCTCGCTCCTTATTCAGCTTGTCCATTCTTGAGATTGATTCCACTTTAGGAATCTTCGGCTTCATCACCATCGCATCCAACTCTGAACTGTCAAACAGACTGAGTTGCAGTTGCACTTTACCTTTGTCATTCTGCACTCTCGTTCCGTATGCGTGAATGCTATCCACAAAAGCGGCTTGCATGAAATTCTCCCTTTTCACCTCAGAAAAACTATCAAAAGCACCTGCCATAGCCAATGTCTCTATCGTTTTCTTTCCACATGCCGTCAGGTTGACTCTCTCTACAAAATCATAGATGTCCTTATATTTGCCATTTTTCTCGCGTTCTTTAATGATTGCATCAACGGCTCCCATACCTACTCCTTTTATTCCTGCCAGTCCAAACCGAATATTGCCTTCACTATTAGAGGTGAAATTATGCTCACTCTCATTGACATTCGGAATCAACACATTGATACCCATTCGTTTACATTCATCCATAAACTTCGTGATATCGGAAATGCTATCCATACTTCGCGTCAAGTTGGCCGCCATATAATCGGCAGGATAATGTGCCTTCAAATAGGCTGTCTGGTAGGCAACCCACGAATAGCAGGTTGCATGCGATTTATTGAACGCATACGATGCAAATTTCTCCCAGTCTGCCCAAATTTTCTCCAACTTGGCTTTCGGATGTCCATTGGCTTCTCCCTGCGAAACAAATTTCGGCTTCAACTTGTTCAACACCGCAATCTGCTTCTTTCCCATCGCCTTACGCAACATATCAGACTCGCCACGAGTAAAATTTGCCAACAAACGGCTCAAAAGCATGACCTGCTCCTGATATACTGTTACTCCGTAGGTGTCTTTCAAGTACTGCTCCATGCACGGAATGTCATACTCTATCGGCTCTTGACCATGCTTTCTTGCAATAAACTGCGGAATATAATCCATTGGTCCTGGCCGATACAACGCATTCATCGCAATCAAATCTTCAAACACACTCGGCTGCAACTGACGCAAATATTTCTGCATTCCTGGCGACTCAAACTGAAATGTCCCTATCGTCGCACCATCACTATAAAGCTTATACGTCGCCTCATCGTCAATCGGAATAGCGTCTATATCCAAATCTATTCCATGTGATAGTTTAATGTTTTTTATGGCTTCTTTTATGATACTCAACGTCTTAAGTCCGAGAAAGTCCATCTTAATCAGACCAACAGACTCAATCACATGACCATCATACTGCGTCACCATCACATCTTCGTTCGTGTCCTTGTCTCTCACCGTCGAAACTGGCGCGAAATTAGTCAAGTCGTCTGCTCCGATAATAACGCCACACGCATGAATTCCTATCTGTCGTATCGTATCCTCCAACTGCGTCGCATAACGAATCATTGACGAAACATTCTCATCACTGCCTTCATAGTAACGCTTAAACTCAGGAACGTATTTCAAGCAATTTCGCAAATTTACTTTTGGCGATTTGCCTTTCTCATCCTTGATACTATCATCAAATTTATCCGGAATACAACGTTTTATATCTGCAACGGTTGGCAACGGAATCTCTTGGACACGACTGACATCTTGAATTGACGATTTCGTAGCCATCGTTCCATAGGTGATAATATGCGCAACCTTCTCCTTACCATATTTCCTCGTTACCCAACGCAACACCTCGCCTCGACCATCATCGTCAAAGTCTACGTCAATATCAGGAAGGGAAATACGGTCTGGATTCAAAAAACGCTCAAACAGCAAATCATATTTCAGTGGATCTACGTCTGTAATCTTCAAACAATAGGCCACCACCGAACCTGCCGCTGATCCACGCCCTGGACCTACCGACACACTCAACTCTTCTCTCGCCGCTCGAATATAATCCATCACAATCAAGAAGTAGCCAGGGAATCCCATGGTCTTCATGATATGCAACTCAAATATGATACGCTCCCGTTGCTCGTCCGTCATGTTCTCTCCATAACGTTTATGCGCCCCTTTCCATGTCAATTCTGCCAAATAATCGGCTTCTAATTTGATACGGTAAAGTTTCTCATATCCACCTAATCGCTTGATTTTCTTCTCTGCATCTTCTTGCGAAAGAACGACCTCCCCTTTCTCATTCCTCGTGAACTCGTCAAATAAATCTTGCTCCGTGAATTTTTTCCGATACTCCTCTTCTGTGCCAAAACTTTCTGGAATGTCAAACTTTGGCATGATCGGTCCAGATTCTATAGAATAAGTTTCAACCTTACTTGCGACCTCTAAAGTGTTAGTCAACACCTCGGGTACATCACTGAAAATCGCCGCCATCTCCTCAGGCGATTTCAACCACTCCTGCTTCGTATAGTGCATTCTGTCTTGGTCTTTCAGCAATTTACCCGTACTCAGACAAATCAATCTGTCATGCGCCTCGCCATGTTCCTCCTCAACAAAGTGTACGTCATTCGTGGCGATAACTTTCACCCCTGTCTCTTTTCCTAACCTAAGTATATCAGGATTGATCTGTTTCTGTCGCTCGTACACATTGCGGTCGGCATTCGGCTTATCCGTCTCATGACGCATTATCTCCAAATAATAGTCATCTCCAAAAACACTTTTGAACCATTCTACCGACTTTTTTGCATCTTCATACCTTCCAGCCATCAATAATTGGTCTATCTCACCTCCTAAACAAGCAGACGACACAATCAATCCCTCATGATACTGCTGCAATATGTTTTTATCTATACGCGGACGATGATAGTTTCCATCCACCCACGCTATTGAAACCAGCTTACAAAGGTTCTGATAACCTTTCTTATTCTTCGCTAACAGTGTGAGATGCCATCCGCTTTTGTCGACTATTACTTCCTTGCCCGTCTCTGGATTAATCTCCTTAAAATCTTTATCCTTATCGTAAAGTGTCCTTCTCGCACAATAGGCTTCCACACCAATGATCGGTGTGAAAAATTGCGTGTTCAACTCCTCTATAGCCGCTTTCGCCGCCTCTTTTTGTTCCTCTGTCGACTCATCTGATTCAAGTAAGGCCTGCTGCTCCTTGATTTGATCTTTCACCCTGCCGTTCACCTTGTTGGAATAGTCCGTAAATTCCTTGATGCCAAACATATTACCATGATCGGTCAACGCAATCGCATTCATTCCACATTTGCGCGCTTTTTCTATCAAATCTGGCACTTTCGACATTCCATCCAATATCGAATAATGCGAGTGGACATGCAAATGAACAAATTTTCCCATAAACTACTTTTATTGTTGTTATCTTATTGTATATCAATTATTTACAAACAAGACAACTTCGTAAGAAACACTTCTTTCAAAGTTACACCCTTCTATCGCTATCAACAAGATTATTGCAAATGTCTTATTAACAAACCCTAAAATCTTTTTCTTGAATCCTAAATCACACTGTTTTTTTAGTCTTCACCAACACTTTCTTATCCCCTAATGTCGTTGCAAATAGGTACACTTCTCCCCCTTCTCCTATCTTCAATTTATCTCTCAACTGATTGACTGTCAGCGGAAAATTTCTTACCGTAATATTTGCTTTCTTACAATCCCCTAAATACTTTTTAATTTCTTTCTTATTTATTGAAAATGTTGACTC
>CAVKBM010000139.1:0-3924 GCA_963654355.1 Bacteroidaceae bacterium | reverse complement strand
TTTTTATAGCCAAATTAAGCATTTTCTCGGCAGACTTCGCATAGGCATCCACAGCGAGAACGAACGTGCCAATGTGACAATGAATACCCTGCAAAGACACATGTTCATTTGACAAGGCTAATTTAATGGCGTTCCAAGCCTCTCCATTCTCATAATTGAAGCCAAAACGATTCCAATGAGGATAAACTCCAGCATCCATATTGATACGAATACCTACTGACGCCACCTTTTTTTCAGCTTTGGCAATCTCCACCAAACGATAAAATTCCAACAGATTATCAATGTGTATCAATGAGTTATGACTAATAGCCAATTTCAAATCATCATCACTTTTTGATGGTCCATTAAAGATGATATGCGTTGGATCGCACCCATTCATTAATGCTTTTTGGTATTCAAAACCAGAAACGACCTCCGCCCAATTACCTTCTTCGTGAAATATCTTGCAAATCTTCGACAAATAATTCGTCTTATACGACCACGCAAAGACTACAGACGGGTAACGGGTCTTAAATGCCCTTTGCGCATTCCGAATATTGCTCCGCACCTGCTCCTCCGAAAAGATGAACAACGGAGATCCATACCGAGCCACCAAACCTTCAATGGCAAATCCATCAACATCTGTCTTCACAGAAACAGCAGAAGCGTTACCCGACTTTCCCGGCATCGTCGGGATGATAGGAGATGCCATTGGTCGATTGTAAAGCTTCCTTTTATCTATCTGATTTTCCCCATTATTTTCCATTTCATTTTCTGCCTGAACCATTTACATCCCTCCTTTCTGAATGCTTCTCTCCCTTAACTGCGAAAGATCCATATTCATCATGATCAACTATCATATCCCATGAATAACGAACAAACATCTTACCGACATTGTAGGTATTAAACGCCTCAATATTCTCATTCATAGACATTTGTACAACTTGTTTAGGGATATTCTGACCGACAGCCGTCGCCAAATAGACCCACGCTGGGAACCGGGGATTTACTTCAATCAGATAAAAAAAACCATCATCCCCTTTCATCAACTCCAACTCAAACGGACCTCGCCATAAAGTTTCTTTTACAAAATCGGAAGCGAAACATCGCAATTTCTCATCTTCAACAGAGATACCTGACCATGCTTTCCCCTTTTCCGTAACATACATCTTTCGCATCGCCACCATCGCCAGTAAATGTCCTTTTCCATCACCATTACCGACTACATTAAACTCAGTGCCTGACACGAACTCTTGCACAATCACTGGGTATCCCCATTTCGTCACTATTTGATTGAAATGACTTTCTGCCTGCGTATAATTATATGCCACATACGCTTCATAGTAACGACCTTTCACCACAACTGGATATTGAAATCCAGATGGAAAATTCATCGTGTGATCTTTGTATTCTTGAAAAGAATGACAAGTAAGGTAATGTGGAACATTTATTTTAATACACTCCGCCAACAGACTTAATTTATCTTTTTGACGCAAATCAAATTGTGCTTCCGTAGGCAAAATCATACGAATACCAATCGCACGAAGTTGATCCGAGAGCTGAATGAAAGGAAGAAGTTCAGCATCTAAATTAGGGATCAGGACATCAATATGTTCTTGCCCCTGTATGTAAAGGAGACGATTAAACATCGCCTCTTCTCCCTCTGATGGATATGGTAATAAATAAGAAGAGTCAACTATATCGTTCATATAAGCGCCTGGCTCCAACGTGCCATAACATAAGCCGACGATACGAACATCATATTGAAATGCCTCACGAAGACTACGAGCCACAGGAACTCCAGGTCCAGGATTGTCCACTGCGTTTATGCCACTCACAGCTATCGTCAGTCTTTTTTTCTCTTCCATATACAACAACATTCTGCCGAATCTTTTTCAACATCTGATTTTTTCTAATCCTCTATAATTTCTTTCCTCCTTAAATAAAATAGAAAATCGGACAAGTCGGAATATATGATTGAACGATCATCTACCTGATAATTTTCCATAATATAGTCAGTCAAGCATTCCATGTCTCTTTCCTCATCTTCAAGGAGCCTCAACAAGTCTACAGCGAGAGCGTTCAACGTGAAACTCTCTCCCGTCTTTCTATTGAAGACATAGCCATCGTTGCTGACAACACTATTTTTCGCCAATTTCATAATTTCCCTATTCTTGTAAAGGAACAAATCCCTTAACAAAGATAAAATTCGAATGTTAAGGGAAATACTAATTCCACGAAAAGGGGAGATATTTAAACGACTATCATACTATAATTTTTTTCGATTCTTGTACTCAGTCGGTGTTACGCCATATTTTTGTTTGAAACAGCGACTGAAATAGCGAGAATCCGACATTCCAATCATATATGAAATCTGTGTCATCGAGAGTTTGCCTTCATCTATCAATTTCGCAGCATGCGCCAAACGTGTCTCTCGAATAAACTCCGTCGGAGTCATTCCAACGAGAGCCTTCACCTTAGACATTAAGTGCCAACGGCTGATTTTGAGCATCGCTTCAACATCCTCTGCAGAAAAATCAACGTTACCCATATTAGCCTCAATCACATCCAAAAACCGTCGCATCAGTTTATCGTCCGATTTTTCCAATATTGGTGTTTCCACTACATTTTCAACCTCGTTTTTGATTTCTGACGTTTGAGATTGAGTCAATTGAACAGTTGACGATTTTTCATCATCTTCATTCATCGATCTAAGTAGATCACTACGATATTTATCTTGCCACCTCCGCCTCTCATCCAAAATATTCTTGATGCGAGCCTCCAAATAATCCATACTGAAAGGCTTCGTGATATAGTCGTTCGCACCTAATTTCATACATTCAATCTTGCTCTGCAGATCCGTTTTTGCCGTCAACAAAATAATCGGAATGTGAGATGTGCTTTCTTCCGACCTTAGCTTTCTCGTCATCTCAATTCCATCCATTACTGGCATCATTACGTCCGTCAAGATGAAATTTGGTAACTCATGAATGGCACATTCTAAACCTATTTTCCCATTCTCCGCCTCTATCACCTTAAACTGTTTACTCAAAACATTTCTTAAGAAATCTCTCATTTGATCATTATCCTCGACAATCAAAATCGAAAGTTCCTCTTTTCGCGCGCTAATATCCGCAGAAGTAGTCTCTACTGTTGTCATCTCCTCCACATCAGTTTCAACCACCTCAACTTTCTCGCCAAAATGCTCGTTTCCTGGACGAATCGTTACAATGAACCTCGACCCCTTACCGATCTCACTCTCCACTTCAATGGTCGCCCTATGCATATCAATAATTTCTTTCACCAACGACAAACCAATACCCGTACCACTCTGTTTGGTAAGAGAATAGTCTTGCAAAGTAACATATCGTTCAAAGATTGTCGGAAGTTTTTCCTTTTCCATCCCACACCCCTCATCCGAAACCGTAATCACACCATAATCATTCTGCACAGATATGTTCACAGAGACACGTTTCCCTTCTGGAGTGAATTTGAATGCATTGGACAGAAGGTTGAACATCACCATATCCATTTTATCTCTGTCAATCCAAAACATCGCTCCCTTCGTGTGGTCTTCAATCGAGAAAAATATATGCCGATTTTCTGCCACACGCAAGAAATTAGAACTACAGGAAGAGATGAACGCACCCAAATTGGTCTTTTGCACTCTCAGTCGCATCTTGTTACTCTGAATCTTTCGAAAATCTAAAATCTGATTCATCATTCGCAACATACGATTTGCATTCGTTCGCACCACCTCCAACTGTTGACGATCCTCCTCATTGACACTGCCATGCTCCAACACATTCTCCAATGGGGCACTGATCAACGTAAGCGGAGTTCGAAGCTCGTGCGATATATCCGTAAAGAACTGCAGTTTTGAATCGGAAATCTCCTTATCTGTGCGTATTTTCACCCGCATATTATAGAGATACACAATAACAC
>CAVKBM010000138.1:0-3958 GCA_963654355.1 Bacteroidaceae bacterium | reverse complement strand
AAAGAGTGGCGGTTGGTAGAGGGCAAACATAAGAAAAGCGTTATTGGCGCTTGGTTTTTGACCTTTGGAACTTAGGACACTCCAAATCTCACGTCAAAGAACCTTGCAACGATGATGCCTATGGGTATGTTATATACGTACCTTTCATAAGTCAGCCTCACAAGGGCTGGCTCTATGGGAGCGTGCATATACATATCGGCGTGGGGTCTCGTTGCTTGTTCTGACGTGAAGGGCAAGTCCTAAGGCCTCAAAGGTGGAGCAAGCGACAGGTGGCTTCACGCTTTTTCGTGCATTAGAGTGCACACAATCTGAACAACAACAGTCCGAACGGAGCCATAGGACACAACCTTGAAGTCTGGCTCTATGGGCAATAGCATAAGAAAAAGCAGCAAAGACTCTACGGCGTGCGAGCAAAATCGTGCAGTCGTAGAGTCTTTGCTGCTTTTTGTTTTGTCGGAATATAGTCAGACTTTGACAAAAGACTGGATATGAAAACAACGAACAAAGACAACATTATTGAGACTATCGAAGAGTACATCAACAGTACACCAATACGCCCTGTGCTTATATGGTTCCATTCAAACCCAGACATTGACATCGCAAGACGTGCTATCAGCGAGATGAATGGTTGCGCCACTTGTGGAGGTGCCATCTATGCAGATAAAGAAGGCGTAATTCAACCGTCAGATGGTTCCGATAAACTCATCATCCCTGGAACATACAACGAGAACACTAAGTTCTTCTTGTTTCACTGCTATTTGGAACAGTTGAAAGCACCCTATCTTAAATATGCCTTCGACCTGATGTATAAGACAAAGTGTCCTGTGGTATATGTCGCCAATGATTATTCTAAGGAAGAAGAACCACAGGCAGATGTCTCGGCATTTGAGCAATGGGAGTATATAAGAAAATAGAGCAAAATCGTACTGCCGTAGATTTTTACCGCTTTCGTTTTGTCAGAATGGGTAATTTATTGAATTAAAAACATGAAATTATAACAACAACGAACATAACATGGGATTATTCGGAAAGAAAAACAACTGCAAGTTTAAAGACATGTGCAACATTGCAGGAGTAGACGGAACTTGCCGCTTCTGTGCAACTGAGAACTATCAAGACTGTGACCTTTATCAAGATTGGTCTGGCGGTGGCATTAACGAGAACAATCAATGTCCACACAAGGACAAATGTCCTCATTTCCCAGTCACTTGCTTGTGGGGAAACGACCCTGAAAGTTGTTTCCATTACGACCAATTTGAACCTACAAGCTACGACTACTCACATTCGTCTTATAACGATGATGACTGTGATGAAGACGATAGTTCTTCTACAGAGAGCGAGTATGAAGAGAAATTACAGTATGAGGTAGAGATCGATGAATCTGTCAAAGCAGCAAAGGTTAAAGCTGAAGTTGAACGCATCAAACTTCAACAGCAGATTGATGCCGCAAAACAAAAGGCAGAACTTGCGGAACTTGAAAGAGACCGCAAAGAAGAAGAGGAACGTCAAGAAAGAGAAGAAAGGCGTAAAGAAGCAAAGGTCAGACACAGAGAGGAACTTGAGAATAGCAAAGACTATCGTGTTGCTGCTGCACTTGCCATTCTTCTTGGGTGGATTGGTGCACACAAGTTCTATGTAGGCAAGTATACCTCAGGTGTTGTCTATGCAATTTTCTGTTGGGCATGGATTCCAGGCATACTGGGAATCATTACTGGACTCAAATGGTTGACAAAAGGCCAAGAAAAGTTCATTGATGATTTGATGGACGATTGGGAATACTGATGCATAGAGAAATTATATTTAAAGCAATAATCAGTTAGGAATATGTCAAGACTTAGAATCACTTATTATGCGGAAGGACACCGCAACGGATGCAAGGTGACACTTCACGATGTCTGCGGTAGAGTTTATGACGAATTTGTCATTGATACAAATCGTTGGAACTTATGCCACAACTCATTTGACCAGGAGGCGATCATTTTGGCTACTGCACGTCTGAGATACCCAGAAGTGAATTGGGAGAGTGCGCACTACACTGAAATCCACAACGCATAAAAAAGGAGCAAAAAAGAGAATGCCGAAACGCTTTAAAGGAAGTAGGTAATAGAGAAAGTCGAGTCGCTCGATAGGAAGTAGACATGAACCAGTAAAAACATTTATTATGGCACGAGTAAGAGTAACCGGTAAGGCTAATTACGATGGAGCTGTAGGCAAAAGTTTTGACGTTATTGTTGAGATTTCAGAACCTCAATATCTCAGCAATGGTTGGGGAACAAAGTGCAGAGAAGCTATTCTTGCAAAATACCCAAATTGGTCAAGCATTAATTGCGAAAACTACAATGTATTGTAATTTACCAATCAGTTATTAAGGTCAACTTAATACTGAGAGGGTGTATCAATCAAGGTACACCCTCATTTACCTTTAAACATTGTGAACTATAAAACCATTATAAGCTATGGCCACAGACAACCTAACCGAACAGGAGATTAAAGATCTGATTATCAAATTCAATCTTGACGAGTCTATCAACGACTTGAAGAGGTATTACGCCACGCCTACCACGTGGGAAATCATCAACCAGTCACGCAAGGAGACAAGACATACGCAGTTCTTGGCTTGGTTCTTCGGCAACAAGGACTTCAATGCAGACCCGAATATCGGCCCTATAAAGAAACTGATAGTACTGCTGTTGAAATGGGCGAACATGCAAGACAGCGCAGAGTTTGACGAGGAACTTGCCAACAGCATCTACTCTCAGAGCCTTTACATTCTGTCGTACAATGTCATTGCGGAATATCCTATTTTTATTGAGCGGACTTCGGAAGACATACCTGCATACGAGGAGGGCGACATTGATATTGTCATCAAGTGCGTAGCAAGAGTCAATGGTGTGGTAAGAAACATCAACATCGCCATTGAGAACAAGATTGGTGCGTCTGAAACAACCAAGTGTTTTGACAGGAACGGAAAGAAACTTGACAAACCGAATAAAAGAAATACCGAAACGACCTTGTATCAGACGGAAGCATACTATCAGTACATCACCGAGAAATACAAGGACGACATCAACCTCTTTGTTTTTCTGAAACCTACTGACTGCAACTTGGAAGACATAGAGAAGGCTGAGTGCAAGTGCGACAAGTACATCCAAATCAACTATCAGGAAGTCCTTGACAACATCATCCAGCCTGTCAGCGAGCAGAAGGACATCACGGTAGAGGATATGTACCGTCTGAAAGACTACATCAAGACTCTTGGAAAGCCTTCGGAGACTGATGACGACAAAGACAACGATACTAACAAACATATAATCATCATGGCAATGGAACAGAAAGAAAGAGAACTGCTTACAACATTCTTCAAGAATAACGAGGATCTTATCCGTGCGGCAATCAATGCCCTTGGCGACGAGGAACTTTCAAAGAGTATGGCAAAGGTGGAGCGCAAAAGCCGCTCAAAGAATGCCTACACTATAAACAAAGAAGGTAACTACTCTATGTATGAGGTGTTGGAGAAGTTCGTTGAGTTCCGTCTTGCCAATTCATCAGACAGCGTTCAAGACATTGATACGGAGATAGGCGGCTACATCAGCAGTAAGCGTGTGAATGTAAGTGATTCAAAGAATATCAAAGTCTGCCAGGAAGATAAGAAACCTCATGGCACATTCACTTACAATGGTCGTGAAATCAGATACACCAAGCAATGGAGTGACGGTGGCAGCAACCCTACATTCACAAAGTTCAGAGAAGGCGTGAGCAACAAGTATTCTGATTTCCAAATAGATGTCATCTGATAGCACGGTTTAGCATCTTTCCTGATTTTCCGACACTTCATTCCGCCTTTTCCGAATATGTGTGTCGGAGAAATCTGTCAGAAACCGCTTACCTTTGCACATGGATTAAAAAAGTAACACAATGGAGAAATATCATATAGGACAGGAGATTCTGAAAGAGGTAA
>CAVKBM010000137.1:0-3981 GCA_963654355.1 Bacteroidaceae bacterium | reverse complement strand
TTGTTACCATAGAGGAGGCGTTTTTATACGACCCGAAAACGAAAAAATGGACGCGTTACTCTCGGAAGAAAGACAACAGCGTCATCATTGAAGAAAAATCCTATTCAAGGTTTCTCAAGAAGTACATGGAAACATTTTGACCAACAACGAACCTATAATTATGGCAACAAAGAGATGTCGGTAAAGCCTATGGACAGTGGATATTGTTCGGAGTCTTTTTTGCTATTACATCACTTCTGTAGGAAATACTCTTCGGAGTCGATAAAGACCAGTTTCGTACATGTATCGTCCGTATAATATTTGAGGGTTTATGTTTAGTTTGTCGGCTAATTCCTTTACAGCTAAGTGAACAGAATAAGGATTATAGGTCTGAACTTTATTCATGAAATTATTCCATATTGTAGGTGAAATAAAAACATCTTTTGCAAACAAGTTTGCTTCCTCCTCTTGTTTGTCAATATCCTCAGAATTAATATTTATAAAAGTTTCAGAATTATTTAATAAATGCAACTTTATATGTCCGATCTCATGCATAACAGAAAAAGCGAAATTGTCTATGTTTGTAAGTCTTTTTGTAATAATAACAGTTGGGTTATCTCCAATCCAAAAAGAGAGACCGTCAACAGGAACTTGACCTTCTTTTGGAATGTATAAAAGACGAACACCATAGTCTAAAAATACTCTTTGGACTCTGTCGTAGGTGTCTCTATTTTCAGTTGTTATTTCAATGATTTTATGACATAGCTCGTCTATACGATTCTTGTCAAACGGATTATTTATTTTAGTTTTTGAGGACTGGTTAATACAATAATGCTTCCATGTGAATAATGCGGTCGTATCAACATGTAGCTTATCTGACTTTTTGAAGTAAGATTGACGTTCTTCTTTGTCGGACAATTCTAAAAAATCTTCTATGGAAGATACTTGGAAAAAATCTAATGTTTTAATCAGTTTATCGTGTATGGAATTGTCTGAAGGACACAATTTTTTTAGTATGGGAAGTGACACTTTTTTTGATAAAATCGCCCAATCACTCATGTCTTTTAGTCGTTTTATCACTTTCTCGTCTTTGTACGCTTTTTCTAAATCATTTGAAATTTGAATTTGTAATAGTTTGTCAGCACTTATCCCTAATACAGATTCTATTAGAATTGCCATTTCTGCGGTGATGTTACGCCTACCCTTTATTACATCGTTTAAAATAGGCTTGGCTATTCCAGTGATATCGCAGAGTTCACTTTGCTTCAAAGACTTAGAAGAAAGCGTTTCTGTTATAATGTCACCTACAGACTGGGCTGTTGAATATAGACTCTTCATTGATTTGATTTTGTAATTTTCAATAATGCAAATATACCATTATCAATTATGACAATGGCATATTCACAATAAGTATTTGCTTACTTTATTTGTCCTCTTAGTCTAAGAATTTGTGTGTTTGGGAAAAATATGAGTTCTGCCTTTGTTTGAAGATCAATCTTTTCTCCAAACACAATGATTGTGGTAGGATGAAGAACTCTTTCCATTTCGAAAAAACCTTCAAAAAAAAGTTTTCTTGTAACAGTATTCCGTAGAACCCCGTTTGTACTTATAGCAACGGTACTATACAAAGGAACACCCTTGAAGCAATAGTTGAAACTTTCACGTTCAGCCCAACTGATAGAGGGAATTACGTTTTGCCCTATTCTCTGTAGAATCTGCCCGATTGTCCTATTCCTCTGCACATTAAATACTTTACTTGCGTAAGTCATATTAGGCAATAAAGAAAAGTCAGGTGTAATGATTCCTGAAAAAGAGCATAAAATATCAAGGTCTCGATTGGTGTACTTTGGATTCCAAACATCTTCAAAGCTGACGTCATCTATAAAGAAGTGAATCCAGTTGAAAGTACAATTTCTGTGGCTTTTGGCAGTTTTCCAATCAATGATAGATTTTGGCAGTTCTCCATAATATGCTTGTAACTTTGGAATGTCAAAATCATCCAACTCAAGACCATTTAACAGGTCAACTCTGTGGAAACTTTTTCTGAATACTTTGTGTCTCCATTCGGTATCTTTTCTCATACGTTAATGTCCATTATTAGTGATCTATCTAACACATTGCCAATTGGAATGCCGTCTACTTTTAGGGTGTTCCATAAATCAGTATCGTCGTCGAAAGTTGATAAAAGGATGCCTTCTTTGTGATCGTCTATATCAACTTGAGTGCCGAGATATTTTCCATCCCAATCTTCTTTTTTAGGAATTTCCCAGAATTTGTGAGGGTATGATTCCATAAAAAGTTCGTAAAATCTATTATTGTCTACATAGTAGAAGATTATCTTAAAAAAAGATTTCCAATAATAGTCAAATATTCCTTTTTTATCGACTGTCATGGCGTTCCTTGCGTCGTCTACTGTCCATCCCAAATCGCTTTCTAATATAAATGGGTCATTGGGCATCCAATTGCTAATAATTATTTTTTCCATGTTGAAAATTTATTTACTAAAGACCACTGCTTTTTTGTTAAAGGGAATATATTATCCTTTGAGTGGCTTTCCCGATTGATTACTCCTGTCTTTTCATCTATGAACATCTTATGTCCATGAGATTTGTCCCCTTCTATGTCTATACAATACTTTAGTATATGTTTTTTATAAAAGAACAGGTGCTTTATGCGACCTGCTTTTTTCGCTGTAAACAGCATACACTGTATCTGCTGTATTAGACAGAACAGGCGTTCTTCCATTTTTTGTGATGTAGTCTGCTATGACTTTTATGCCATCTATAACATCCAATGTTATATACTTCCTATTTTCAACAGGAATAGATTGGCTTTCTAAGTCATAGGTCCCTCTGCCTCCCATAGTAGTTATTTTTTTAATTATAACGGTTTATTTGATCAAAATATAAGTATTACCTTTTCACTGTGAATTCAGTCGTGAAGTTGTTTCGTATAGAAAACTTTATCTTCGCCATTTTTTTGATGTAATTTATTAAATCATTCTCCCTCCTTTCTTTTTTCAGAAGTCAAAGTTAGAGAATTATTCATTCTCATACAATAGAATATGACATTCTCATATATGCGAATTACCAAAAATCTTTAAACAACTTATCAACAAGTTTATAAACAAAGCCCGATTTTTAATCTTTGTGAAGAGATGTGATAATATGAATAAAATCAAAAAAGAATCTCCCAAAGCCATAATTTTTGCAAATCTTATCGTTATCTTCGCTATACTGATAACTCTTGGTTTTCACACCATTTTAGGTGATTTTACCAGCACAGTGGCACTCAAGCACATTTGAAATCCATTTAAACACTTTAATAGAGAAATACCCTTATGATTAAGTTAAGAAAATACAAAGAAGTCATAAAAGATTTGTTAAAAGAAATTTCTGAAGAAGATGTTGAACTCGCCGTTCATAGCGTTTGCGAAGGATATTTACAAACTACTTTAACGAGGAGAGAAGCTTTTGTTGACTATCTGTTTCGTAACTACTTAGAATTAGAGGTAACAGCCGACGGATTAGATGGCATCACTCCCAATTTTTCTCTTTTCAGATATAGAAATTGCAGTTACTGCGAGTTTATCATCTATACTGCGTACAACAAAGTGGAAGATGAACGAAGACGTGAAATCATCGCATGTTTCCATCAGGACGACGAATTACAGGAGGCGTTTCTATTCAATTTTGAAGAAGATCGTCTATATCGTTTCACAAGACAACCCGACAATAGTTTTATTGAAGAAGAGAACAGCTATTCTCGGAGATTCAAAAAAGGCATTCGATTTTTCTTCGGCACCCCATTAGAAGTTACAAAAGAGAACTCAGAATTTATAAGTATACCAGATGACTTTATGAGTCTATCAAAAAAAAAAGCCGAAGAAAATAAAATTCACGAAAGAAAATTAGAATATGTACGCAAGATTATTGCGAGAGAACGATGTGAACAAAATGCGGTCCGCAATAATTTTGACAACATTCCCATCTCAGAGGATTT
>CAVKBM010000136.1:0-4074 GCA_963654355.1 Bacteroidaceae bacterium | reverse complement strand
ATCGTGAGTACCACCACCGCAGTCGAATACGACAATCTTCATATCGTTGCCCTTCTTATCCAAACCGTAGGCCAAAGCCGCAGCCGTAGGCTCATTGACGATACGTCTAACCGTCAAACCAGCGATCTCGCCTGCCTCTTTAGTGGCTTGTCTTTGAGCATCGTTGAAATATGCAGGAACTGTGATGACTGCCTCAGTAACCTTTTCTCCCAAATACTCCTCTGCGGTTGATTTCATCTTTTGAAGAATCATCGCAGAAATCTCTTGTGGAGAGTACAAACGTCCGTCAATGTCTACACGAGGAGAGTTGTTCTCACCGCGAACCACCTTGTAAGGCACACGTTCTATCTCTTTAGTTACCTGATCGTAAGTCTCACCCATGAAACGTTTGATTGAGAAAACGGTTTTTTGAGGATTAGTGATAGCCTGTCTTTTAGCAGGATCACCGACCTTACGCTCACCACCTTCAATGAAACCAATCACTGATGGAGTGGTACGTTTTCCTTCACTGTTGGCGATAACAACTGGATTGTTACCTTCCATGACTGCGACGCATGAGTTCGTCGTTCCTAAGTCGATTCCAATAATCTTTCCCATATCTTTATATTCTTTTATTATTATTCAATTCAGTTTCGAGCGTTGCACAACCAACGCTCATTCTCTTTCTTTCAAATGCTGTGCCAAACCTATTTTTGCTGTTCACGCCTCAACATTGTCAGTGAATTTTCGATTGGGGAATGATTTTATGTCAGAGACTCTGCCAAATTGGCAGGAATCTCTGAGTTTTGGAAAATAATTCTATTTTTTGATGAGTTTGAAAGTCATCATGCCGTTAGGAGTCTGCACCATCACAATGTAGAATCCTGGGGTCAAATCATCAACAGACACATGATCGCCATCGTGTACTGCAAAGTTTTTCACGGTCATACCGCTAAGCGTGGCTATGCGAGCTTGACACTCGCCATCCCAAGAGAATGAGAAATTCAGCCAATCCTCAGCAGGGTTCGGATAGATATAAGCGAACGACTCTCCAATCGTCACAACATCCTCTACATCCAAAGATTTTCCGTAGATATTGAGGCACTCAAAAGTTGGGCGACCTGTAATCTTCCAAGTAGGATTAGCCACCCCGTACTTTCCAAAATGAGCGTAGGACTCATTCTCTTTATGAGGAAGATAGGTTACAGAATCAAGAATTTGGTATTGACCATTTTTCAATTCAGACAAGAACAACGTGTTTTTCTGCGAAGCCGACATTTTAAAGTTGAGGTGTCTCACACCCTGCTCCGTTTCTTTGTCCGCCCAGAAGACAAGATAGTCATTCGCCTTGATGATGGTGGAGTCGGAACTTGGAATTTGGAACATACCTAAATCAGATCCATTGTTAGAGAAGAACAAACCACCTAACGCATAATCCGACTGTCCTGTATTGTAGAGTTCAACCCAGTCTTCTGGCTCGCGGTATTCATCCAAATAGATGGAATTTGAAGCGCAGACTTCGTTAAAGAAGATTTGAGGGGCATCCGCATTGAAATCAGCATCTACCGTGTATACCGCCTTGAACGAACCACCCACAAAGGTATCACAATAGGTTGGTTCGTAGAGTTTCAAAGTGTTACTCTCGTTCTGTAAAGTTATCTCCCAATGAGAGAAATTATAACCTACAGGTTCGTTGGCAGTGATTTGGCAATAGGTTTTCGTAAAGAAATAACTACTGAAATCAGAAGTGCGAATTGGTTCTTCATTAATAGAGAAAGTGGCCTCTTTCACATCCGAATAGATGTGAATTGGCAACGTGTCGACGCTGAAACGGCTGTTGGCATTTTTGAACATCACAGCAGGGCGCCCCTTGATGAAACTCCGTATCGTCGCAATATCATTTTCAAACTCAGCCTCTAACTTATATGCGCTTGAAATTTTCTTTATATGACGCTCCACATCAGGCTGTATGTTAGAAATGAGACTGTCCAAGATATGATTCGTACGTTCAGGATTGAATGTCGTGGCCAAGTGGACACAGAATTTAGCCAATAGTCGTTCTTTAATCTTCTCATTTTGAATAGCCGCCTTGAATAGGTTGTGTTTCACGGCATTTGAGAAACAGTTGGATTTCAACGTATTTCCATAGATAGACAAAGAATACTCTGTATCATAAACGATCCAACGCCATTTCCCTCCATCTCTTTTGTCTCTCCAACATTTGATGTTTCCGTTAGGCCAATCTGAGTTTCCACAATACATCTCAAGCATGAAGTAATTGAGAAACTCGTCAATGTCAATCAAATTATCTATGTTGTCATAGAAATCAGATTTGCCAGCATTGCCAGCAACGCAGTAATCCATCAAATCTCCATAGCCACTCTCCTCCTCGTTGGCCCAATTGCCTTCGTTGAGGTAGAACTCACCCTCGTCCAAACCATAGTTGGAGTAGATAAAGTCTTTGTTGGTGCGTTCGCGAATGTTGAGCATACCATAAAACTCTCCATTGATGAAGACCATCGCAGGCTGATAGGCTTGGTGGTCAATGTCTGCTTGACCGATCAGGAGCGTCTGTATGAAGCCATCACGAAGGTAAGAACGCCCGAAATCGTTGCCTGCATTTCTCAAAACGACGCTCTTCCACTTCAAGTTTGGCTTCTCCTCGAAGATGGAATAGTCTAATTTATTGTCGCCATAGACCTTTCCAGCGTTCACCTTGATAGACTTTATGTATTTAGTGCGAGAGCAACCTCCGAAATTTCCAATTTTCACCTCTTGGTTGAGTCGTTCTTTTTTCGTTCTGTCAAACAATTCGAAATTACAAGGACGATCCCAATCTGTGTTGTAGTTGGCATAATCGTCGCTTCCCCCACAATAACTTGGCACTTCCTTGCCATTCACACCTGCCACCAACATTCCGATTGAGTCGCTGTAAAGAAATTCGGGAGAAGTTACGAGTGAGACGATTGGCAATTTTTCCACTTTTTCATTAAAGAAATAGGATGCGGTAGTGATACTGCTGTTTATCTCGCCCTCTTTGATTGCGATTGCCCTCAAAGGCGTATTTGATTGGATAGAGAGCGGACTTACATATTTTTGACTTGATTTGGATGGTTCGCTTCCATCCGTCGTGTAGTAGATTGTTGCCGAGGAATCAGCATATATTTCAACGGTTTGACCTTGGGTGTAGAAACCAGGAGCCAAACTAAACTGAGGAGCCGTCGTTTGAACGGAAGCAACACTAACATCCGCATTGGCTTTGCCCAAGGTAGGTTGCGTGAAGTGAGCCAAAGTGCCGTCTGTCATCCTTCCGTATGAGATATTCCTGTATACCGTGTCGTAAGGCAGGCGATCTATGTTGATGCCACTCTGATCCGACAAATAAAGGCAACCCTTCTTAGCAGGCAGCTTGAAACTTGCATGCAGAGGAACAACCTCGCCGTCATCGTCCGTTTCAATCTCATCGAAATAGACGACGGCGAAGTCGCCAGGTTTCAGAACAAGGTCGTCATCACCTGTCGTGATTTGCCATTTTGTGGGATTCTCCGCCTCGTCAGAGAAGAAATAGAGCGAGACATCCTCGTCTGTCTCACCATTGTTAACAATCTCCGCCCAACCAGAAAACTGGAATTGATCGTTTATCTGGTACGAGACATTCTTGGGCATAATTTCATTTATGACAACAGAACCCATAGAAGATCCCGAAGCCAACAATAACGCCGACATAGCCAGCGCACATTTCGTGTTTTTCATCATACCTTAAAAATTAGAGAACAAAAAAGAAACATTTATACTAATACATCTATAAATATAGATACATTATAAATATAGACACATAGAACCATTACTATCTGACTGCAAAGAAATGTAAAAAAATGTGAAATAAAAGTTTCAACGCAAATTTTTCAGTCAAAAAAATATCGCAACACAATAAATTGCATTGCGATACATCACGTCACTTTCACACCCTAAAAAGGACTACTACAATCTTTGCAAAATGTACATTGAGGAGTATACCAATGTGCCATCCTCCCTTTCTTCTATTTTCACGAATGGATCGCATTGAACGATTTCCTCATCATCTCCATACATACC
>CAVKBM010000135.1:0-4086 GCA_963654355.1 Bacteroidaceae bacterium | reverse complement strand
GTGGTCGAGTCCTCCGTAACCGATATCGTATGAAGCTCCATCTCCACCGATAATCCATTGTGAACGTTTGATGAGGTAACCTTCCAAATCGCTCAATTGCTTACAGTGGTTGCAACCGTTCTTCTTGCCTGCCTCAACTACTGGAACAATCTTCTCGTACAATTCTTTCGTCTTAGCAGCGTCGTTCTTGTTCTCAATCCATTGTGCGAACAAGTCCTTAGCCTCTGCTGGTGTGCAATCAGCTTCGATAGCCTCCTTCATCACTCTCTCAATTCTGTCGCGCATCTTCTCGTTTGCCAGTTCCATTCCGAGACCGAACTCACAGAAATCCTCAAACAAAGAGTTAGCCCAGGCTGGACCTTGACCCTTAGCGTTGGTAGTGTATGGAGTTGATGGGATTGAACCAGAGTAGATTGAAGAACATCCTGTTGCGTTGGCTACGATCTCTCGATCACCAAATAATTGCGAAATCAGCTTGACGTATGGAGTCTCACCACATCCTGAACATGCTCCAGAGAACTCAAACAAAGGTTGTGCAAACTGCGAGTTTTTAGGATTAGAAGTGATGTCGACCAAATCTTGCTTGGAAGTCACATTTTTAACAGCATACTCCCAATTTGCGGTTTCTGTTGCAGTCTCTGCTGATTCAGGGTCGAACGCAACCATCTTGAGGGCGTTTTTGCCTTTCTCTGGGTTGTTACCCATACAAACGTCAACACAGTTTCCACAACCAAGACAGTCGAGAACGCCTACTTGCATACGGAACTTCATGCCCTTCATTGCGGCTGGAGCTTTCATCTCAATCATCTCTCCGTTCATTCCTTTAGCCTCTTCGTCGGTCATGACGATTGGACGGATACATGCGTGAGGACAAACAAACGCACACTTGTTACATTGTACACAGTCTGCTGCATTCCAAACTGGAACGAATGCTGACACTCCACGTTTTTCGTATGCTGCTGTACCTGCCTGCCATTCACCATCTTCAATGCCCTTGAATGCTGAAACGGTGAGCAGGTCTCCGTTTTGTGCGTTGATAGGACGAACGATCTTGTTGATGAACTCAGGGTCGTTGTTTGGTTTAACAGCATCTGGCTCTAAATTAGCCCATGCTGCGTCAACAGTCAACTCTTTGTATTCGCCACCACGATCAACGGCTGCATAGTTCTTGTTGACTACGTCTTCACCCTTCTTTCCGTATGACTTAACAATGAATTTCTTCATTTGCTCTACTGCTAAGTCAACAGGAATAACCTCTGTGATGCGGAAGAACGCAGATTGAAGAATTGTATTAGTTCTGTTGCCTAATCCAATCTCTTGTGCAATCTTAGTTGCGTTTATATAGTAAACCTTGATATTGTTTTTAGCGAAGTAAGCCTTTACCTTGTTAGGCAAGTTCTTAGCCAACTCTTCACCTTCCCAAATGGTGTTCAACAAGAATGTACCGTTCTTCTGAAGACCGCGGGTTACGTCGTACATGTGAAGGTATGCCTGAACGTGGCAAGCAACGAAGTTAGGTGTGTTCACCAAGTAGGTTGAACGGATTGGAGAGTCTCCGAAACGCAAGTGAGAGCAAGTGAATCCTCCAGACTTCTTAGAGTCGTAAGAGAAATATGCTTGACAGTGCTTGTTAGTGTTATCTCCGATGATCTTTACTGAGTTCTTGTTTGCACCAACAGTACCGTCTGCTCCCAAACCGTAGAATTTAGCCTCGAACATTCCAGTTCCTCCAACTGCGATTTCCTCCTTCTTTGGAAGAGAAGTGAAGGTAACGTCGTCTACGATACCAACAGTGAAGTGGTTCTTTGGAGTTGGAAGAGACATATTCTCGTATACAGAAAGAATCTGGGCAGGAGTGGTATCGTTTGAACCCAAACCATAACGACCTCCTACGATAACTGGAGCGTTCTTCTCCTCGTAGAATGCCTCGCGAACATCCAAGTAGAGTGGCTCTCCGTTTGCACCTGGCTCCTTTGTCCTATCCAAGACAGTGATTACCTTGGCAGATTTAGGAACTGCAGCGAGCAAGTGTTTTGTAGAGAATGGTCGATACAAGTGAACGGCAACCAAACCAACTTTCTCACCTTTCTTAGCGAGGAAGTCGATGACTTCACGGATACACTCGGTAACAGAACCCATAGCGATGATGACGCGGTCTGCATCTGCTGCTCCGTAGTAGTCGAACAAACCATAGTTACGCCCTGTGATCTTAGAAATCTCTTTCATATAGTTCTCAACGATAGTTGGAACTGCATCGTACATTGAGTTGCAAGACTCACGGTGAGTGAAGAAAGTGTCAGGATTCTCGGCCATACCACGCATAACAGGTTTGTTAGGGTTGAGGGCGCGAGAACGGAACTCTGCGAGTTTATCTTTATCGATAAGGTCAGCGAGGTCTTCGTTGTCTAATTTTTCAATTTTCTGAATTTCGTGAGAAGTACGGAATCCGTCGAAGAAATTGAGGAAGGGAACTTGAGACTTGATGGTAGACAAGTGGGCTACACCAGCGAGGTCCATAACCTCCTGTACAGAACCTTCGGCAAGCATTGCGAAACCAGTCTGACGGCAAGCGTAGACATCTTGATGGTCTCCGAAGATACATAATGAATGAGATGCGATGGTACGAGCAGAAACATGGAAAACAGCTGGCATTTTCTCGGCAGCGATTTTGTACATGTTTGGAATCATCAAAAGGAGTCCTTGAGATGCTGTGTAGGTGGAGGTCAACGCTCCTGCTTGGATCGCACCGTGAACTGCACCTGCTGCACCTGCCTCAGACTGCATTTCGGTTACAGACACTGTCTCACCGAAGATGTTCTTGCGCCCTTGTGCAGCCCATTCGTCTACATGCTCAGCCATTGTTGAAGATGGCGTGATAGGGTAGATACAGGCACACTCGCTGAACATATACGAGATATGTGCAGCTGCTTCATTTCCATCACAAGTGATGAATTTCTTTTCTTTAGCCATAATTTATTTATATAATGAACAATATAATTCTATCGAATTTTGTCGAGAAGGTAAAAACGACCCCACTCGTATTGCAAAAGTAAAAAAAAAGTTTTTCCAATACTCCAAATAAAAAAGAAAATTGTTAGAGAAAACATCGTATTGACGCAGTTCTCAGTTGGGTTTGCTTTCGTTTTGCTTTCTTTTTTTCATACTCTTCGGTTGTTGGTAGCTGAGCTATTCCAATCCAATGTCTTTTCTTACTTTCTCCATTCCGATGATCTCGGCGCATGTGAAGAAGGATGTCATGGAGACACCTAAGATGCCGTGAAGATTGAGGTTTTGACCAGTTAAAAGGAGGTTCGCGATCGGTGTCTTCGGTGTCAGCATTGTATAGGCCAGTTTGCTACGGTCTTTTAGCATTCCGTAGGCACTGCCTTGCATTGTGTTGGTATAGTATTGGTAGGTCAATGGCGTACTGGTGTAGATGTTTTCCACGCTATCGCATAGCCCAGATATATGTTTCCCTGCTAATTGCAGACATTCTTCTGCTTTCCCTTGTTTGAACTGCTCATAGTCTGCTCCGCGGTGCATCAATGATGTGTCTTTCCATTGCTCTACTTCCTGCCAATTCATTGGGGTGAGCAAATCAATATTGTCGGTAGTTTTCCCCTCTTCTTTGGGGCATTGGTAACTAACCAACACGGCATTTACTTTTCCTGATCCTTTGTACTCCCCGAAATTCCATAGTTCATCTGTTTCATAGATGTATTGGTTTCTGTTCTGGTAGGGGATGGAGTCTTTCTTCAGCTGTATGTTGGCGGTGAACATTCCGAATGTGTTCGGTATGTTGTTGATTCTGCGCTTGTAGATGTTTTTTATTTTCTTGCTATTCTTGACTAATTGCAAGGTGGCTGCGGGATGTATGTTGGAGATGAACCATTTGCCTTCGATCTCTTCCCCGTTGCTCAGTTTCGCTCTTGTGATATTTTCTCCTTCTTCTATGAGTTCGTCCACTTTAGCGTTTCTCTTTACGACTCCATTTAAGCGGGCTATGTTCTCTGCTAATTTTTCTGCTATCTGCATGCCTCCTCCCTCGATTCTCCAAGCACTTTGGATGAATGAATCGTTGATTTG
>CAVKBM010000134.1:0-4129 GCA_963654355.1 Bacteroidaceae bacterium | reverse complement strand
ATATTTTTACTTTTGTAATATGTTTATTGTTTTTACAAATGTGATAATGTAAAATATATAAAGTTAGCGAATTATCATTTGTACAATATTAAAGCCATATATTATACTCTATTTATGTTTAACTTCTGTATAATTCACATGCTCTCTATAAATTCGTCTGACCCATAAAAAAATTTTTCCAGTTCACATTTTATCATCATCACTAAAATTTGCACTTGTTGTGTACTATTTCGTATTTAACAATTATTTGAGACATTTTATTTACTTAATTCAGAGATTTTCGTGTTGTCTTCTATTTTCGAAAAATCAACATACCATAAATTTTAATCTAAAAACTTTGATTATCAATATTTTAACTTAGATTTTGCAGTTTTCAACTCATTGAGAATCGTTTATTTCATGTCTTTGCGATGGTTTTCTCTGTTTTTTCTCTGTATTTGAAGTTTAGAACATCATTCTGATTCTTTCTGTGTTGATGTTTTTCTATATGGTCATAAAAAATCCCCAATCTCTTAAGATTAGGGATTTTTGAATTTTAGACTATTTAGCTTTATAAGACCTATTTGCTACGAATCAAGTTGACAGTTCCTTTTTTATTGTAAGAAACGCCGTCCGTTCCTTCTGCCATGATTACATAAAAATAGGTTCCAATCGTTCCCAACTTACTTCCTACATAACCATCCCAACCCTGAGTGATATCGTTGGAATCATAAACACGTCGTCCCCATTGATCATAGATATAAATTTGGAAGCTTTTGATTGAACGGTAAGCAACCCTAAACTCATCGTTTATTCCATCTCCATTTGGAGTAAACGTATTTGGAACATACAAAGCAGACTCCGCAATCTTGAAACAACCGTATGATTTATGTTCGCAAACGCTGTCGTTACGGATATTAGTTACAGACAACTCAACGCAATAAGTATTGGGTTCTGAAACAACGTATGCGTTTACCGACTTCTCAAACAATACGAACGCACTCTTGAAATCACCTCTCTGTGCATTTTCTCCACTTGCAATAGCCCATTCAAAATGATTAGCCATTGGATTTGAATTACTCACAAAATTAAAGGTCAACGGACTAGATGAACGAAATGTTGAAGCTTTAGTCAGCGCATCCGTTATTGATTCGGAAAAATAAGTGAGTGAGTCTGTCCCTTCATCGCCCTCGTGTTCTTGGGCTGCTATAGTTTCAAAATAAGGGTATGCGATAACAGCCTGCGAATGGAAGGTGTCAGTTAAAATCTTAACAGATTTAAATGAGGAAGAAGACACATCTTCAATCTCAAATGGTGTATCAACGAATGGAAAATCTTCTAATGAAATTGGCGAAGAGGCTTCATATTCAGCAGAAACTTCTGCTTCTCCTGGGTTTCCATCATTTTGAAGGAACGAACTATACTTCACTTTCATTGTTCGTTCCACTTTTTTGATGGAGCCATACCTTGTCCTATAGGTCATCACAGGAGAAACGTAGAGGTTTAAATCATTGCAAATAACAGTATCTTTACCCCAATATACAGAATCTATCGGCATATAATCACGAACCCAAACGAAAGCCTCGCATGGAAACCCAATATTGCACGAAGAATCACCGTATGTTAATAAATAACCTACATTCGTATTTACATTTTTAATCGTAACCGTAAGACTATCAGATGATAACAGGATGTCTGAACTTGAAACTAAGGTAGTATCCGAAATAATAGAATCACCAACATTTGAAAACCCTATTTCTTGAATTTTTAGGTTTGAAATGGTTTTTGATTTTTCAGAAAACACGACATTTGCAACAGACTTATCGGTTACAAGCAGACACGCCGCATCCTTCGTGCCGTATAGAAATCCATTTTTGGAGTCAGAAAACGAAAACGATTGTGCAACGAGTTTTGCCGGTACGCCGAGCAAAACAGCGACAACCGAAATAGCCGCCACTTTGTGCGACAGCGAGCGTTTCAACATAATCAATCTTTCAATTTAGTAAAAAAACAACCGAATTTTAGCAAAAGTAAAGAAATAGAACGAGAAAAAACGCTAAAAACTACAAATAAATTTTACGTTTACATCTTCCCTCTAACTATCTCTTTTTGTAAATTTGCAAAGCATATAGCCAATAAATAAGGATAAGATTTTTTCTAAAAATTCGGAAAATGAGGAAATTTTTTTGTAGCGTGTTTTTCTTTTCTGCATTTCTAAATTTCGCATCGGCAGTATCGAATGCGGGGTTGGCCTATCCAAGAAAGGTGGTAAACGGTAAGGTATATTATGAATATACCGTGCAGAAAGGTGAGGGTTTCTACTCCATCTGCAAGAAATTCAAGGTTACGGAAGAAGAAATAAAATCTGTCAATCCTGGAATTGAAAATGGTCCGACATACGACACTGTGATTCTTATCCCATATAAGGATGAACAGTATATTCCCCACAGAGTAGATCGTAGAGAAACACTCTATTCTATATCAAAAAAATACAATATTTCCGTAAAGGACATCTATGATATGAATCCTGAGTTAGAGCGAGAAGGTTTGAAATCAGGTATGGAAATTCGCATTCCTGTCAATCGCACCGCTTCTGCCCAGACGATGACAGTGAGCGATTCAGTGGCAAAAATTGCCAAAACAAACCAGCCAACGTTTTCTGTTCATGAAGTAGAGAAAGGCGAGACTCTTTTCAGTATTAGTCGCCTTTATGGAATATCAACAGAAGAAATTGTCCGTCTGAACCCAGATGTTAAGGACGGAGTTAAAATCGGCAAGAAGTTAATCATACCGCCAGTACATTCTCAAACAACATTATCATCAAATTCTGTTGCAGGGAAGAACACTCAATTTACTACCCACGTTGTACAAAAAAAAGAGACACTTTACTCTATTTCAAAAACATACGGTATCACACACGACGAGATTGTAAAATTAAATCCTAATGTTAACGATGGTTTAAAGGAAGGAATGATTCTTATTCTTCCTACATCTTTTACAACGCCGTCAGATTCTTTGTCAACAAATGAAGCGGATAGTTCAGTAGTTGCATTAGATTCTGTCTTGAATGTGAAGGATCTTTTTATTCGCTCGTATACTCCAAAGAAAGAAATAAGCGCGGCAATCGTCCTTCCTTTCCAGCTTTCTAAAGTAGCGACAAACAGTAAGATCGACATAAACACCCGTCGTTTTTTGGAGTTCTATCAAGGTTTTTTACTGGCGATTGATAGTTTGAAACAGAATGGTTTATCATTCTCTATTTATACTTATGATTCAGGTAAAACAGAAGAAGATATTCAAAGAATTATTGAAAGAGCAGAACTGAAATCAATGGATTACATCATTGGTCCAGCCTATATCTCTCAAAACAAGAAATTGTCTGATTTTGCATTGGAGAATAATATCAAATTGGTGATTCCATTCTCATCCAAGGCTGAAGAAACAAACACCAACCCCAATATCTTTCAAATCAACGCTCCTGTTGAAAAGTCCAATTATTTAACGGCAGACCTCTTTATAAAGGAGTTTAAGGATAAGAACATTATTCTTTGGAGATTTAAGAATGCTGCCTACGACAACAAAAAACAGTTTGCAGACACTTTGGAGGCTATGTTGAATGAACGTGGCATAGCTTTCAAGACAGTCATGTTCGATAATATAGCAACAATTCGTGCGGCAATTACAAGCGAAAAGGAAAACATTGTTGTACCTCTGACTACAAATCAAGTGGCTCTGAGTCAAGCATTACCAATGGTCAACATGCTTCAGTCTGACAAAAAAATAATCTCCATTTTTGGATTTACTGAATGGCAAAGCTACCAAAGCATCAGTAAGGATATGTATGTTTTAACAACTTATTTTGCAACACCTTACCATGTCGACTTTAACAATCCAGAGGTTCGTAGTTATTTGTCTAAATTCCGCCATTTCTATAATGGAGAGCCTTTCAATGGTCAACCGCAATATGGTATGGTAGGATATGACTTAGGTATGTATTTTTCATCCGCAATTGCTCAAAACGGTCATGACTTTGAATTTTCAGAAAAAGATGTAAATGTGAACACTTTACAATCCAAATTTTATTTTAGTCGTGTTTCTGAAAAAGGAGGTTTCTACTCAAGAGGTATGTACATAGTCAGACAAGATGGAC
>CAVKBM010000133.1:0-4249 GCA_963654355.1 Bacteroidaceae bacterium | reverse complement strand
GCGTTGAAGAGGTTGAGTCAATCAAAGGAGGGTTGAAAGGCTTGGTGGTTGGTGAGGTTTTAGAGTGTGAAAACCATCCTGATTCGGATCACTTACATGTTACAAAAGTGAATGTGGGTGGAGAAGAGCCTTTGCAAATCGTATGTGGAGCGGCAAATTGCCGTAAGGGATTGAAGACCATTGTTGCCACTATCGGTACAAAATTGTATGATGGAGTTCAATCGTTTACTATTAAACGTTCTAAATTGCGTGGAGTCGAGTCTTTTGGCATGCTATGCGCAGAAGATGAAATTGGTGTTGGAGTAAGTCATGAAGGAATCATTGAGTTGCCATCTGATGTGAAGGTCGGTACTCAGGCAAAAGATTATTATAAAATAGAGAGCGATTATGTCATTGAGGTAGATATCACGCCTAATAGGATTGATGCAGCTTCTCATTATGGGGTGGCAAGAGATTTAGCTGCTTACTTTAAATTACACAATGACAAATATACCTTGACGAGGCCTGATGTTTCTGCTTTCAAAGTGCAAAACAACGACTATCCTGTAAAGGTTACTGTTGAGAATGAAAAAGGAGCTCCCCGTTATTCTGGTGTTGTTGTCGCTAATGTTACAATAAAGGAGTCACCAGAGTGGATGAAAACGCTTTTGAAGAATATTGGTTTGCGTCCTATTAACAATGTGGTTGACGTTACGAATTTCATGCTTCATTCAATGGGGCAGCCTTTGCATGCTTTTGACGTGGATAAGATTGCTGGTCGACATATCATCGTAAAGAATTTGCCTGAGGGGACGAAGTTTGTTACATTAGATGAGGTTGAACGTACATTGAGTGCGGACGATTTGATGATTTGCGACGAAAATGGACCTGCATGTTTGGCGGGCGTTTTTCGAGGATTGAACTCTGGTGTTACGGAGAACACGAAGAACGTGTTCATTGAGAGCGCCTATTTTAATCCAGTTTCAATTCGTAAGTCGGCGCGTCGTCATGGATTGAACACGGATGCTTCGTTCCGTTACGAAAGGGGTTGTGATCCTAATAATACGTTGTATATATTAAAATTGACTGCGCTTTTGATTCAAGAAGTGGCGGGAGGTACAATTTCTTCGGAAGTCTTTGATAACTATCCAGAAAAGATAAATCCTTTTCCTGTTTCATTGAATTATCAGACAATCAATTCTTTAGTCGGAAAAGAAATAAAGAAGGACGAGGTAAAGAAGATTTTGAATGGATTGGAGATTGAGGTTAAGAATGAGACGGAGGATTCTTTACAAGTTGAAGTTCCAACCTATCGTGTGGATGTTCAGAGGGAATGTGATGTCATAGAGGATATTTTGCGTATTTACGGGTATGATAACGTAGAAGAGGGAAGCTCTTTGCGTTCGTCTATTTCATATTCTCAAAAGCCTAATTCTTTGAAATTGCAGAATTTAGTGTCTGAGCAGTTAACCGCATGCGGTTTTCATGAGATTATGAATAACTCATTGACGAAACTCTCTTACTATGTTGAGGAGAATGGTTTTCAGGAGGGAACGACGATTAATGTTTTAAATCCATTGAGCGCTGATTTAGGATGTATCCGACAAACTTTGCTATTTGGAGGCTTAGAGAGTATTTCCTACAATATCAATAGAAGAAACGGAGATATCAAATTCTATGAATTTGGTAATTGCTATCATAAAGATCCTTCGAAGACATCAACGAACGAACAGCCTTTGGCTCCATATTCGGAGGAGATGCATTTAGGAATATGGGTGGCAGGAAATAAAACTGCTCAAAGTTGGGTTCATTCTCAGGAAAAGACGTCATTTTATTTCTTGGCAGCATATGTCAACAATGTTTTTGCGCGATTGGGTATTGACCAGAAGAAATTGATTGTAGGCCAATATTCGGATGCTGTGATTGCGGATGGTTTGACGATGATGACCGCGTCTGGTAAGAAATTGGCGACGTTGGGTGTGGTTGCAAAGAGTTTGTCAGCTAAAATGGATATAGAGACTGAAGTTTATTACGCAGATTTGGAGTGGAAGAATATTCTTTCTGAGTTGCGTAAACATAAGGTAACGTATGAAGAGGTCTCTAAGTTCCCTGAGGTGAAGAGGGATTTGGCTTTATTGTTGGACAAAAATGTTGAATTTTCTCAGATTGTGAAAATCGCAAATGAAACAGAGAAGAAACTCTTAAAAGAGGTATATTTGTTTGATGTGTATGAGGGTAAAAATTTACCTGGGGGAAAAAAGTCGTATGCGGTAAGTTTCATCTTGCAGGATATGAATAAGACCTTGGCGGATGCGCAGATTAATGCGATTATGACCAAGATGATAAAGAATTTCGAAGATAAATTAGGAGCATCTATTCGATAGCGTATGAAGAAGATAATTTATGTGCTGGGGGGAACCCTTTTGTTGATCATTTCTGCTTGTACGAAGAATGATTGTAATTGTACGTATTACAATGAGAGCGGAGAAGCGATAGACAACTACACTGGAGATTTTGAGGATATGGATGTAGCCTCTTGTTCTGATTTGTCCACAATTGAGGAGAGTCAGATAGGAGATAAAGAACATACGGGATATATCTGTAAATAAAGCCTAAAAATAGAATCGGGAGAGAGGTGGGAATACTACTCATCTCTCTCTTTGAATTGTGCTATAGAAGATGAAGAAGAGCGAAGAAAACGAGGTGGAACCGGTAGGTGCTTTGTTGCAACAAGTGGAATATCCAGATGATTTGAAAAGATTGTCAGAAGATGAATTGCCCCAGTTTTGTGAAGAATTGAGGCAGTTTATCATAGATGAACTTTCGCATAATCCAGGTCATTTGGGTGCCAGTTTAGGTGTGGTGGAGTTAACGGTTGCTCTTCACTATGTCTTTGACATGCCGAAAGACAATATCCTTTGGGATGTTGGACATCAGGCGTATGGACATAAAATTCTGACAGGACGACGAAAGGTTTTTCATACGAACCGCCAGTTGGGTGGCTTGTCGGGTTTCCCGAATCCTGCTGAGAGTAAATATGACTCGTTTATAGCGGGACATGCTTCCAATTCTATCTCTGCTGCTTTAGGTATGAATATCGCAGATTTGCTGAAGAATGAGTCGGATCGTCGGACTGTGGCAGTTATTGGAGATGCTGCTTTCGGAGGCGGTCTTGCTTTTGAAGGATTGAACAACACTGCTTTTTACAAAAATGACTTGTTGATTGTTTTGAATGACAACCACATGGCCATTGATAAGCCAGTTGGGGGAATCAGTGAGTATTTGGTAAGGCTGACTACGTCAAAAACCTACAATCGTTGGCGTTATAAGGTGTCGAAGATATTAGAAAGCATTGGATTGGTTAATGAAAACAACAAGGCGAATTTTATACGACGGAACAATTCGCTGAAAGCAGCGTTGACTAACCAGCATAACATCTTTGAAGGACTTAATATTCGTTATTTTGGACCAATAGATGGACATGATGTGAAACTGTTGGTGAAAATTCTTCGAGAGATAAAAGATTATAAAGGTCCGAAGGTACTCCACATAAAAACGGTGAAGGGAAAAGGTTTTAAACCAGCGGAAGAGGCGGCGACAGAATGGCATGCGCCTGGAAAATTTAATAAAGAGACAGGAAAGCGTGTCGTCGCTCCGAAAACGGAAAATGAACCTCCTTTGTTTCAAGATGTTTTTGGATATACGTTGCTAGAGTTAGCAAGGGATAATGAGAAGATAGTAGGTGTAACACCTGCAATGCCTTCTGGTTGCTCTATGATTTATATGATGCAGGAGATGCCTGAACGTGTGTTTGATGTAGGTATTTCGGAGGGGCATGCGGTAACATTTTCGGCAGGTCTGGCAAAAGAGGGAATGATGCCGTTCTGTAATGTCTATTCTTCTTTTCTGCAACGTTCGTATGATAATGTGATACACGATGTTGCTTTGCAGAATTTGGACATGGTTTTGTGCATAGATCGTGCAGGATTGGTTGGCTCGGATGGCGCAACACATCATGGCGCTTTTGATTTGGCGGCTTATCGTTGCGTGCCAAATTTGACGATTGCTTCACCAATGACAACGATTGAATTGCGTAATCTGATGTACACCGCATCTCAGCCTGGAAATGGACCTTTCTTGATTCGTTATCCCAGGGGAAAGGGAAATGTAGGTGAGTGGCATTTGCCTTTCCAAAAAATGACAGTCGGAAAGGGATATTGCGTATCAGAAGGAGATGATTTAGCGGTGCTGACGTTGGGTCCATTAGGAG
>CAVKBM010000132.1:0-4290 GCA_963654355.1 Bacteroidaceae bacterium | reverse complement strand
GTTCAATCAATGTATGATAGAAAATTGAATTGGCCGGTCGCGGTTGTTGAGAGTCCATTCTTTACCGTTAAATTGTTGGAGATTAATAGAGGATTTCACCGGAAGCTCTTCAAGTATGACTCATTCGTCATTTATATGTGTCTTTCTGGAAATTGTAAAATCAAAGTGCAGAGTTGTATTGAGGACGGAGCAGAAATGCCTGAGGTTACAGAGTTGGATTTGACGGCAGGCAATAGTTGTTTGGTGCCTGCGGAGGTGGCGGATGTAATGTTGGAACCCGACAATGAGTATGGAATGACGCGTCTTTTGGAAGTGTACATTGACAATAAGCATTTCAAAAAAGTCTGAATGAGAGAAGAGAAAAGATGAAAATAAAAGAAAAATTCGTTTAGGTTTTTATTCGGGACTCTTTTTTTATAGATTTGCGAAATACATCTGAAAGAAAAACGAAAAATAAAGAAATAAAATATTAGGCTTATGAATAAGAAACTGATTGCGATATTGACGGTCGCTACACTTGTTGCCTTGGATGCAAGTGCTATTTCAAGCTGTAAAGGAAAGTGTAGAGACGGAAAAGGAACATATACATTTGAGTCTGGAGAAGTCTACTCAGGGACATTCAAAGAAGGAAAATTTGATGGGCAAGGCACTTATAAGTTCGCTAGTGGAGCGAAATACGAGGGTAGTTATAAGAATGGAGTTAGAGAGGGGAAAGGGAAGTTCACTTATCCAACAGGGGACGTGTACGAAGGCGATTTTGTAGCAGGTTATCCAGATGGAAAGGGTGTTTACACATACGCGACGGGCGATCGTTATGAAGGAGGTTTCAAGGCAGGCAAAAAGGAAGGTGAAGGAACTTACTATTTCTCGAGCGGGACTGTTCAGAAAGGTATTTTTGAAGAGGGCGAGTTGGTAGAAGAGTTGAGTATTGTTCGTCCGACGAAAAAGAAATTTTAACAGAATCTTACGAAGAGAGAGGGGATGTTGGCTTCAACTTCCCCTTTTTGAATTTTTATGAAAAAATATTGTATCATATTATCCATAATTCTACTATTCTTCTTTTCTTGTCAGCAGCATACTGAAAATAGTCGAAATTTTCAGTATGACTCCATTCCAGTGGAGAGTGTTGATTCAACGAAGAGGAAAATGGCAAAAGATTCGTGTGTTGTCAAGATTGAATTATACGGGACGGATGGCGAACGATTTAGATTCTCGAAGACCATTACGTTGGATACTCAGATAGCAAAGACAGATTCGGATGGTGTCTTAAACATCGTACTGCCATTAGGAAAATTCCGCTTGATGGTGGATGATGATAGTTTGGATTTGTCGACGAGAGAGTGTGGAGGATTAGAGATTACAGAAAAAGTGTTCACTTCGTATCGTACGGTGAGAGGACGGATTATGGAGAAAGATGGGACACCGTTGCGCTATTTACCAGTGCATTTACAAACGATGGTTCGAACGAAGACTGTTGGTCGAAAAAAATGGAAAACATCCGTTTCTTTGGAAGAAGTTTCGTTCAAGACAGACTCGTTAGGCTATTATAAGACGTATGTTCCCGAAACAATTCATCAAGCCACTATGCGTTCTGGTGGCTTGTATGTTGGCACATTCACGCGAGAGGAAGTTTTGCGCTATCCTACTCAAAATTTTTTGTTTGTGCCATTCAATGTTCGAAATATCTGTGGGTACTCCATTCCAGAGTATCATTTCTATCTTGAAAATAGCGAAATGGGATTCTCTGTTGATATGCACGATTTCAATTCTTTCTGCCACCAAGAGGAAGCGTTGGAGTCTATGCAGAAAATAACGCTTGTAGGTGTCGGCAAAAGTGGAAAAATTGTAAAGACTCTGCGGAAAAGGAATGGCTGTTTCAATGTAGGAGAGATAAGAGTGTGCGTTCAAGATTAGAGAAGATGAAAAGTAAGTGGAATGCTGTCAATATTAGTAATTGTCAAAAATTGACAATTATAATGTCTTTTTTAATGTTGATTTCTGTTTGTCAGACAAGTATGGCGAGACGGAAAGATATGAGTATGTCGTTGAGAGACTCTTTAATTGATTTTTCAAAAAACTATATTGGGTGCAAATACAAGTATGGATCGAAAGGTCCTAAAACATTTGATTGTTCAGGTTTTTCCGGTTTTGTGTTCGGCAAATTTGGAGTGAATTTGAATAGTTCGTCGTCATCGCAATATCTTCAGGGAGAGAAAGTCAAGTTAAGCGATGCCAAGAAGGGCGATTTGATTTTCTTTAATGGAAGTAAGGCAGGAGGAAGCAACGTTGGTCATGTTGGCATTATCAGTGATGTGAATGAGAAAAGCGACACAGTGTGGTTTATCCATGCATCTGTGCAGCAAGGAGTGTTGATTGATGTTTATCCAGGGTTAGATTACTACAATCGGAGGTATGTTGGATGCAAACGAGTGATAGCAGAAAATTGGGTTTCTGAAAGAACACTTGAGACTGCGGAGAATGAGAAAGAAGAGATAAGGGAAGCTGAAAAGTTGCAGAAAACGGAGAAATCAGATAAGCAATCAGACAAAAGAGAGACGAAAGAACCTCAATGGGTAGATGAAAAAGAGTCTCCTGATTGTGAACAAGAAAGCGTCACGCAGATGGAGAATTCTGACAAGAAGGAGAAGAAACAGCATAAGCGAAAATTGAAGAAAGAAAAAGGGAAAAAGAAAAAGTCGGAAAGCGAATCTATCGAGAAAAACAATGATAAGTCGCAGGTCGTCCATACTGTATGTAAAGGTGACACATTGTATCGGATATCCATAAACTATGGCTGTACTGTTGAAGAAATAAAGAAGTGGAATAAATTGGAAACAGATGCCATCAAGGTAGGTGATGAGTTGGTGATACGTAGAAAGTAAAGACAATTTTTTATCATTCAAAAATCAAGTTATAAGACGCATATTTAAAACAAATAATATTATCTTTACGAGGAATAATTTTAAAAGGACGGGTTAATATGGAGAAAATATCAAAAATAAAAGTCCATGGTAAGGCTATGAACCGCACCGTTTTAGGAATCGTGAATGCTTATTTGGTGATGAATCCGAAGACGACTGCGGAGCAGCTTCGAGAAGTTTTTTCGACAGCGAAGTTTACGAAGGGGAAATGGTTTGAGAATAACAAAGATAAGAATCCTTGGGCTGCGGAGGGTTTCTTCCACGAGATTGTGGTTCAGAATGGCGTTCGAAGATGGGCATCAACGGGAGCAAAGGTAGAAGTAACCACGATACAGTTTGAACAGGAAGATGAGGTTATCAAAACTGCCGATGGGAAGATGTTGGCGATGGAGTCAATTTGGAAACAAGAGGATTATCAAGAGGTGGTGGAGTATGCGAAGCGGTTTGGCATAGAAGTGGCAAGTCTTGAGCGTACGACAAAGATTGGAGAGCGAGGAGGTTTTACGTTGGAATATCTAAACGGCTATGAGCCTGTTGTTGAAGAGGAGCCAGCACCTGCGCCAGTATCAGAAATTAAAGAGATGGAAATACAAGAAAAACCTGCAGAGGAGTCTGAAGGTGGACAGAAATGTTGTAGTTTTTTATGCCTATTACTTTGGATTTTAGTGGGATTGATGGCGATTATCTTAGCATATATTTTGTTCACGAAAGAGGGTGTTCACACTCCGCTTAGTACGGATAGCCCTGTGGTGAATGAAGAACAGTTGGTTGATGATGAGTTGCCTGTTGTTTTGCCTATTGATTCGCTGTCTGCAGATACTCTGTTGTCTGTTGATTCAATGGTGGTAGATTCTATAGTCCCAGATATGGAATTGAAGGAGATGCCGGTGATGGTAGCCAAGGAGACAGTTGAGGCAGTGAAGACGATACAGAAGAAATTCAATGCGGCGAAGTTTGTAAAAGGCAAGACAGATCTGTCTGACGAAACAAAAGCAGTTTTGGATGAGTTGGCTGAAGTGTTGAAGCAGAATCCGAATGCCAAGATGAAAGTGGTAGGTTATGCGTCGCCAGAAGGAGACGAGAAGTATAACCAATATTTATCAGAGAAACGAGCAAAGGCTGTGGTAAGCTACCTCGTTTCAAAGGGTGTATCATCGAAGCAACTCAGAAGTGAAGGAAGGGGAGCAAGCGATCAGGTAAGCGATAATCCAGACGAAAACAGACGAACAGAGTTTGTTTGGGAGTAGTAGAGAATACAAAACTTGATATTGATGAGAGGGTGCAGAGGCAAGTCTGCATCCTCTTTGTTCATTACCAACATCTTGCTCAAAGGTGTCGGGAGACACCCGAAGACAGGCAGGAAGAAAGG
>CAVKBM010000131.1:0-4295 GCA_963654355.1 Bacteroidaceae bacterium | reverse complement strand
CTATACTATAAAACAGCTTTTTAATCAAGCCGCAAAAAGGTAGAACAAAAAACCACAAAACATTTATTTTTTTCAATAAGACACAGATATAATATAATAAAAGTTAATTTTTTGTAAAAAAAACATACTAATTAGTGAAGACCATCTCTGATATTATATTTCCCGCAAATGTCTCTGATGCAACGTCAAGCAACATTTCCGGTGTAATTTTCTCCAATTGGTCATTAATATCATTTAAAGATTCAAAAGCATTGTAGCGAAGGAAACTTTTCGCCAACGAAAGAATGAACGATTCTCTATTTTCTTGAGAAATTGCAAGTTGCCCCATCAACTGTTTTTTGTAACGGTCTAATTGTAATTTTGAGAATGGTTGCACGCAAACACGCTGTAATTCCGTTCGCACCAACTCACTGCATTTCTCACGATTTTTTTCTTCAGTTCCGTAATAGATGGCAAAAACGCCACAATCAGAATATGAGTTATAGGACGATTCAATGGTATATGCCATGCCGTACTTCTCGCGAACCACCAGATTCAACTTGCTATTCATAGACGGACCACCTAAAATATTATTGAGTAAAGCCAAAGGGAGTCTATTATCAGAAGTAAGAGCATAGCCCAAACCTCCCATCATGACATGTGCCTGCGTAGTCCTTTTTTTCTTCACAAGATGGAATGGATGGTAATCCAAGATCAGCTTAGATTGAACTGTGCTTCTTTTTTCAGGGACATCACCAAAATATTTTTCTGCCAATCGGACTACCTTCTTAAACGGCACCCTTCCTAAAGAGAAAAACAGAATCTTATCCGTACAATAAGTACGTTGGACAAAATCTATCGCATCCTGTGTTTTATATTTTTTCAGTTTTTTTGCTTCTCCTAAGACACTTCGCCCCATCGCAGTACCTTGGAAAAGCAACCCTTCAAAATCATCGTAGATCTGCTCAGAAGGAGTGTCCTTGCAAGATTGAATTTCCTCTATAATTACATCCACTTCTTTTTCTATTTCCTTCTGAGGAAAAGTCGAATGAAACAGGATGTCGGAACAAAGTTCCATTGCACATTCATAATCATCACACAACATCGTCGCATGAATGAATGTCTCTTCTTTTGCCGTATACGCGTTTAGTTCTCCACCAAGAGACTCTAAACGATTAATGATATGCCAAGATTTTCGTTTTTTCGTTCCCTTGAAGAGAGTATGTTCAATAAAGTGAGCCATTCCCGACTCTTTTTCCAACTCATCACGAGTTCCAACGTTGATGGCGAAACCACAATAAGCCACAGGAGAGTCGTCATAAACATGCACCACACGGATGCCATTTTTCATCTCATAGAATGATATATCAGTCTCCAAATTCATCACAAAACACTTGTTTTACCGATCATCAAGACTATCCTTTGATTTTTTTCAATTCTTCAGCCGCAATACAAACCTCGTCATACCACTCCCGACCAAAACGTCGAATCAAAGGATCTTTCAAAAACTTATACATAGGAAGACTCTCTCTTTTCCCTAATTTAAAAGCGCACTCACAAATTTTCCATCTATGGATGTTCACACCTATGTCACCATTCCTGAAATTCTCCAATCTTACAGGATAAAGATGACACGAGATTGGCTTATAGAAATCAATTTTTCCTTCTCTATATGCTTTCTCTATAGCACATTTACAGAAGCCATCCTTTTCAAAGTAAGTAAAAACACACTTACCTCCTTTTACTATCGGAGTAACCTTGTCCCCCTCCTCATCAATATAGAAAACACCTTGCTGACCAATCACTTCTTTAGAATCCTCCGAGAGGTCATCCCAAATTATTGGCAAAATTCTTTCCAAAATTGGAATCTCCTCATCATCCAAAGGAGCACCTGCATCCCCTTCAATGCAACAGACACCCTTACACACCGACAAATCACAACAGAAGTGCTTGTCGAACAAATCCATTGAAATGATGGTATTTTCTATTTGAATCATCATAAAGCAGCAAGATTAAGTCACTCTGCAAATATACAAAATTACTCATTCTATTTCTTGTACAATCCTCTGCACAATCTCTTGGGCATCAACATCAGACACCCATGGTCCAGACGGCAAACAAAGTCCTCTTTTGAAAATCCGTTCAGAAACTCCATTTGTAAAAGACACCACACCTTTGTACACTGGCTGCAAATGCAACGGTTTCCATAGCGGACGAGTCTCTATTTTCGCTGCAGCCAACATTCTGCGCAACAATTCAACATTTCTATTAGGAGAAAACTCCCATTCCTCAACAGTCTCCTTCGATTTCACATTCATTTTTTCATCTATCAAAATCGTATTTAACCAAAAATTAGAATTGCTTGACACGGAGTAGTTTCCGTGGTAAGCAATGCCCTCAATTTTAGAGAACGATTTTTGATAAAATTCGGACAAATACCGATGATGCGCAATGTGTTCGTCTAACACAGTCATTTGACCTCGGCCAATTCCTGCACAGACATTCGACATTCTATAATTAAACCCGACCTTCTCATGTTGATAATAGGGAAAATGCTCTCTCGCCTGCGTCGCATAAAACATCACCTTTTGCTTCAACTCCTCGTTCGGACAGATCAAAGCTCCCCCCCCCGACGTGGTAATCATCTTATTACCGTTGAACGACAAAACACCAAAATCACCCCATATACCACACTTCCGACCATTATATGTCGAACCGATAGCCTCCGCAGCATCCTCAACAACAGGAATTTCGTATGTGTTTGCCACATTCATGATTTCATCCATCTTAGCAGGCATCCCATATAGATGGACAACCACAATCGCCTTCGGTTTTTTCCTTTTCGCCCTAATGGTTTTCTCTATAGCCACCTTCAGCAAAAGAGGATCCATATTCCAGGAATCACACTCAGAATCAACGAACACAGGTGTTGCTCCTTGATACAAAATCGGGTTGCATGAGGCACAAAAAGTAAAACTCTGGCAAATTACAGAATCGTCTTTCTCAACACCTAAAGCCACCAATGCCAAATGCACCGCCGCCGTACCCGACGATAAGGCAACAACAGGTTTTCTTTCCACATTTTCGTCTTCGAAATAATCAGACAAGGACTTTTCAAAAGCATTCACATTCAGCCCTAAGGGAGCTACCCAGTTCGTATCAAAGGCTTCTTGTACATATCTTTGCTCCGCACCCGTCTCGCTCATTTTAGCAAGACAGAGGTAAATAGGTTCTCTATCTTCGCTTGTTTCCATAAATGTTTGCCTTTCTATATAATTTCGCCTGCATATCGCATTTTACTACCAAAAATCGTGCAAAAAATCATTTGAAGATCTTTTACAAAAGAATAATTATTGAGATAATACTTGTTTAATCTCGTTTTGTCAGGGAAAATCACTTCATCGTTATAGCGTTGTGGAGATTCAACCGTTGCCAACAAGGCCTCTTCATTACGATATTTCAAACTAGCAGGACCAGTAATGCCAGGCTTTAAAGTCAAAACATCTCTGTCTGCTCCCTCTAACCTGTCTGCATAGCCTGGCACATCAGGACGAGGCCCCACGAAACTCATATCACCTATGAACACATTCCACAACTCAGGTAATTCATCAAGTTTGTATTTGCGAAGCGTTGCACCCAAAGGGGTTATTCGAGCCTCTCCTGCCACAGTTATCGAAGAACCTATATGTTTAGTCTCCATAGTACGAAATTTGTAAATTGTAAACAAACCACCGTTTTGTCCAACTCTCTTCTGTCGGAAAAACACTGGTCCACCGCGCATTTTCATACAAATCAACACCGCAATAACAAGAAGAATCGGTGATAAAACCACCAATCCAAGCAAAGAAAATATTTTATCAAAAATAAATTTCAACGTATTTTATTTAGATAACCCAAAATCTCATTATGAATCTCTTTTAAATCCATCAAAGTCTTTCCATTTTTAGAACATTGAATATCAACAAATTGAGATTCACTTTCCAACAAACCTTGGTATTCCTTTAGGACATTTCTTTGAAAAATCAAAGATGCTTCATGAATATCTTTTTTCCCATTAAGATAGTCTCGATCTGCTCCAGAACGATGTTCCATCAGCACATTTTCCACATGTGAAAAAGGAACATTCAAAAAGAAAGACAGATCAGGCTCAGGTAGTTGATTATGATTATATTCAAAATCTAGAATCCACTCTTTCAAAGCCTTCTTTTCTTCTTCCGAACTTATTTTTGCGCATTGGTAAGCAATATTTGAGAAGACATATCTATCAGATAAAACCACAGCACCATCTTTCAGCCAATTGCGAATCAAGTCTACCT
>CAVKBM010000130.1:0-4297 GCA_963654355.1 Bacteroidaceae bacterium | reverse complement strand
GAACCAGTCTTGATTTGACCAGAGTTGGTAGCAACAGCGATGTCAGCGATAGTGGTGTCCTCTGTTTCACCAGAACGGTGAGAAGTAACTGTTGTGTAACCATGACGGTGAGCCATTTCAATAGCGTCCAAAGTCTCAGTCAAAGAACCGATTTGGTTAACCTTGATCAAGATTGAGTTAGCAGCACCCATTTGGATACCCTTTTGGAGGAACTTAACGTTGGTTACGAACAAGTCGTCGCCTACCAACTGGCACTTGCCACCGATAGCCTTGGTAAGTTCAACCCAGTCTTCCCAGTCATTCTCATCAAGACCGTCCTCAATAGAGTCGATAGGGTACTTGTTAACCAACTCTTCCAAGAATTTGATTTGCTCAGCGGCAGAAAGTTTCTTTCCGTTAGGATCTTTCTTCTTTCCGTCTTTCAACTGCTTGTAGTCGTAGAACCACTTGCCGTTCTCTTGAACTGCGAATTCAGAAGCAGCGCAGTCCATTGCGATTTTAACATCATCGCCTGGTTTGTAACCAGCGTCCTTGATTGCTTGAACGATGCTTTCAAGAGCGTCTTCGATACCATCCAATGCAGGAGCAAAACCTCCCTCATCACCAACAGCAGTAGACAAGCCTCTCTTCTTGAGTAATTTTGCCAAAGCGTGGAATACCTCAGCACCCATACGGATTGCCTCTTTCTCGCTCTTTGCACCAACTGGGCGAATCATGAACTCTTGGAATGCGATAGGAGCATCAGAGTGAGCACCACCATTGATGATGTTCATCATTGGAACTGGCAAAGTGTATGCGTTTGCACCACCGATGTAGCGATACAAAGGAATATTCAAAGATTTAGCGGCAGCTTGAGCAACAGCCAATGAAACGCCTAAGATAGCGTTAGCACCTAACTTGCTCTTCGTTGGAGTTCCATCCAATTCCAACATCTTGTAGTCGATAGCACGTTGCTCGAGTACGTTGTATCCTTTCAAAGCTGGAGCGATTACGTTGTTTACGTTTTCAACAGCCTTCAAAACACCTTTACCACCGAAACGATTCTTGTCGCCATCGCGCAACTCAAGTGCTTCGTTTTCTCCTGTAGATGCTCCTGATGGAACAGCAGCACGACCTACAAGTCCGTTCTCAAGTGTTACGTCAACCTCTACTGTTGGGTTTCCGCGTGAATCAATGATCTCACGCGCATGGATTTTTTCGATTTTCATTGTTTATATTGTTTAAATTGGTTATGCCTTGAATGGCTATAATTTTGTCTTGCAATTTTAGCGAAAAATTTCGACTTTTCGATAATGTTGTTGATAGTTATTTTCAACTTTCGAACTTTCAAAAGTATGTTTTCCTCTAATCATTACATTCTCTGTTTCACGTCTTTATTTTTCGGCTTTTTCATCTAACAAGGCGAAATCTGTTACTTGTTTGATGTCTTCAACATAGTGGAATGTCACCCCTTTTAGATACTCTTCAGGAATCTCCAATATGTCTCTCTCATTCTCTTTGCAGAGAATAAGGTCTGTGATGCCTGCTCTCTTTGCAGCCAAGATCTTTTCTCGAATACCACCGACAGGAATCACTTTGCCACGAAGGGTTATTTCACCTGTCATAGCCAGATTCTTTCTCACCTTGCGCTTTGTGAGCGAGGAGACTAACGATGTGACCATTGTAATGCCGGCGGAAGGTCCATCTTTTGGAACCGCTCCTTCTGGAACGTGTATATGAATGCTGTATTCTTCGAAAATATTAGGATCTATGTTCCAAAAATCGGTGTGAGAACGGATGTATTCCAAAGCGATGATAGCAGATTCTTTCATCACGTCGCCTAGGTTCCCTGTCAACGTCAATTTCGGCGTTTTAGATTTGCTGAGGCTGGATTCTACGAAGAGAATTTCACCTCCGACGGAAGTCCATGCCAAGCCTGTAACGACACCTGCGTAGTCGTTGCCCTGGTATTTGTCTCGTGTGTATTTGACTGCACCCAAAAGTTCTTTAAGTTCTTTGTCCTCTTTTAGAACGATAGGATAGTCTTCGTCCGAGAATTCTTTCATGGCTATCTTGTAAGCGAACTTGCGCATTATCTGGCTAATTTGCTTGTCCAACTGACGAACTCCCGATTCGCGTGTGTAGCCTTCAATGATTCTGTCAACGGCGGACACTTCAATTTTGAGCTGTTCGGGTTTGATTCCGTGGTTGTTCATCTCGTTAGGAATGAGATGGTCTAAGGCTATGCGCAACTTCTCTTCTTGGATATAGCCGTCCACTTCGATAATCTCCATACGATCAAGCAGAGGTTTAGACACTTGGCTGAGATCGTTGGCGGTGGCGATGAACATCACCTTGGAGAGGTCATAGTCGATGTCGAGGAAGTTGTCGTGGAAAGCGATGTTCTGCTCGGGATCTAACACCTCCAAAAGGGCTGCTTCGGGATCTCCTTTGTAGTCGTGGCTTACCTTGTCAATCTCATCTAAGACGAAGACAGGGTTGGAAGAGCCTGCTTTTTGCAAACCTTGAATGATACGTCCTGGCATAGCTCCAATATAGGTGCGGCGATGTCCGCGAAGTTCGGCCTCATCGTGCAGTCCTCCTAAGGAAATGCGAACGTATTTGCGGTTCATCGACTCTGCGATAGACTTACCTAATGAAGTCTTTCCGACTCCTGGCGCACCTACCAAGCAGATGATAGGTGATTTGAAATCGTGTTTCATCTTTAGAACAGCCAAATGTTCAAGGATGCGTTGCTTCACCTTTTCCATGCCAAAGTGGTCGCGGTCTAATATCTTCTTGACATTTTTCAAATTGAGGCTGTCTTTCGTGTATTCACCCCAAGGCAATTTGACGATGGTGTCTAAGTAGGAGAGTTGGACGGAGTATTCAGCGCTTTGTTGTGACATGCGTTCCAATCGACCTAATTCTGTTTCAAAGGTCTCTTTCACCTCTTTCGTCCACTTTTTCTTTGCCGCCTTCGCCTTCAAATCTTCAATGAATTTAGACTGGTTGTCGCCCAATTCATCTTGAATGGTTTTTATTTGTTGATGAAGGAAATATTCACGTTGTTGTTGGTCAATGCCTTCGTGCGTTTTATTTTGGATGGAAAGCTTGATTTCAATCATCTGCAACTCTCTATTGAGGCATTCTAACAGATGATAGCCACGTTGCATCAGCTCGGAAATCTCCAAAATTGACTGTTTTTCTTCTACGGGCAATCCGAGGTTGGCTGCTGCAAAGTTGATTAGAGCTGCATCTCCTTCTATATTGCGGATGGCAAAAGAGGTTTCAGGTGGCATATTTCCCGAACCTTTGATGATGTGGGTCGCCGTCTCTTTTATGGCTGCCATCAAACCTGAGAATTCTTTTTCGTCTTCTTCTGTGGGTTTTATATCTGTGATTGGTGAAACATCGGCACGATAAAAAGGTTTTGTGGCGACAATAGTGTCCAATGAGACTCTATGTTTCCCTTGTAGAATTGCTGTGGTATTTCCGTCTGGCAATTCAAAAATCTTGATGACCGTAGCGACAGCCCCGATAGAGTAGAGATCGTCTTGAACAGGTTCTTCTACTTTTGCATCTTTCTGAGTGAAAACAGACAGAAAAGTCTTATTCTTATAGGCATTGCGAACAGCCGCCAACGACTTTTTACGACCTAAGGAGACGGGAAGGATCACGTCGGGAAACAAAACGACATTGCGGAGCGCCACCATAGGTAGACTCTTTGTTTCCTCTTCTTTTAATTCAATAGTTCCTTCTCCATCGGTGATCATCGGTAAAAAACCAGCGCCATTAGGTTCGTCTTCAATTAGTGAGATTGGGAAATTTTTATTGATCATAAAAATTGAAATTTTTCTAAGATGATTACATAAAAGTTTAATGCCTATCTAAAAGGTGACGACTGCCATATTGTCACTCCTATCCCCTTCAAAAGGGAATTTAAGACGTTAAACTTTTGCTATTTGCGTTCGGATATAACCTTTTCCTTTCTTTTCTACTAATTCTAACAATCATATTATCAGAAAGTTGTGTATATCTAAATTATTTTTTTCCATAGTATTAATTCAATTTTCGTGCCAAACTTGAAATGCTGACATTTTTGTCATATTAGATTTTCATAAGAAGAGGGATTGGTCTGTGCGTCCAATCCCTCTTTTTGCATAGGTTTCAATTGAATAAAAATCGGTCCTTTCTTTTGTTTATTGCCTGATTAGCGTGAAATGTCCAGTGTACTGCATATCGATTTCTTCAATGTTAATGACATACCAATAGTCGGTCGACGGCATTTTCTTGCCGTTGTATTCTCCGTTCCAAC
>CAVKBM010000129.1:0-4300 GCA_963654355.1 Bacteroidaceae bacterium | reverse complement strand
ACTTTGTTCTCGGCGGTGGTGTCGGTTGCGACCTTCGCCTTAGCGACACTTGGGGTATCCGTTACTTCTGTAAGTATGGTTACCCATTCGGTTCGTCTGCCGACAAAAACGATACTCGTGATCAAGGAAAGTTCAATGATGAACACTTGGTACACAACTTAGGTATCTATTTTAATTTCGCATTCAACAACGATAAGGATGGCGATGGTGTTCCTAATAAGTTAGATGAATGTCCTAACACTCCTGCTGGTGTTGCCGTAGACGAGAAAGGTTGTCCGTTGGATACAGATGGTGATGGTGTTCCTGATTACATTGACCAATGTCCGGAGACTCCTGCAGGTGTTGCGGTAGATTCAGTAGGTTGCCCTCTTGATGCTGATGGTGATGGTGTCGCAGACTACTTGGACGAGTGCCCTGATACTCCTGCAAATGTTTCGGTAGACGAGAAGGGATGTCCATTGGATTCTGATGGCGACGGTGTGCCTGACTATCTTGATAAATGTCCTGGAACTCCTGCAGGCGCGAAAGGATATGTAGACGAGAATGGTTGTCCTACTGATAAGGATGGCGATGGTGTTTACGACTTTGAAGATGCGTGTCCAGACGAACCAGGTGTCAAGGCTAACAATGGTTGCCCTGAAGTTAAGGCAGAGGTTAAGCAACTCTTTGAGAAAGCGTTGAATGGTATCACATTTGAGTCGGGTACAGCGAAGATTCAAAAATCTTCTAACGGAATCCTTGATGGAATCGCAGGTGTGATGAAAGAGAATCCAAATTGGCAATTGACAATCAATGGTCACACAGATAACAGTGGAAACTCAGAGAAGAACCAAAAACTCTCTGAAGATCGCGCTGCTGCTGTAAAGGCTTACTTGGTTAACAAGGGTGTTGAAGAGAGTCGTCTTGAGTCTGCTGGATATGGTGACACTAAGCCTGTTGTCGGAACCGTTCAAAAGCAAACGAAGGCTGAAAAGGCAAAAAATCGTCGTGTTGAGTTCATCGTTCGTTTTGAGAAAACAGTTTTGAAATAATTCAATAGATTTCAAATAAGAAGAAAAGGGGATGCATCTTTGCATCCCTTTTTTATTTTCAAAAAGAGACTGGTGAAAAATAAAAAGGAGGGTTGCGCACTAATTAAGGATTTTTAATTATCTTTACGATAGTGAATAGAAAAAGAAAGTCTATGGAAATGCTTAATTTAATAAAGAATGATCCATGGTTGAAGCCATATCAGGATGCAATTGTGGGGAGATATAAATATTTTCTGAAGAAAGAGACCGATATAGAGAAAAACAATGGAAGTTTGTCGGATTTTGCGACGGGATATCTCTATTTCGGAATGCATAAAGTTGGCAAACATTGGGTATTCCGCGAATGGGCCCCTAACGCTACGGCTATCTATCTGATTGGCACGTTCAATGATTGGAAGGAGACAGAGGAATATAGACTGAAACCTTCCGTTAATGGCGTTTGGGAGATAGAGTTGCCAGAGAAATCAATGAAGCATTTAGACTTATATAAGTTGAAGGTCTATTGGGATGGCGGTTGTGGTGAAAGAATTCCTGCGTGGGTGCGCAGAGTTGTTCAAGATGATACTACGAAAGTGTTTAGCGCACAGATTTGGGCTCCAAAGACTTCGTACAAGTTTAAAGTGAAGAAGCACAAACCAGAGACTTCTCCGTTGCTGATTTACGAGGCACACATTGGTATGGCAGGAGAGGAAGAAAAGGTACACTCTTATACAGAATTTAAGGAAAATGTACTTCCTCGCATTAAGGCAGATGGATATAATTGTGTGCAGTTGATGGCGATTCAGGAACACCCTTACTATGGATCTTTCGGTTACCATGTTTCAAGTTTCTTCGCTCCGTCTTCTCGTTTTGGTACGCCTGATGAGTTGAAGGAGTTGATTGATACCGCACATGAGATGGGCTTGTCTGTTATTATGGACATTGTGCATTCACATGCGGTGAAGAATGAGGTTGAAGGCTTGGGTGCGTTTGATGGTACACGTTGGCAATATTTCCACGACGGACCAAGAGGGGAACATCGTCAGTGGGACTCCTATTGCTTTAATTATGGAAAGGACGAAGTGATACATTTCCTATTGTCAAACTGTAAATATTGGTTGGATGAATACAAATTTGATGGATTCCGTTTTGATGGAGTTACATCAATGATGTATTTAGACCATGGAATGGGGACTGGTTTTTGCGATTACTCCGATTATTATAGTCCGAACCAGGATGGCGATGCTATCTGTTATTTGACGTTGGCGAATGCTCTTATTCACGAGGTGAATCCTCGGGCTATCACGATAGCTGAGGATGTGAGTGGAATGCCAGGATTGGCGGCAAAAATCAAAGATGGCGGTATGGGCTTTGATTATCGTTTGGCGATGGGAATTCCAGACTTCTGGATTAAGCTGATAAAAGAGTCGAAAGATGAAGATTGGAAGCCAGGACATATCCTTTACACGTTGACGAATCATCGTGCCGACGAGCATGTTATCAGTTATGCAGAGAGTCATGACCAAGCGTTGGTGGGAGATAAGACATTGATGTTCCGTTTGGCAGATGCCGATATGTATTGGCACATGTCTCGATTGTTCGACTCGTCGTATATGGTGGATCGCGCTATAGCTTTGCACAAGATTATACGGCTCATCACCTTGACGACTACCAACGGAGGATATTTAAACTTTATGGGTAACGAGTTTGGACACCCTGAATGGATTGATTTTCCACGAGAGGGTAATGGATGGAGTTATAAATATGCGCGTAGACAGTGGCATTTGGTAGATGACACCAACTTGAAATATAAGTATTTAGGAGATTTTGACAAGGCAATGTTGGAGATGGTGAAGTCTGTCGATAAGTTCAGTGATTTGCCAATCAAGCAATTGTGGGATAAGTCGGATGATCAGGTATTGGCCTATCAACGAGGAGATTTGGTGTTTGTGTACAATCTGCATCCAAACAAATCGTTTGAAGGATATGGAATTTTGGCAGAAGAAGGTGCTTACAAGGTTGTTTTGGACACAGACGATAAGCAGTTTGGCGGTTTCGGGTTGAACGATGACAGCAAGACGCACTTCACCATTGTCGATGATAATAAAACGGCAGATGGCAAGGGTTGGTTGCAGTTGTATCTGCCATCTAGAACAGCGGTTGTGTTGCGCAAGCAGAAAGAAGAAGGAATATGATAAATAATTGAATAAGAGAAATAAAAAGGAGGTGCGATTGAGAAACGCATCTCCTTTTGTATTATCTATCTTTTCCTATGAGAAATAGTTTGTGTCTTGTTTGTTAGAAGTTGAGCCAAAGGACATTTTTGTCTCTGAAGATATTTTTCGCTTTCTCCTTGTCTCTTTCAAAAGTGAATATGTTGTAGATTAGATTTTCGTTTTCTGGGTCTAAGACGCAAGGAGACATAACTTCAAGAGCAGCGAGTTGATCATTGGATGCGGTTATGACGGTCAAAATCTTGGCACATTGGAGGCAAGAAAGGTGGGCTTCCAAACAACCAACTGTGATGAGGTCGAGTTGAAAGTTGCCGTTTGCAGCCTGTTTTTTTACTTTTGTGTAGAACACGTCGAATTTGACATTGTCCATAGTAGGCATTCCCTCGTAGGGGAATGTGCGGACATTAGAACTCTTGCTTTCGGTGGGCATTTTGTCGTTATCTTTTGCGAAAGCAAAGTTGCATGAAAGAGCAATCAGAACGATAGCGGTGAAGACTTTCGTGTTCAAATGAAATCTATTAGATTTTGTATTTTGCATATATTTCTAAATCTTAACGTGTTCGCTAAGGTATAAGAAAAAAACAAGAAAAAGGTATTTTTGACAAGTTCAATTTTGACGATGTCAAAGAGCAAGATTTTGTTTATTGTGATCCACCTTATTTGATAAGTACAGGAACATATAATGATGGAAGAAGAGGTTTTACGGGTTGGAATGACGCTGAAGAAAGAAAGCTTCTTGATATTCTTTTGAATTTAAATTATTACTGTCCGCTAAACTTTTAGAGGCAGAAAAAATTAGGGTTGGATTCCTCGCTTGGAATTCAGCCCTTTTGGTTATTTTTGAACTGATAAAATACACAATAACCATGAGCAAAAGTACACATTTCTTCGGACAGCCGGTATTCGGACAACTGGTAAAGTTACTTGACCATGACAAAATCATTGAGATGAGCCGTTCTCTGGGTGGAGAACGCTATGTGAAGACGTTTGATGGGTGGCATCACCTCCTCACGATGCTCTATGCGGTCATCATGAGGTTCGATTCTCTGCGTGAGA
>CAVKBM010000128.1:0-4371 GCA_963654355.1 Bacteroidaceae bacterium | reverse complement strand
CGCCGATGGTACTGCGACCGCGGGAGAGTAGGTCGCCGCCCTTTTCCAGTGGAGCATCGGATTCTGTCCGGGGCTCCGCTTTTTTTTGTGTTCGGACGTGGGCAATGTTGCGGGCATGATGTTGTGGGTTTCGCGGGTTTGGCCCGAGTTTGTTGCCGTCCGCTAAAACTTTTTCAATGGAAAAAGGGTGAGACCATCTCGCTCGGACCTCACCCCTTTTATTTATTTTTCCGTGGAAATGTCGGAGATTATGCGGGCATTGTAAGGAATGCGTACGCGATGGGAATGCATACCGATAAAATGATGACGATACCAACCACATCAAGTATGGTGGAGACCATTCTGCATCTTTCTGACTTGAATTTTGAGACAATCGACGCAGCCATAAAGACCAGCGTGGAAAGAGGACCTAACACAATGAACAACAGCACATTGATTAGTCCGTACGACAATCCGTAAATGTGGGACATGTGCACCATTATCGCAATGCAATAGTTGCAGACAGACGTCCCTACAACATTAAAATCCATATTTTTCAGCATTAAGTTTAACTCTTTTTATTAATCTCGAACCTGCATCGCAAGTTTAGGAAATTTGCGTTCTATCCCTTGAACTACCAAGGCTTGCATAGCGGAGGGTTTCACAACAGTCCGCTACAAAAATGTTTAACAATTAACCAACGCATATTGTTCAAAAGTATGGTTATTTCGATATAATAAACTACCGTATTTAATCCATTGGGACTAATCCCATTGCTATTATTGGTGCAGGAGAGCACAGGATAATTTTCAATCCGATAAAGGCAAGTATGATAGCTAACCATATCTTACCTTTTTTCACACTAAGTCGTGATAATAAAAGTAGTGTGCCGCCTACTATAAAGATGAACACGCTTATCATGACCATTATTAAAACTTCTACATTGCTCATATAAACCTCCTTTTTAATGATTAGTACTATTTTTTGTATGGAGGAGCTAACTCATTCCCAGTTAGTTTATGTACCCATTCGGGTATCCTTCTTCTCTTTATTTCTACTTTTAGTTTCTCATTTTCTGGTTGAGTATCTAAGGTGCTAATTCCTCCTAAATTACTTCTGGACCAGTTATATACATCTCCAGGTTTCATTTTTATGTCTTTGAAGTCATAGGCATCTTTAGTTGTGATGTAGTGTTCGTCAGCTTCCACAGTCCATGAACCTAAAGTATGCTCTGCTTGCCCTTGTGGATTCATAATTCTGTATGGGTAGCCTTTACTACTTCCTCCGTAGTTAGGCGCATAGTCACTTCCTTTTATAAGAACTCTCACAGTGTCTCCATTTGCGGTTTTTTCTCTCCAATCGGGAACTAAACGGTCAAGAGTTGCTACATTAACGGAGTCTACATATTTCTTCATTGGTTCTCCAAAATCCTTATTGGTCAGTGTCTTTGATTGTGGGGTAAATCCCAAAGCATTCATAGGTCTTACATACAAATTTTTGTGTAGTGCATCTTGTATTACTGTTACCGCAGGCTGAGCAATTATATGTGGCACACCTCCTGTATTCCATGGAAGATCTGGAAAAGTCTCCCTCCTATATGGTCTTGCTGGTTTGTGTGGGGCCTCAGCTGTGGGTGCATCGTATCTTATCCAAGAAGGCATGATCTCATCATAGAGCTTTCTTGTGTCCTTTGGAAGGTTAGAATAGTCGTAGTTCTTCACTTTATCCCATTTGTCTGAGACATAGGCTTTTGCATTATCCACGGCTTGAGATGCATATTCTTTCGCTCTGTCTTTTACTATCGGCGTGTAGTATTCAATCTGTTTCTTGGCGTCTGAAGCATAGTTCTTCGCCTGTTCCGCTGCTTGGGATGCATAGGCTTTGAATGCTTTCATGTAAGCTTCCTTCCTCCTGTTGATGTCATCCATCCCTTTGGATACTTTGTCCATATAGGGGGAGATGTATCTGTACCATTTAGGCTGACTGCTTTCCTGCGGTCTTGCCTGGTTGTTATATTGATTTGTCGGCATTTCTTTTGGAATTTTAGTGCGAAATAATAAATAATGGTGTTTTGAACTCGTGTGTAATCAGACAGCAATATTTCTTTTCAACGCATCCAGTAGCTGATCCAGTTTATCTCTGTTTTGTATTAACACCTGGTGCACCTTGTGGTCTGTAGTAGAGGGGCCGACAATACCCACTGTTTCCAACTGGTCCATCAAACGGCACGCACGGTTGTAGCCTATGGTGAACATATGCATGATAGACGAAATTGACACTTGTGGAATAATAACAACAAAGTGGGCAACCTCGTTGAACAAGGGGTCGCATTTTGAAAAGTCCACTGCTCCATAGCTTTTGTCGTTGCCGCCATCGCCAACGTATTCTGGCAGCTCATAAGCCGTTGCATAACTTGGCTGAGAAGCTATGTATTCCACAATCTGCTCCATCTCGGGGGTATCTACAAAGGCGCACTGAATGCGTTGGATATTGCCATTCAGAGAGAACAAAAGGTCGCCACTACCTATCAGTTGGTCAGCCCCCTCCTGCTCAAATATGATTTGAGATGCCAGCCATGACGTTATCTTGAAGACTAAACGAGCAGGGAAATTATCACATATAACATGCGCAGTGGCAACAGATGGACGTTGCGTTGCAAAAATCATGTGAATACCCACCGAATGAGCCTTTGAGGTAATTCTCGAAATCAGAGTCTTCAACTCCTTCCCCCCCCATCTTAATCAAGTCGGCTACTCATCAACGATAACCACTATGAAAGGCATGAATCTATGAATTTCTGGGTTAAGATTTTGGGCAATAAACTTGGCATTATATTCTTTATGGTTGCGCACGTGGGCATACGCAAGCCTCTCATAGCGGTCGTTCATCTCCTTGTAGATAGAGTTGAGCGTCATGATAGCCTTAGTATAGTCGGTGATGACAATCTTGTCGGCATCGGGCAGTTTGGCAAGGTAATGACGCTCCAAATCGGCATATATGCTGAACTCAGCCTTGAAGTCTATCAAAACAAACTTCAGTTCCGAAGGATGTTTTTTATAGAGCAGAGAAGTAATGATGGCGTTCAGTCCTACCGACATATCCTGACTCGTTTCGCCAGCCATCAGGAGGAGAGGCATTTTGCAGAGGTCGAACATAAAAATCTCGTTTGTTATTGTTTTGCCCAAAGCCACCGGCAAGTCGTATGTTGACTCTTGAAACTCACGTGAGGCAATGACTGACCGCATTGATACTATTTGCGTTTTTTTGTTGGGTACCTCAATGCCTATCGTACCATTGTCCGAAAGGGGGGCGATGATACGAATGCAGATGCTTGGAACTAAGAGACTAAGGGCTATATCGTTTCGCAATCTTTTGATTTTGGAGATACATACACCTACATCTGGTGTCACTTCGTAGCGTGTGATGGTGGAACCTACCATTGCTCGGATAGAAGCGATGGTTATATCAGAACTCTCAAGAAGTTCTTTTATCCTATTTTTGTTCTCTTCCTGTTCGTCTATGTCAGCTTGATGGTCGCATGTAGAAAAAATTAGGGCTGAATTCCAAGCGAGGAATTCAGCCCATTGGGTTTGCGAAATAAAACAAAACCAATAAGTTGTGCGATAGGCTATAACTGACTATGGCACTCCGTTTTGAATAAGAAAAATGTTCGTTATTTATCTTGTACTAAGCGGACGGAACAACCCCAATGTCGGTCAATACTATTGTAAAAATCTAAAAATGAGGCGTTAAAATTTAATCCGTAACTACCATTCCAATCGTGTCCAGAAACAGACCAATAATACCCGGAGGTGTTGGTGTCATTTACGGAATGTTCGTTTCGGTAACCTGCACAAGGCAACGCCACAACACCTAATCCTTCAAGTTCCTTGAATTGTTCGGTTGTGTAATTGTTGGAAGAGGGGAAAGACTCGACCTCCCAATATTCTGTTAGAGTAAGATCAGTTTTGTCGTCTACTTTTATGTCCTCCAATGGAATGTCAGAAGGTGATGTGAAATCGTCTGGAATCAAGAACATGCAGAGAGTTGACACTTCGTCTTCGGTTTTGATATAACCCATAGTCCATTTGTTGTATTTTCTCAGTCCGTCCCACTCTTTAGATGTGAGAACTCTCCATTTATTGGGAACATTTCCTCCATTAGAAATAGAGTTGTACACACCCCAGTCTGAATTTTTATAGTCGTTGATCAGTTGATTATTATATGTTCCACCAATTTGGTAGAAACTATTATTGGCGTGAGTATCCCATGGTTGGTATTTATTTTGACTTCTTGCTGGATAACCGCTTGTACCCCATCCGAAGAGATCTATCCATCCGTCGTAGGTTTCGGAGATGTTGGCGTTGTCGCTTCCAATCACGTCATACTGCT
>CAVKBM010000127.1:0-4417 GCA_963654355.1 Bacteroidaceae bacterium | reverse complement strand
CTTCTTGGGCTACTATGCGCCAGAGAGTGCGGGCGACTACGCCTCTGGTACCAATCACACTTTACCTACCAACGGCTATGCCAAGGCTTATAGTGGTGTGAATATTGACAGCTTCCGTAAGAAAATCACTTACCAGGAAATCTCAAAAGAGGGGTTGGGTCGTATCGGAGATGCTATCGAGGTGATGGCAAGCAACGAACACTTGTTCGCTCATCAAAACGCCGTCATCTTGAGAAGAAAATAATCCGATTGTTTCACAAAAAATGAAAGTGGTATGTTTGAGTTAATGAAACAGGTGCGTCCTAATATTTGGAAACTTGAACCTTACTCTTGCGCACGCGACGAGTTCAAAGGTGAGGCTTCCGTCTATTTAGATGCCAACGAAAATCCTTTTAACGCTCCTTATTGCCGTTACCCAGATCCTATGCAATGGAAGGTGAAGACGGCATTGTCTAAGCGTAAGGGAGTCAATAAAAAAAATATTTTCTTGGGTAATGGTAGCGATGAGGCGATCGATTTGGTCTATCGTATCTTTTGCGAACCTAAAGAGGACAATGTCGTTGCCATCGCTCCGACTTATGGTATGTATAAGGTGTGTGCAGATGTCAATAATGTTGAGTACAGAAGTGTCCCTTTGGATGACAATTTCCAGTTTTCAGCGAAGAAATTGTTAGAGAAAACAGACGAAAACACACGGGTGATTTGGCTTTGCTCTCCTAACAATCCAACGGGAAATTTGTTAGATAACACAGAAATTGAGACATTGCTGAAATCTTTCAGTGGTATCGTGGTTGTTGACGAGGCGTATATTGATTTTGCGAATGTCAAAAGTTGGAATGAGCGTTTGTCTGAGTTTCCTAATTTAATTGTTTTGCAAACATTGTCGAAGGCTTGGGCGTGCGCAGGTATTCGCTTGGGTATTGCATACGCTTCAGAAGCTATTATTGCTCTCTTCAATAAGGTGAAATATCCTTACAATGTGAATTTTCTTACGCAGGAAAAAGCCATTGAAATTTTAAAAGACATAGATGATTTTAACGCTCATTTGCATATAATCTTACAAGAAAGGAATCGTGTGCAATGTGCTCTATCTGAGCTGCCAATGGTAAAAAAAATGTATCATACAGATGCTAACTTTGTCTTGGTGAAAGTCGACGATGCAAACAAAACCTACCAATATCTTGTAAATCGTGGTATCATTGTTCGCAACCGTAATACTGTGTTGCTCTGTGGTAATTGTCTACGTATCACTTTTGGCTCTCCCGAGGAGAACGATACGCTTTTGGATGCTTTATCTGCTATGGTATAATTTTTCTTTTTTATTACGAAATGAAGAGGCGGTCTCAGATAAGGCTGCCTCTTTGTCGTTGATGGCGCGGAGAATAGGAAAAATCGTCAAATAATTCTATAAAAATGTAGAAAAATGATTTTCTATTAAGAATAGAAATGCGAAATTTGAATCGCTATTGGTTTAATAGGAAGAATATGAAAAACGCAAATGAAGTTAAAGAGGAGATGGTTGCGTGGATTCGCGATTATTTTCAGAAAAGCGGAGATGAGAACACGAAGGCTTTGATTGGTATCAGTGGTGGTAAGGATAGTGCTGTGGTTGCTGCTGCATGTGTCGCAGCCTTAGGTAAGGATCGTGTGATTGGTGTTATGATGCCCAACGGTGTGCAGTCTGATATTGAGGATTCTCAACGTGTATGCCAGATTTTGGGAATAGAAAATTACACCATAAACATAGGTAACGCCTACGATGCTTTGTCTGAAGAGATATTGTCAAAAACCAATGGTTCTTTGTCCCCTCAATACAAGACGAACACCCCATCTCGTTTGCGCATGGTCTCTCTTTATGGTGTTGCTGCCATCATCGGAAATTGCCGTATTTCCAACAACGGAAACAAGTCTGAGAGGTTGATGGGCTATTTTACAATTTGGGGAGATGGAGCGGGCGATTTTGCTCCTTTGGCTCATCTCTATGTCAGTGAGGTGGTAGCTGTTGGTAAGGCTTTAGGTCTTCCTCCTGAATTGGTTGAGAAAGCTCCAAGTGATGGTATGAGCGGCAAGACTGACGAGGAAAACCTCGGTTTTTCATACGAGTCGGTGGAAAAAGTGCAACAGGGAAGGATAGATGATCTTTCGCCTGATGTGGTAACGATGATTCGGAAGAGAATTGATGGAATGAATTGGAAGGTGAACTTGTTGAATTTGCCTAATTTCAAACCAGTTAGAAAAAGATAGTGAGTGGATAGCAATTTTGCAAAAATTAACGGATTCGTAATGGTAGATAATGGCAAATCAGTTAAATTTGTAAGAATTTAGTTTAGAAAGTGTCTCAAGTAATAAAGAAGAATATGGCAGATTTAAACTTGGATTGGTCAAACATCGGTTTTGGATACAGAAAAACCGATTACAATGTGCGCTGTTATTATAGAGATGGTGCATGGGGAGAAATAGAAATTTCTTCGGAGGAAACCATTAACATTCACATGGCGGCGACTTCTCTCCATTACGGTCAGGAGGCTTTTGAGGGATTGAAAGCACGCCGTTGTAAAGATGGTAAGATTCGTGTTTTTCGTATGGAGGCAAACGCTGAGAGACTGCAGTCAACCTGCCGTGGAATTTTGATGCCTGAATTGCCAACGGAGAAATTCTGTGCAATGGTGGAGAAGGTTATCAAGTTGAACGAACGTTTTATTCCTCCTTACGAGAGTGGCGCATCTCTTTACATTCGTCCTCTTTTGATTGGTACGGGTGCTCAGGTGGGCGTTCATCCTGCGAAAGAATATTTGTTTGTGATTTTCGTTACGCCTGTAGGTCCTTATTTTAAGGGTGGTTTCGCCACTACTCCGTACGTTGTCATTCGTGATTATGACCGCTCTGCTCCTTTAGGTACTGGTATTTATAAAGTGGGTGGTAACTATGCCGCAAGTTTGCTGGCAAACCAGAAAGCTCATGATATGGGCTATTCTTGTGAGTTCTACTTGGACGCAAAGGAGAAAAAATACATAGATGAGGCGGGTGCCGCTAATTTCTTCGGCATTAAAAATAACACTTATATTACACCTAAATCAACTTCTATTTTGCCGTCTATCACTAACGATAGCTTGATGACGTTATCAAAGGATTTAGGCTTAAAGGTAGAACGTCGTCAGATTCCGATTGAAGAGTTGGATACGATGGAGGAGGCAGGAGCTTGCGGTACTGCCGCTGTGATTGCTCCAATTGAGAGGATTGACGATTTGGCGATGAACAAGTCTTACGTCTTATCCAAAGATGGAAAGCCAGGACCTGTTTGTACGAAGTTGTACGAGAAGTTGCGTGGCATTCAATATGGCGAAGAACCTGATGTCCATGGTTGGATTACAGTGATTGAATAGTCTGAATAGAATAATTTATTTACGAAAAGTGGCGTTGCTGAATGCTTCGCCACTTTTATTTTGTCTATAAACAGGGTGAAAACGTAGATGTAAAAAATGATTTGAAGATGAAAAATTGATGTTCGTTCGGAAAAAATGAGTGGAAAAAATGAAAAAATAGATTTTAAACAAGAAAAAATGTTTTTTGTTGAATGAAAAAAGTACTGTTGCTATGTAGTTGTAATATTGCGTTGTTGAGAGAAAAAAAATAATAACAAGATCACATAATACGTAGAGAGATGAAAAAGAGGTTTATATTTATCTTAGCGGCGAGTGTGGCCCTGCTCCTTTGGGCAGAAAGCAAGATGGTCTTTCATTTTAGTGGGGGATCAATTGAGTCTATTAATTTGTCGGATATTGATACGATCCGTTTCAACAATGGAAACATCGTCGTAGGCAAGGCGAACAAACAGTATACCATTGCGGTGGTGGATAGTGCGACATTCGATCTGGAAAGGTCGGTTGGCGATACGGTTTTCATTACTTACAATGGTTCATCGGTCAATGTCATCAATCCTTATCCAGAAGATTCTATTACGGTTGTGTCTGATGGCGCAAATGTAGAGGTCGCATCTTCTGTTGACAGGAAAGGAGTTGTTTACTATTTGTCTGGTGCTTCTACTGATGGGTCGTTTACATTGACACCAAGTCGTGGTTACACTTTGGTGCTTGATAATTTGTCTTTGACAAGTGCAACGACATCTCCAATTATTTTAAACAAGGGCGCAGATGGTTCTTCTTACGCTGCGACTGTTAATTTGATTGGCGCTTCGTCTGTTGCAGATGGTAGTTCTAATACGAACAAAGGTGCCATTCTTTCAAAGTCTAAATTAAAAATCAACAAAGATGAAAATGCGCAAAGTGGTTCTTTGACAGTCGTAGGAAACTACAAACATGCGATCAACTCTTCAAAAAGATTGGAATTGTATAGTGGTGAGCTGATCATCGCAGGCGCGGTTACTGATGGTTTCAATGGTGATGGTGTAGAGGTGTAC
>CAVKBM010000126.1:0-4569 GCA_963654355.1 Bacteroidaceae bacterium | reverse complement strand
GTATTATGACAGAGCAGGTGATTTGACCCCGATGGGAGTTGCTCAACATAAGTCTATCGCTCATAATATGATGAAGAACTACCCTGAGGTGTTTGAAAAGGGAGCTTTGGTAGATGCAAAGTCATCAACTTCCACACGGTGTGTCATGAGTATGGATGCCTTCTGTCAGCAAATCAAAGAGGAGAATCCGAGTGTTGTGGTTCGTAATGAGTCAAGCAAACGGTTAATGTACTATTTAGCATCCCCGAAACATGCGGGTCGAGATATTGAGCGACGACAGAAAGATTCAACGTGGAAGGCTGAGTTTGGCGAATTACATACAAAGTATGTTCATCCGACGCGAATGGTGAAGCAATTGTTTAAAGATAGTGCGTATGTTGCGAAGAATATAGATACGATTGCTTTTATGCGTGATTTTTACACATTAAAATGTAGTTTGGCAAGTTTCCCGACGGATATAAATTTTGATGATGTATGGTTGCCTGAGGAATTGATTGGCAATTGGATAGTTCAGAATGCATGGTGGTATGGCTCGTACGGACCTTGCCCGATGACGAAGAACGAAAGTCGTTTTTTTGAGAAGGACTTGCTGAAAAAAATCATAGAGGAGGCAGATGAGACTATGAGGAAAGGTGATGTGCAGGTCAATTTGCGGTTTGGTCATGACACGGCTCTGATGCCGTTGACTTCTTTGATGGGGTTGAGTGGGTGTGATGCAAAAGTTACGAACTTAGATACGTTGCGATATGTATGGAACGATTATAAAATCATTCCGATGGCAAGCAATGTTCAGATGATTTTCTATCGGTCGAAGAAAAGTGATGATGTCTTGGTGAGGGTGATGTTGAACGAGCGGGATGTGACTTTGCCGATAGAGAGTGATGTTGCCCCTTATTATGAGTGGGGCAAGATGAAAAAGTATTTTAATGATGTTTTAGCAGAGCAAAAGTGAATGTGAAAGATTGTTAAATGCATTTTTATCGTTATATTTGCGTGAATTATAAGATGAAATTTTAGACGAAAAAAGAAAAAAAGATGAATGTAATTACGAAGACGGTTGCATTGCCAGATGGAAGAACTATTTCTGTCGAGACCGGAAAATTGGCAAAACAAGCCGATGGCGCGGTGGTTGTTCGCATGGGCAATACGATGTTGTTAGCAACAGTATGTTGCGCTAAAGATGCTGTTCCTGGCACTGATTTCATGCCATTGACTGTAGAGTACAAAGAGAAATATGGTGCTTTTGGACGTTTCCCAGGAGGTTTTACTAAGAGAGAGGGAAAAGCTTCTGATTATGAAATTCTAACTGCACGTTTGATTGACCGCGCATTGCGTCCGTTGTTCCCAGATAATTTCCACGCAGAGACATTCGTGAATGTCATCATGATTTCTGCTGATGGGGTAGATCAGCCCGATGCTTTGGCAGGCTTTGCCGCTTCTGCTGCGTTGGCTGTTTCTGACATCCCTTTTAATGGACCTATCTCAGAAGTTCGTGTGGCTCGTATTAATGGTGAGTTTGTTATTGACCCTACCTTTGAGCAATTGGAAAAGGCAGACATGGACTTGATGGTTGGCGCAACTTATGAGAACATAATGATGGTTGAAGGTGAGATGGACGAGGTGTCAGAGCAGGACTTGCTCAATGCTCTTAAGGCAGCTCACGAGGCTATCAAACCAATGTGCTTGATTCAGAAAGAGTTGATGAAGGAGGTTGGGACAGAAGTTAAGCGCGAATATTGTCACGAAGAGAATGACGAGGAGTTGGAGAAGGATGTTTGGGCAAAATGCTATGACAAGGCATACGCTTTGGCAACTTCTGCTAACACAGATAAGCACGATCGCGAGAATAAGTTCCAAGGCGTGAAAGACGAGTATATTGCTTCTTTGAATCTTTCTGACGAGGATTTGGAGGCTAAGGCTGGTATGATTGAGCGTTATTACCATGCAGTAGAGAAAGAGGCTATGCGTCGTTCTATCTTGGACGAGGGTAAGCGTCTGGATGGACGTAAGACGACTGAAATTCGTCCTATTTGGTGTGAAGTCGGTTATTTGCCAGGTCCTCACGGCTCTGCAATTTTCACCCGTGGTGAAACACAGTCTCTTACAACATGTACTTTGGGTACAAAGAATGACGAGAAGTTGGTTGACGATGTGTTAACTCACGCAAAAGAGCGTTTCTTGCTTCACTATAACTTCCCTCCATTCTCAACAGGAGAGGCAAAAGCACAGAGAGGTGTTGGTCGTCGTGAAATTGGACACGGACACTTGGCATGGCGTGCGTTGAAGAGAATGATTCCAGCAGATTATCCATATTGTGTACGTGTTGTGTCTGACATTATGGAGTCTAACGGTTCTTCTTCAATGGCAACTGTATGTGCAGGAACGTTGGCTTTGATGGATGCGGGTGTTAAAATCAAAAAACCTGTTTCTGGTATTGCAATGGGATTGATTACAGATAAGGGTAATGTAAAGTATTCTGTTCTTTCTGATATTTTGGGTGATGAGGATCATTTAGGTGATATGGACTTTAAAGTAACAGGAACGAAAGATGGAATTACTGCCACTCAGATGGATATTAAGGTAGATGGTTTATCATACGAAATCCTTGAAAAGGCTTTGAATCAGGCCAAGGAAGGCCGTCTTCACATTCTGAGCAAGATTACTGAGACTATCGCTGAGCCTCGTGCTGACTTGAAGCCTCATGCTCCGCGTATCGTAACATTCGATGTTCCAAAGGATATGATCGGTGCAATCATCGGTCCTGGTGGAAAGATTATCCAAGATATCCAAGAGAAGTCTGGGGCTACTGTTACGATTGAAGAGGCAGATGGTAAGGGTCATGTTGAGGTTGCCGCTACGAACAAGACATCTTTGGATGCTGCCGTTTCTCGTATCAAAGGTATCGTCGCAGTTCCAGAAGTAGGAGAGGTTTACGATGCAAAGGTGAAATCAATCATGCCTTATGGAGCGTTCGTTGAGTTTATGCCAGGTAAGGAAGGCCTGCTACACATCTCGGAGATTGAATGGAGAAGAATCGAGAAGATGGAGGACACTGGTATGAAGGAAGGCGATATGATTCAGGTTAAGTTGCTTGATATCGACGCTAAGACAGGTAAGTTTAAACTTTCGCACAAGGCTCTATTGCAACGTCCTCAGCGTGAAGAGAAAAAAGACTAATTGTTGAGAAAATAAAATATATTTCATATATTTGAAAAGCGTGGCTTAGATGAAGCCACGCTTTCTTTTCTTTTATGAAGTGGTCATAAAAGAAATAACTTTAAATAGAAGCCTATGAAGCATGTTTTATATATAATAGGAGGAGTGTTATTACTCCTCGTGTTGTTCATTTTAGTGTTTCTTGTGTTCTGTACTGTTGAGGATTATAAGCCAAAGTCGTATGAACAAATTTCAAAAAGTAACACTTGTCAAGTTGTGGCAGACACGTTCACTGTCTTCACCTGGAATACTGGTTATGCAGGGTTGAATCGTGAAATGGATTTTTTCTATGATGGTGGGGTGCAAGTTCGTCCGACGAAGGAAAAAGTAGAAGATAATTTGTCAAAAATAACCACATTGATAGGCACTATCAATGCAGATTTCAATTTCTTGCAAGAGGTAGATCAGCGTGCTAAACGAAGTTATCATATTGACGAATATCAATATTATCGAAACGCTTTCCCGAATTTGTATGCGTCGTTTGCTATGAATTACAAGGTCGCTTATGTGCCACTACCTATCAAAGAGCCAATGGGAGGCGTTGAAGCAGGATTGGTAACTTTAGGCAAATATGAATCGGTAGAGACGACACGGCATGCTTATCCTTTTAATTTTTCGTGGCCGTTGCGAATCTTTATGTTGGATCGTTGCTTCTTAGAGACGAGATATCCAACAGAAAAAGGAAAAGAATTGGTTTTGATAAACACGCATAATTCTGCTTTTGATAAAGATGGAAAACTAAGAATTCCAGAATTATGTATGTTAAGGGATTATATGGAAGATGAGTATAGGAAAGGAAACTATGTGATTGCGGGCGGAGATTTCAATCAATGTCCAGTAGGTTTGAATCCAAAGTTTGAAGGTGAACTTTTTGATTTTGATGAGTTTATCATAATACCCGACACTCTTTTCCCATCGGATTGGAACTTTGTGTATGACAATTCCGTTCCGACAAATAGGAGGGCGAATGTTCCGTATGAGAAAGGAAAAACCAAGGTGTCGTTGTTAGATTTCTTCATTACATCGCCAAATGTGGCATGCTTAGAGTGCGAGGGCGTTGATTTAGCCTTTCAAAATAGTGATCATAATCCTGTTCTGGCAAGATTTTCGTTGAAGTAGTGGCGTGGCGATAGAAACTAATGGTTTCCAAAGATAAGGAATAACTAATAAAAGATAAGGGTTGAGTTTATACTCAACCCTTAAGTTATTGAAAAATTCTAAGAGAATATTATTTCAATTTAGTGTATCCGTATTTAGCGGTAGCACCCAACTCTTCCTCGATACGGATTAATTGGTTGTACTTAGCCATACGGTCGGTGCGGCTCATAGAACCAGTCTTGATCTGACCAGAGT
>CAVKBM010000125.1:0-4581 GCA_963654355.1 Bacteroidaceae bacterium | reverse complement strand
CATACATTAAAGATTTGTTATTTTTACACGAATTTATCACAAAAAAACTTTTCAACACACTACAAATTTAAGGCAATTTTTTTGAAAGTTTAACATTGAAAGATTAAAAAACACTGACATTTTATTGCGAAAAGCCGTTTAGAAACTATTTGTTTGTAGCGATTTGCACAAATTTCAGAAGATGAACTTACATTTTTCTTACAAACTGCTATTCTTCATTTGAAGTTTGTCTCCTCTTTGTTATTTTTGCTTTCAAGAAAAAAATATAACTGAAGAGAGAAAACATGAAAAGAGTTCTTTTTACAGATCGCGATGGCACGTTAATCGTTGAGCCCCCAATCACCTACCAAGTCGACACATTGGAACAGATGAGTTTTCTGCCAGGTGTTCTACGCAATCTTCACTTTATAAAAGAAAAACTTCCTCACTATGAGTTAGTGATGGTTACCAATCAAGATGGTTTAGGCACCGACGTGTACCCTCAAAAGAATTTTGACACTGTACAAAACAAAATGTTGGAAATTTTTGAAGGGGAAGGGGTTACCTTCGACAAAATCTTTATCGACAAATCTTTTCCCGAAGACAACCTACCAACACGCAAACCAGGAACTGCCATGCTCACCGAATATATGGATGGTTCGTACGATTTGGCAAACAGCTATGTGATTGGAGACCGTCCGACAGATGTGAAATTAGCTGCCAATTTAGGTGCAAAAGCTATTTTTATTGCTCCTTCAGAAGAAAAAGGAAAGGAAATGCTGGCAGAAGAAAAGATAGAAGGAGTAGAAACGAAAGTAGTTACCTCGTGGGAGCAAATCGCAACGTATCTATTTGCAGGTGAGCGAGTTGCCTCCGTTCATAGAAAGACGAAGGAGACGGACATCTATGTGCAATTGAATCTTGATGGAACAGGACAAACCAAAATTGCCACTGGATTATGTTTCTTCAACCACATGTTAGAACAGATTGGGAAACACTCTGGTTGCGATCTTACGGTAAAAGTAGATGGAGACTTGAATGTCGACGAACATCATACCATTGAGGACACTGCAATCACGTTAGGAGAAGCATTGTGTCAAGCATTGGGAGACAAGCGCGGAATAGAAAGATATGGATATTGTTTACCCATGGACGACTGCCTATGCTCCGTTGCATTAGACTTTGGAGGACGCCCATGGTTGGTTTGGGAGGCAGACTTCCACCGCGAATTTGTCGGCGATATGCCAACAGAAATGTTCCTCCATTTCTTCAAATCATTGAGCGACTCAGCCAAAATGAATCTCAACATCAAGGCAGAAGGAACAAACGAACACCACAAAATTGAGGGAATCTTCAAAGCGTTGGCTCGTGCCATCAAAATGGCTATCAAGAGAGACATCTATAAATTTGAGTTACCATCCTCTAAGGGTGTGTTGTAAATTTTAGGCATTTGTATTTGGGCTTTCAAAATTATCTCTTACATTAGCATATCTGAGAATTGAATTTACAAAGACAACGCAAGTATCGCTCAAGATGAATATTGTAATTCAAATTGTTATGATCACTGCAGCTGCCCTTATCATTATCTTCTGCAAAGCAAATCCTAAAAAAGCTGTTTCAGGAGCAGTATGGCAAAGTGGCATGGTGGCTGTTGTTGCCATCTACGGAATCGCTTGGCTGGCAGACACTTTCTTTGCTAATCATCTGAACGAAATGCAAAGCGCATTGAATGACATTGTCAAGCAGTACCCTTGGAGTATCGCCTTTGTATTTTTTGCAGTGTCTGTATTGATCAACTCCCAAGGAGCCGTTGTTGTGGCGATGCTTCCACTCGCCTACTCTCTTGGCATCTCTGGCGTTACTCTCTTAGGTGTTCTTCCTAGCGTCTATGGCTATTTCTTCATTCCAAACTATCCATCAGATATTGCAACAGTCAACTTTGACAGAAGTGGCACGACCATAATTGGCAAATATCTGCTGAACCATAGTTTTATGATGCCTGGATTAGTCTGCGTGTTTGTGTCAACACTCGTCTCGTTGGCAATCACCCACCTCATATACTAAGCGAAAATATTCAGTTTTTATAAAAGGATGACGCTCCGAAGAGAAAGTTCTTCAGAGCGTCTTTTTAACATTGTATCTTCTATTTTATCTAATCAACTTAACTGTTTTAGAAAAATTCTCATTAGTTAAACGAACCAAATAAACACCTTTTTTATAATCTGATCCAAAGACAATAGAAACATTTCCGTCCACATTGAACTGCTCTACTACAGAGCCATTGACATTGAGAATAGCAACCGAAAGTACCTCATTAGCAATCAACTCAAAAGCGTATTCGTTTTTGTAAATAGAGAAGCAAGACTCAACCTCAATCTCCTTAACAGACACATCAGAAGCCATTTTTCCACACCTAAAGGTCATAGTTTCACCAGGCTCACTAAAATCCCATAGATAAGCACCAGATGCACTGCCATTCACCCAAGTTGCGTATGGTATAAGCGAATCGCAAAACACCTCTGGACCATTATTTTTTGACCAGAACGGATTACTTGTCGTTGCTGGTTTACAATCGAGTAATTCAGCCTTTCCTTCCGTAGTGTTGTCTCCAGCATCATTGCTGTGCCATATAAAAATTCCGTGTTCGTCTGTTCTATTCCAATAGTCAGTCTGATAGCCGTCTCGAATTTCCAAATAATATTTCTCTTTGCTTGAATTATTACCACCACGATAAACCGCAACATTGCCGACACCTTCTGTCAATGTAACAAGCTTACCATTATCATAATCCGTTATGTCTATCTTGTTTGAGAGCCAGCCCATTTGATCAAGTGCCCATGGGTTTGGATAAGCAGGACTCTTTTCCGAAAATATAGAAAAAGCATCTCCAATGTTATATACACTTGCATTATTATCAGAATGACCATCATAAGTATAAAAGTCTGGCCAACCACAAATAAGATGCCCATTTTCATGAACGATAGTACCTAATTTAAGTTCTCTCCCTATATCTGACATCTGGTATGAATGATAAACCCAACGATAGAATCCAAATTCAGTTAGATCAAACTGATAACCGCTTTGATGAGGCCATAGCCCAGTAGCCCAATTATTTGTACACGTTCCAGCGTAATAGATATTGATAGCACGAATTGCGCCGTCTTTTGTGGACAAATCAGTCACGTCAAAACCATCTTTCTCTTTTGTATAAGATTTCAAAGCCTTTTCTATTACAGGGTAGAAGAGGTCCGTTGTATAATCCGTTGCCGTACTTGGAGAATAATATGAGAAATTATTCTCTGCAGTGTAGAAATTTTGAGGAACATAGTTGATATAAGTAAGCTTGCCACCCGATATCCATTGAAAATACTTCTTCACGGACATTGAATTGCCGAAAAGTGCTTCGTTATCTGAGTTAAGAAAAGTAACAAATTGATCTCTTGATACATCCGACTTAACATCAGGGAAATCTATAAGAACACAAACACCATAAACAGTGTCTGGAAGAGCCGTCGCGCTACGCAAAGAAGTTGCTTGTTTCGGGACAGAATGACGATTTTTCATATCATTTCTCTTTGCCAAAGCACTCTCATCAGAGATTCTCACATGTGGTTTCAAAACTTGCTTCAGAACAGAAGAAATCTCCTTTCCATCATAGACAATTCCTGTAGACGTGTATTCCTTTCCATCCGAAGAGATTGAAGCATAGCATACATATTTTGAAGAATCATCTACAACAACCGTATAGCCATCAACACTCTCCGCATCCATATAAAATTCATCACCATAGAGCTTAACACTAACGAAATCGCCATTAGGTTGTTTAACTTGGTGAGTATCACCCATATACGGTCGCGCCGTAATCGTCATATTCGCAAACAATAAAGATGCGACAATAAAAATTTTGGATAAATGTTTCATGATAAATAGATTTAAATAATTTTGAACTAAGTTATGAAAAATTAAGAAATTTTTCCATTTAAACTTAATAAACTAAAAAGGACCTCTAAAAAACATTCTTTTTTCATACCTTCGCACAGAATTGTTCTACGCTGTTGTTTACATTTCAAAAGCTACTAAAAATGGACGTTGAAGAAAAGAAGAGTAATTTGAAAGATTGCGGTTGCGGAGGAAACACTTCCAAAAACTTAAAACACGATACTATTTTATCACTTCTTTGGAATGCCATTGACAAAGTCGGATTTCAAGTCATAGCGTTCATCATCGGATTGATTACATTACGACTGCTATCGCCAAATGATTTCGGACTGATTGGTGCATTGGCGATTTTCACCGCACTTTCAAGTATCTTCATAGAAAGCGGATTCACCTCGGCCATGGTCAGACGTCCTAATAACACAGACGAAGAATATGTCGCCATCCTGATATTCCATGTCGGATTAGCATTGGTTTTCTATATAATACTCTTTTTTTGCGCAGACTTAATCGCACAATATTATGGAATGCATGAGCTAATAAATTTATCAAGATTCCTGTTTGTCAGCATCATCTTCAGTGCCTTATCCATCGTTCAAAATATTATCCTAACAAAGGAATTAGAATTCAAGAAACTATCCCTTGCCAGTCTGATCAGTGGCATTG
>CAVKBM010000124.1:0-4607 GCA_963654355.1 Bacteroidaceae bacterium | reverse complement strand
CCCAACAATCTCACTCACTTGTGTACTTTGATTTTGTTCTGTTTCCTTTGTGTCATCTTCGTCATCTTTGCTACATGACGCTTGGAACATTGCCATAGTAGCAAGCACTACATATAGCAAAAATCTTGTGATTTTTAATTTTTTCATTTAGCTTAATTATTTAATAAGTTTAATCTCCGCAAATATAGTCAAAAAAAAAAACTATCAAATTTTATTGAATTATTTTTGCTTAAATTTTCATTTGTTAATTTGTCTATTCATTTAAAAAATTAACTATATGCTTTTGTCATTATTTTGTAATATATGTCAAAACTGTAGCATTCATTCTGTTTTATTGTAGTTTTCATTCCATCATTTTTTTTCGTTCAACTAACAAATGGTAATTTTATTTTTGTGATAATAGTATCACGGAAAAGAATAATTGAACATAAAAAAACAAAAAGATGATTGGGTCAGGATTTCTTGCGAACAAACTGTATCGAAGTGTATTTTCTACAGAGGAGATGCCTTTGTGTGAGATTGTTAGAAAGCATGCGATGGTAGCCTCTATTGCGATGGCTATAGGTGGTTATGCGGAGGGTGTGTGTGCATACATTGACAAACTTTTTTCTTCAGCTACTTGCTTGTACATGGGGGCTGCATTGACTAACAGCAGTTATACTTCAGAGATTGGCGATTTTTATGAGGGCTATATGACAGCATTGGCGATTTCAGGTGTAGTGTCTGTTGTCGCAAAGATTATATTTATAGTTTTTCTGTTTAGAATGTACATCAAATTAAGCAAAGCTTGTGGCGCAAAAATGTCGTGGGTGAAAGCAATTCTCGTTAATGTGTTAGTTACGATAGTTATTTGGTTTCTTGTTGCAAAATTTGCAACAGTCGCAGGAATTCTTTCGCTCTTAGGAGCAGGTTTCTTAGTCTATACTCAATTTTACCTTTCTGGTCGCTCTTATATATTTATGGTGAGAGATTCGAAGAAGGACACGACAGCGGTGCAAGAATGATTCGATAGTGTGGAAAGAAAAAGGAAGGTAGTGTGGATGCCTTCCTTTTTGTATGATATTTATCTTCACATCATCATTTACATTTACCCTCTATGTAGTAAATGTTTTTAGTAAACACTGCTCTCTACCTGTCGCTTTTCGCATTTAACCTATCAAACGCACTTTTTTGAAAATTGTAGAATGAATTGTGAATGCTCTCTATCATTCCGATAGGTATGAGTATCACTAACGTCAGTAACACTATTATTTTAGTGACAAAACCGACAATCAGTTCAATAAAGTTGTTTCCATCAAAACTAACTAAACTATTCCATGTCTTAGTTACTTCAGGTACAAATCTGTTACTTGTATTTTTATAGTATGAGAATGATTTCAGAGTTAGACATTCCTATTATGCTCTTGTTCGTATTCACACGGCAAAGTGTATCTTTTAAGAATGAAATAGACATTATATTGTCAGTTAAGGTGGAAATTTGAGGATAAAAGATAATTTATTGGCGGTTTGTGCAATAAGATTATCTCGCAAAAAAGGCGACCCTCCTCAGAGAGCCGCCCTATCTCAACGATTACTCGTTATTTACTTTGCATTTTGCTCCAAAGCCAAAGTCTTGGTTGGCTGGTCGCAAACTTCTGATGGTCCCCAATATTGGATTGGTCCTGGGTAGATGTATGAAGTCTCGATTGCCCAAGTAGCTCGGTTATCAGCCAATTTCTTGAATGGCGCACCATCCAACTCAACCAATGCCTTGCGGATAACTGGCTTTTGCTTTCCATTACGTTGCTCCATGTTCATCATCATTGTGATAGGAACACCTGCTGCGATCCATTGATCAGATGGCTTTGTCGTGTTCTTAATCAATGACATGTAACCCGTCTTCCCTGATGCAATCAAATTAGCTGCGTTGTAACCTAATGAGTAGCAGTAGTCTGCATCGAAGTTTGAAGGAGCAGCGCAACGTCCTTCGTATCCGAAGAAATGTCCGAGTCCTGAGAACTTACCAACGTACTTGCCCTCTGCCTTCATCTTAGCCAACTTAGTGCGTACCATCTCGATGAGCAATTTCTCAGTCTCAATCAAAGAAACTTGTACGTTTCCGTGAGGGTCACGCTCCAAAGTCAACTGCTTTGCGATTGCCTCTGGAAGGCTCTCGTAAACTGCCTTGCTGTTAGCAGACAACTTAGCAACTGCCTTCTTAACGTCAGACTCAGCTGCCAAGAGGTCGTTCAACTCCTTAATCAACACTTTCATTTCAGGAATGAACTCGATCAACCCTTCAGGAATCAGAACGACACCAAAGTTGTTACCATTAGCGGCACGTGCGGCAACCGTTTCTGCGATGTTGTCGACGATGTTGGCCAAAGTCATCTTCTTAGCCTCTACCTCTTCTGATACGATACAAATGTTTGGTTGAGTCTGCAAGCCACACTCCAAGGCGATATGAGATGCTGAACGACCCATCAATTTGATGAAGTGCCAATATTTCTTTGCTGAGTTAGCATCACGCATGATGTTACCGATAACCTCAGAGTAAACCTTACATGCAGTGTCGAATCCGAATGAAGTCTCGATCTGATCGTTCTTCAGGTCTCCATCAATAGTCTTAGGGCAACCGATTACTTGGATGCCAGTCTTCTTCTGCAAGTAGTATTCAGCCAAAACACATGCGTTAGTGTTTGAATCGTCACCACCGATGATAACGAGCGCCTTGATACCTAATTTGTTGCAGATTTCGATACCGCTGTCAAACTGAGATTCTTCCTCAAGTTTTGTACGACCAGAACCAATGATGTCAAATCCTCCTGTATTACGATATTCGTCAATGATGTCGGCGGTCAAGTCGATGTATTTGTGATCAATCAATCCACTAGGACCACCTAAGAAACCATACAATTTAGCGTCTTTGTTGAGAGCTTTCAAACCATCAAAAAGACCAGAGATAACATTGTGTCCACCAGGAGCCTGACCACCTGAAAGGATAACACCAACATTGAATGAAGGTGCTGCCAATTTCTTGTCTGAAGCCTCGAAAGTTACGATTGGAAGACCGTAGGTGTTAGGAAACAACTTTTTGATTTCGTCCTGGTTTGCAACAGACACGGTTGCTTTACCTTCTTTGAGTTCCACGCCACCCTTGAATGCTTTAGGCAACTTAGGTTGGTATGCAGCTCTTGCAACTTGCAATGCACTTTTTGCCATTGTCTTTTAATTTATAGTTATAAGAATAAAATTTCAACTAAAAACTTCTCAAAAATGTTTCACAAATTTCTGAAAAAGTTATTAAAAAAACAAGAGTGTGTTATCTTTGCGAGAAAGAAAATATTGAAATATGAATAGAAATAAATTTTTAATTGGTGGACTTTCCCTTTGTTTGTTGTTTGCGTCTTGTACAACGAATGGTAGTGAGTCTTCAAATTCAGAAGAAACGAATATTTCTTGTGCTGAGATTTGTAGTCTATTGAGACTTCCATCCGTGGCGGAGGCTACTTTCAAAGTAGATGCAGTGAATGGAAATGGTTCTACTATCAACGATTTTCGTTCAATTTATGTGGATGAGGGGGTTGATGTGACTTTGAGCGGTTGGGCTTTGGATGCAGAAAAAAAGGATTCCTACTCAGCTGTTTATGCTGTTGTTGGTGAGAATGTATTCAGAGGAAGCATCAATGTTGAGCGTCCTGATGTTCAAGCTCTTTACGGTACGTCTAATGCTATGCTCGGTTTTTCTCTTACCATTCCTGGGGGTGTTCTTAAAAATATTTCTACTTTTGAATTAGTTTTTGTTGGAGCAGATTTGTCTTATAGTAGTTTGCCGGTGTCTTTTACCGTGTCTTCTAAGAATGGAATTTCACAGAGGGAGGTTGCAAAATTGTTTGCTTTGCCAGTGAAGAAAACAATACGTTCAGATTGGTATGCAGGATTCTGTATTGATACAGACGGTAATGAAAGTTACGATGGTAAGGCTATCAAAATGAATTCGAATGGAGGAATATCAATCGCAGGTTGGGCTTTGGATATAGATAACCTTGAACCTGTTTCAAAAATATACGCAGTTGTTGGTGATAAGGTTTATCCTTTCTTGCTTCTCTCTGAACGTGCCGATGTTCGTGCGGTTTTAGGTATGAGCAAAGTCGCTAATGTTGGTTTCTCTATAAATTTGTCTGCAGATGCTGTTAAAGATCAATCAACGGTCAGTTTCATAATGATTTCAGAGGATGGAACTCATCGTTTCTCATCTCGACAGTATACAATTGCTAAGTAATTGGTATAAGCACGTTTTCGTAATATTCTAATTTGGTCTCAAAGTTCTCTCTACATCATAGGGGGGACTTTTTTTATTTCTTTTAATATTATCTGCCCGCAAAATGTGTTTTTCAGCATTTTTTTCGTCATACAATAGATTTTCTTTCAAAAATGCTTGCACAATTATGTTTTTGAACATATCTTTGCAACATAAAAAAGAAGTCTAACAATAAAACTGATAAACGATGGTTTGCTTAAACATGCTCATCATGGCAATTCTCAAGAAGTATGCTCCTAAGTTCTAACAAATAGGACATTTATTTTCTGATGTAATAAAGTGTTATTTTGAGATCCCATTCCGCATT
>CAVKBM010000123.1:0-4688 GCA_963654355.1 Bacteroidaceae bacterium | reverse complement strand
GTATATAGGTGCGATTATGCAGCTATGTTTAGGCAAACGTGGTGAATTGGTGCGTCAAGACTATGTTTCTGGTAATAGAGTGGAACTGATTTATGATATGCCGTTAGGTGAGATCGTCTTTGATTTCTATGATAAATTGAAGAGTATTTCGAAGGGATACGCCTCGTTTGATTATCATCCTAATGGAATGAGAGAGTCTAAGTTGGTGAAATTAGATGTGTTGTTGAACGGTGAGGCTGTTGATGCCTTGTCTACTTTGACGCATTTTGACAATGCCTATACCCTTGGAAAACGAATGTGTGAGAAGCTGAAGGAATTGATTCCAAGGCAGCAATTCGACGTGGCTATTCAAGCAGCGGTTGGATCTAAAATTATTGCCCGAGAGACAATCAAGGCTGTGAGAAAAGATGTGACGGCAAAATGTTATGGAGGTGATATTTCTCGTAAACGAAAATTGTTGGAAAAGCAAAAACGTGGAAAGAAGAGAATGAAGCAGATTGGTACTGTTTCCGTTCCTCAGAAAGCTTTCTTGGAAGTATTGAAATTAGACTAATTAGAAGAATCGAAGATAACGAGTATGATAGACAAAATATCAGAGTTGTTTAAAGGTGAATTTGGTGCAAAAGTCGTGTCGGTTAGCAAGGTGTTTATTGGTCTCTTTAAAAAATTGAATATTGAATACGAGCAAGTTGGCGATAATGACGATGTCACCGCATATCGATTTCTGTATCAAGGAGAGATTTTTGTCGCTGTAGCTCCTAAGACGAACAATTACAATGCGAGGATTCTTATGCCTAATATCCTATCTGTGGGCAACGATTACTATCAAGTCGTATCCTACATGATAAATGATATGAATCGTGATTTATCACCAGAAGCCAATGCTTCATTTTCCTACGACGAAAAGGAGAATAAGTATACCGCTGATGTGGTTTGTCCGATTTATTTCATTGGAACGGAGGATAAGGACAAGCAAACCTTTACGGAGTTGTTGTCTTTTATGTTTGAGTATCGTCGAGTTTTTTCTGAAAAGTATCAGAGCTTAGAGGAAGTATTTGATAAAAATAAAAAAAGAGATATATTTGAAGACTCGGAACGTTCTCGCCGAACTGCTTACCTTATATTGGAGCATGAGATGATGGTTGGTGAGCAAAGGGAGTTTGGCGATGGAAGATTCCGTCATTTTAAATTGACACCTCGGGATGTCTTTTCTATTCCAAATTATGTTATTGAAGAGTCTTCTATTGAAGCGTTTTCGTTGACACGGGTTCATCAATCTATTTTGAGTCTGAAGAAGGAAGAGTATGGGACGTTTGATATAGCGGACTATCTTCGTCAGAATAGAAAAGAGGAGAGAACGAAAAATGAACAAAAAAAGGGGAGCGACTATTTGATAAGCATCGCGCAAACTGATGGTTCTGTCCATTCCGCATATTTCGTATGGCAGTCAGAATCGAAGGTGTCCGACTATTATAAGCTGATTGTGAGTGCCCCAACGGCTATAGAGAAAAAATATCGTGAAAGTGAGTCAACGATGGGCTACGAAACGATTTATGTTGTAGATAAATCAGAGTCAAACAATTCTGCTGAAGCCCGTTATATGATTGAAGATGCGAATGATAAGATTAATGCAGGGAAAGCAGAAGAGCTGACGAGTGAGCAACGTTCCTTGATTGATTTCATGGGTTGGGGTGTCTCCAGTGATATCTATTGGGGCTTGAAGTATTTCCATAATGGCAGTTATTTACAAGCTATCAAACACTTAGAATGTGTTACGGAAGTGTGGAGATCTCATATAGACGAGTTTGGAGAGAGACAGTTGAATGTGGCGATGGAAGTCTATTTCAAGTTGGGTTATGCGTATGCGTCATTGAAAATCTATTCAAAGGCTTTGTACTATTTAGAGTTTTCCTATGTAATGGGATCTATCAATGGCTCATGTGAGTATATCAATTGTTTATTGATGACAGATGATTGGCGTGCGATGTCAACTATAGATCGACAGTTAGAGTTGGTTCTTGACAGGTTGCCTAACGATGATGAAGAAGATGGTGATGAAGATGTTAATGAAAGATTATATGATTATCGCGATTTCCTTTATAGAAGTAAAGTGCGATTGATGGTTTGTAAACCGTCGCTTTGGAATGATGCGGAGAAACTGCTTACAGAACTGAGAGATAGTGAGGACGAAGAAATGAAGTCTTTTGCAGAAGAGGAGATTGCATTGTTGGCAGATTTGAAAAAACAGAAAGAGGAGTCTGATAGAAAAACCGAACAGGAAAAGAAAGAGACATGATAATGTATATTCCTTAAAGATAAATGTCTATGAAACGATTTGATTTTTTGGTTTTTATGTTGTTTGTCGTGCAGATTGCTTTTGCGCAGTCGTTTGTACGAGTGAATCAAGTAGGGTATGCCGTTGGAATGCCGAAGGTGGCGACGGTAGCTAATCTTGATGCACCATTCTTTGAATTGAAGGATGCTAAGAGTAACGAGATTGTCTATAAAGGAAATTTGAGTAAAGGCACTTTTTGGACTTATTCCCGAGAAACAATTCAATCTGCGGATTTTTCGGACTTCAATCAAGAAGGAACGTATTATTTGGAAGTAAACGATGAGAAATCGTATCCTTTCGTAATCGGAGATAGAGATAGTCTTTATTCAGACTTGATGAAGGCGGTAATGCGTGCGTTCTATTATTGGAGAGCATCGACACCGATTGAAAAGCCTTATTCTGTGTTTAATGGAACGGATTTTTCAAGGAAATCGGGACATCCAGACACATTGGTGTATATCCATCCGTCGGCGGCTTCGGAGCAACGGCGTGCGATGACAACTCTTTCGTCTCCTGGCGGTTGGTATGATGCTGGAGACTTCGGAAAATATGTTGTGAATGTGGGAATCACGATTCATCAGTTAATTACGTCATACCAGTTATATCCAGAATTCTATAAGACTCTTTCACTTAATATTCCACGAAAGGAGAAGAGTCTGTCGTGTGATTTTTTAGAAGAGCTGAAGTGGGAGTATGATTGGCTATTCACGATGCAAGATCCTAACGATGGTGGAGTCTATCACAAATTGACGACGTTACAGTTTTGCGAATATATAATGCCGGAATTTGATGATTCAGACAGGTATATGATGGCAAAGTCAACGGCGGCTACTTTAGATTTTGTAGCTGAGATGGCAATGGGCGCAAGAGTCTTCAAAGAAGAAAATCCAGAATATGCGTTGAAGGCGTTGAAAGCTGCGGAAAAAGCTTGGAATTGGGCGATGAAAAATCCCGCTGTTTATTTCAATAATCCTACAGATGTCTCTACTGGAGGTTATGAAGATGGCTTTGTGGAAGATGAATTGTTTTGGGCTGCTACGGAGATGTTCATTACTACGGGAAAAAAGAAATATTTTGAAAAAATGGATTTTTTTCAAAAATTTGATACTCCAACGTGGGGAAATGTCAATACTTTAGGGCTAATTTCATTGATGATTCATAAAGATGAATTGCCTAACTATGTGGATGTAGATAAAATTGATGCCAAGTTTAGGGGTGTTGCAGTCTCTCTTTACAATAGTTTCAGATTTTCTCCAGGTAGGGTGGCTTTAAAAAAATTTATTTGGGGAGGAAATGGCGATGTTGCCTCCAATGGTGCGATCTTAGGATTGGCATACAAGTTATATAAGGATGATGAATTCATGAAAGCAATGCTTGCTAATTTCGATTATTTATTAGGTGCAAATCCAACGGAATATTCATTCATAACAGGTTTTGGAAATAAGTATCCAATGCGTTTGCATGATCGTCGTTGTATGGCGGATGGTATTGATGAACCGATTCCTGGGTATTTAGCAGGTGGTCCCAATGATAGTGAAATGGCAGATTGTGGTAAACAAAATTACCCGTCTTCTGCTCCAGCGCGTTGTTACTTAGATGAAACATGCAGTTATTCCACGAATGAGGTGGCAATCAATTGGAACGCACCGTTAGTGTTGCTCGTTTCAATGATTGAAAATATAGATAAGTGAAAATGATTAAGAAAACAGCGATTATAATCGGTGCTACTTCGGGCATTGGCTTAGAGGTAGCACGGGTTTTGGCGACAAAGGGTTGGATTCTTGGATTGGCTGGTCGGCGAGAGAATTGTTTGGTTGAAATTGCTAAGGAGTTGCCTCAAGTGAAAAGTTTCCGAAAAATTGATATAACACATGAGGGGGCGACCTCTATTCTGCAAGAAATGATTGACGAATTGGGTGGAGTAAATCTTTATTTCCATTCATCTGGTATTGGCTATCAAAATCCTGATTTAGAAGAGGATAAAGAGCTACGAATAACAGAGACCAATGTCGTTGGTTATACCCGAATGATAACATTTATGTTCCATTATTTCTCAGAACATCCAGAGTTGTATGGACATATTGCAGCCATCAGTTCGATTGCAGGAACGATGGGTTTGGGTGCGGCACCTGCTTATTCCTCTACGAAAAGATATCAAAGCCAATATTTAGAGTGTTTGCAACAATTGTCGAATATGAGGAATTTAAATATTTATTTTACCGATATTCGTCCAGGGTTTGTATCAACTGATTTATTGACGGACAATTACCCTATGCAGTTGCAAGCTACGCAAGTGGCTAAGAATATAGTCTATGCGTTAGAATGTAAAAAGTCGGTTTATGTAGTAGATTGG
>CAVKBM010000122.1:0-4694 GCA_963654355.1 Bacteroidaceae bacterium | reverse complement strand
TTTTTGAAAGCGAGTGCAAAGATAGAGCGTTTCTGGTTACGAGCCAAATGTTTTGGGCGAAAATTTCGCATTTTTTTACGATTTATGGAAATATTTGACAGTCAATGAGTTCAAGCACGCTTATCTATGCAAATAAGCGCTTTCCTTTACAAACGTACATAATGAAACATACATAGAGATATGTTATTTACATCTACAGTAAACATTCACTACCTGAACTGCAATTTTATTCCAATCATATTTACCCATATCATACTCAATATGTTTAATAGGATTGTTTATAATCATTTTTATTTTTTCAGAAAGTTCATTCACTTCACCACAATGGAAATAATCATCTTTATTAAGACCAACTTCCAAATTTGCAGGAATATCACTAGCAACAATTCTAACGCCATAACTCATCGCCTCTAACATAGCAATAGGGAGACCTTCGTGAGAAGACGGCAAACAATAACAAGCACAATTTGCTAATAAAGAATGAAGTTTTTGACCCTTTATAAAGCCTGTCAAAACCACACCATTCTTTTTTGCCATTTCCTTTAAACTTTTTGAATAGGAATCTTCAAAATCGGCATCGCCAGCGAGAACAAGTTTATATCCCTTCATGTCTATCAGAGAGCAAGCTTCTATCAAATGATGGAGGTTCTTTTCTGGGACAAATCGGCACATTCCCAAAATATATTTTTCTTTCTCAATTCCTAAATTTTGAAAATATTCTGGGTATTCACAAAATTCAGGTGTGGGTGCACCATTATAAATCAAATGTACACGCTCTGTTCTATTGTATTTTTGAGCAATAAGTTCTTTTATGACATCGGAGATAACAATAACATGATCGGCAAATTTGCAGCCCATCCGTTCACCTAGTTTCAGCATAAATTTTGCCATTCCTCCCCACTTGTCTCGATCATAGTCAGGACCATGATGAGTAAAGACAACCTTCATCCCCAACAATTTAGCGTACGGAGCAACCAAAGCTGGACCTACAGCATGAATGTGTACTACGTCAGCACCCCATCTTTTTGCGGCATTCACAGCACGAAAAGTGTGGACAATAGCCTCCAAAGATTTATTTTTAGGAGAGTCAATAGACATTAAACTCACACCATTCCATTCAGTCTGTTCATTTACTACATAGTCTGACCTACACATTACACAAACATCAAAACCCAACTTCGCAATACGTGGGAACAACTCCTCGCAATGGGTTTCAACTCCCCCCATGATATTGGGGATTCCTCTTGTGCCTGTTACTGCTATCTTCATAACAATATAGAGAAAATCAACTACTTAATAATCAACTTATTTCAATATTTCTATCTGTTTCTGCCGTCGTGGTCTCGTATCCCTGATTTACGACATCAGCGTTGACAATATCTTCGCCTCTTTTCCCTTTTAGAGCCTCCTTAGAATCTGAAGATAAGCCATTGTTAATCACCGCATTCACATCGCATGTAGAGCATTTATCTAACTGCTCCTTTGTAACCTCTCCATCCCTGTAGTCGCAACAAATCTGATTCTCATACATTGAGTATTTCACACCCAAAAGAGATTTCAATTTATGTTTCAAGACCCACAAAGCTGGTGTTTTTATGTATTTATGCATTGCAGGAGATACAGAACCTATCATCCAACATGCTCTATCACAATGGCGGACTTTTTTCCTCACAGTTTCAGCCCCAGGACTATTCCAAAGTTCGTTCCAACTTTGACGATTAAGGTTACCCATAACTTCCTTCTCTTTTGTACCATTACAAGGCATTACATCTCCGTATGGGTCAATGAAGAATGTGTCAAAACTCATATCGCAAGGCAGCAAACGTGGCTGACCATAGATATAGTTGATCAAACCATGGTTGAAATAAGCACGAAACCATTTCTTCGGTGAATTTGATTTCAACAACTCATTTACAAGGTTTTCAAAGTTTTTTGCCACCATCGGACGGTCGTGAATAATGTTCTTCGCCTCAACAAAATAGAATGAGTTGTGAAGAGTCGCCGTGGCAAACTCCATACCCATCTCATTGCTCAACTGATATAAAGGAACTAAATCGGGCGCATTTCTGTCTTGCACAGTCATACCGAATCCGACATCCTTCATGCCCATTTCTCGCAATTTCTTCAAAGTAGTATAACCACGTTGAAAACCATTGTTCAAACCACGAATCTCATTGTTTGTCTGTTCCAAACCTTCAATAGAAATACGAATACCAACTTGAGGAAATTCCTTCGCTAAATCAATAATACGATCAGTGAAGAACCCATTCGTAGAGATAACAATACGATCGCTCTTATTATAGAGTTCACGCACAATCTCCTTCAAGTCCGTACGAATGAAAGGTTCACCACCTGTAATATTTGTAAAATACATTCTCGGCAATTTCTTTATTGTATCTAAAGAAATTTCCTCATCTGGTAATGATGGTGCCTTATATCTATTACACATAGTACATCGTGCATTGCATCGATATGTTACGATAACTGTGCCATTTAGTTTCTCTTCTGCCATAATATCCTATTGTCCTTTATAAACTTCCATAATTTGACGATAATAACTCTCTGCATCATATCTCGCCATACTTTTTGATGCTAGCTTCTTGTAGTCAAACATAGCATTCCACATCTGCTCTATCTTCTCTTTCAAATCCTCCGCGTTTCCACTCTCAAAGATATACTCTGTTAACTCCGGTATACCGCCGTTGTTGGCACCCAGCACTGGCGTACCCAAACATAAAGCTTCAATAACGGAAAGCGGATTATTTTCATACCATTCAGAAGGAATAACAGAAAAACGAGCACGTCCAACAAATTCTTTTATTTCGTTCCATTGTTTAAATCCAACAAATTCAATATTACCACAAGACGATGACATTAGTTCTTCCATCAAAGGTCCACCTCCAATAATCTTTAATTTGTAGGGCAATTGATTAGCGGCCTCAATGAGTGTTTTTGCCCCCTTTTCATGACTCAATCTACCGAAAAAACAATAGTAATCATCTTTCTCGTATGAATCTTTTACACATTTCTCCACATCAATGAAATTACATAAAGTCTGTAGTTTTAATTTATCAAAACCACCTTGAACCATTTTATCTGCCATGAACTGGCTCGGACATACAAAGACATCCGTGTAACTTTCCAATCCTTCTCGATTCCATTTCAAAGCCTCCAAATATCCAATTAAAGATGCTAATTTAGAATCTTTCAGACATTTAAATTTGAGGCAATTTGTTTTTTTCCCAGAGAAACACAGTTCACAACTTTTTCCATCTTGAAGACAATCATATCGAGGACAAAGTAATTTGTAGTCATGCAAAGTCCATATTACTCGAACTCTTTTTTTATGTGCCAATTCTGCAATTATAGGAGACAATTGAGTATGAATATTATTTAAATGAACCACATCAGGTTTGAAATCGTCTAAGAGTTTATTAAACTTATTCCGAACCTCAAGTGAGCCAAACGGTCTCGTCAAGGCCATATGTTTACTCATATTCTTAGGGAAATATTTCTTCCATGGTGTATCTAAATTCTCTGGATAGTCCATGGCAAACACCGCCACTTCATGTCCATGCGCTTTCAATAACTGCTCTAAATTGAGCATATAGATACAGTCACCACCTCGTCGGTAATAGAATTTGTTTGCTAATAAGATTTTCATTGAGTTTATCTACTTATAAAGATCTTCAAAGTTATCTACAGCCTTACTCCAAACAAAATGTTCTCGAATGTACATCTGACAATATTCTCTCATCTTCTTCATTTTTCCCCTATCCCCACATAATTCTTTAATCTTATTTCTCCACGACTCAACATTCAAATCTTCAATAATTGCACCATTATCACCATTTATAAGCATTTCAGATCCTGCTGTTCTCGTAGATAAGACAGGAGTTCCAAAATACATTGACTCCATTATTACCATTCCGAATATCTCGTAATTAGACGCTAAAAGAAATATGTTTGACATAGAATATAAAAATGGCAATTCATTTTGATTTCTCTTACCCAAGTACAACACATTACTAAGATGATTTTCTTTAATGGTTGTTCTTACTTTCTGATCCAAAGAACCCTCTCCCACCAACAATAACACATAGTCGTCAGAAAAGTTTTTCATAATTTCTATCAAAAACAGAGGATTTCTTCGTTCTTCCATTCTTCCCACATAAAGCAGAACATATTTACCTTCCAACTTTGAACGAAAGATTTCATCAGTAAAAGAATCACAAATAAACTTTTCTTCATCCAATCCTACAGGCGTTATGTGTGTATCGTTTCTCCCATAACTCCTAATATATTCACTAGCTGCTACTGTTTTACACCCTACTGTAGATACATTCTTTAGTATTATTTTTCCCAAAGACAAATTAAAAACAGTCTCCAATTGCCTCAGAATTGGTTTTTGAGTAGTTTGGTAATTTCCTTGTATCAAAACACATTTTTTTCCGTTTTTTTTTGCCCAATGTGCAACAAAAAAAGACATTAACATTCCAATTTCATGAATTTGAATAACATCGGGCAAAATACGCTCCAATAAATCTCTCCAATTTAAGAAAATACTCAAAGACTGATTTAACCCTCTATAGCGTAGATAATAAATATCTATCGAATTATTTTCATTGTTATAAATGATTCGTTTCTCACTATACCCAGCCATTATAAGGCAAACCCTATATCCATTTTTACTC
>CAVKBM010000121.1:0-4770 GCA_963654355.1 Bacteroidaceae bacterium | reverse complement strand
GCTTATACTTATTTCGTCGCTGCGATCAGTTCAATCGGGACTTTGCTTTATTATGTGTTGATTTATATGTCAAGACGAAACGATTAAAAAAATAAATATAAGGCATATATCATGAAGGGACGCATTTAGCTACGTCCCTCTTGATGGTATAAAAAGATAATGATATAATAATCAATATGGGATTAACAGAGAAACTACAAAAAAAGAAGGAAAATCTTGAACAAGCGGTACGTACGAGAGTGGAAGAGTTTAACTCTTTGATTCGTGTCTATTTAGAGGCTTCAATGGCAGTGAATTTGGGCGTAATGGATATTCGTATGCTTCCAGATTTAAAATTGGTAAAGCAAAAATTTAAGATCCCTACTCAGTCTCGGTTAGGTGTCGCAGAGAAGGATTTTGCAAAGAAAATGATGGTTACTGAGTATAAAATGACCGACGGTTTCTTTAAAGAAATAGACAGTTCAATCAAGAAGGTTTGCAAAAGACAACAAGACATGCAGAAGTATTTCTTTTTGTTCCAAAGTCTTTCTCAAGACCTTTTTTTAGCATTATCTTCAGAGATGCAATGGACGTTGCGCTTACCCTCTTTCTTCCGTGGAATTATAAAATCGTCTACAAAAGACTCGGTTCATAAAATTTTGACAAGCTCTAATTTTAAGGCCGCTGATGTTAGAAAATCGGCTGTCAATGTCCGAGACCTCAAAGAAAAGATGAATTTAAGCGAAGACTGGTTGTTCCAATTCGCTTATCCTGTATTGATGCTTTCTAAAGGCTCTAAAGTAAAATAGGAAAAACAATTTCATATTGTTTTTGCGCATAAAAATATATTTAAATCGTTAATATACAGAGCAATATGGAGAATGGTATAAGGTTGAAATTCGAGAAGATAATCAATTCTTCCGATTTGCTCCTAACAGAAGAGGAGCGAAACGAGCTGAAAGTTGCGTACGAGTCTATTCTAAACCTGCGAGAGGATGAGAATGACGATGTAAAGCGAAGTATGGAGGTCGCTTCTATCTTGGTTGAAGAAGTGAGTATCGGCAAGATACCTGTTCTTAGCGTTCTTGTATATTGTGCGGTGATAAAGGAAAAGATTGTTTTAGAACAAATTGAATCTGTATTTGGCACTCAGGTGTTGAATATTGTGAACGGTTTGTTTAAATCGCGAGAACTCTACAAAAAGAGTGCGTCCGTTCAGTCTGACAATTTTCGCAAATTGTTAATGACGATCGTAGAGGATATTCGTGTTGTCATTATTCTGATATGCGAGCAACTTTATTTTATGCGTTCAATGGCAAATACGGACGGCGAATTGCGTGTAAAAATCGCAAATGAGTCTTCCTACCTATATGCACCTTTAGCCCACCGCTTAGGTTTGTATCGCATCAAGTCTGAGTTGGAGGATTTGTCGTTGAAATATACGAACAATAAGATCTATAAGGAAATAGCAGGAAAGCTGGCAGAAACAAAGGCTGAACGAGATCGCTATATCTATGCATTTATAGAACCGCTTAAAGCGCAGTTGGAGAAGGAGGGGTTCAAATTCTCTATAAAAGGTAGAACTAAGTCAATCTACTCGATTTGGAATAAGATGAAGAAGCAAAATACGGCATTCGAGAATATCTACGACCTTTTTGCTATTCGTATTATCTTGGATACACCTTTGGAGAAGGAAAAGTCTGAATGTTGGCAGGTATATTCCATTGTTACGGATAAATATCAGCCCAATCCGAAACGTCTGCGTGATTGGCTTTCTATCCCGAAATCGAATGGATATGAGTCATTGCATACCACGGTGATGGGTCCAGAAGGAAAATGGGTAGAGGTTCAGATCCGTACGGAACGTATGGACGAAGTGGCAGAGAAAGGTTTTGCTGCTCATTTCAAATATAAAGGAATCAAAGGTGAAATAGGCTTAGACTCTTGGTTAGCAAATGTTCGTGAGTTATTAGAAAATCCTCAATCAAATGCGATTGAGTATATGGACGATTTCAAGTTAAGTCTATATCGCAAGGAGGTTTTCGTGTTCACACCGAAAGGTGATTTGCAACAATTGCCTCAGGGGGCGACTGTCCTTGATTTTGCTTTTATGATTCACTCAAATGTTGGAAGCCATTGTGTGGGTGGAAAAGTGAACGGTAAGAGTGTAACTATTCGTACGGAATTGCACAATGGTGATCAAGTTGAGGTTATCACCAATTCAAATCAGGTTCCTCACAAAGAGTGGCTTTCTTTTGTTCATACCTCTAAGGCTAAAACTCGCATTAAGCAATATCTACGTGAACAGGAAGCGGTGAATATGGAGGAGGGCAAGGAACTCCTAAAGAGACGCCTGAAGAATTGGAAATTGCCATACGAGGAGGGAACGGTCTCTCGGATGGTGTTGAAATTAGGCTATAAAGCAGTACAAGATTTCTATCAGGCATTGGCAGAAGATAAAGAAGATCTATCCAAAATTAAGGATTTGTATGTTTCATGCCAAAATAACGACTCTAACACGGAGGAATCTCCTAAAAATATTGGAAACTATAGTCGTACGACCGAGTTAGAAACCTTTTCAAAATCAGAAGATTGCCTCATTATAGACGAGCACCTCAAAGGTGTTGAATATTCTCTATCGAAGTGTTGCAACCCAATTTATGGTGACGATATTTTCGGATTTGTTTCCATCCATAATGGTATTAAAGTGCATCGTACCGACTGCCCTAATGCGCCACAGATGATGTCTCGTTTTGGCTATCGTTTTATCCGTGCGAGATGGGCGGGAAAGTCTGATCAGATGTACTTAGCGACTTTGCATGTGATTGGAAATGATGATATTGGAATCGTTACGAATGTAACGTCTTTGATACAAAAAGAGACAAAAATCTCTCTTCGTTCCATTTCGGTGAATACAGTGGATGGTCTTTTTCAAGGGACGATAACGGTAATGGTCTCAGATACAAAAGATCTTGAGAAATTGACTAATAAAGTCAAGACGATAAAAGGAGTAAAATCTGTTATAAGAAATTAAAGTCAAAAGTATGTTTTCAGGCATAGTGGAAGCAACTGCCAAAGTGGTTGCAATCAAAAAAGATGGTGATAATGTTCATTTTACGATGACATGTCCATTCGTCAAGGAACTTAAGATAGACCAAAGTGTTGCTCACAACGGCGTTTGCTTGACGGTGGTGAGTCGTACTGACGATACTTATACAGTAACAGCAGTTTTAGAGACTTTAAGAAGGTCTAATTTAGGTCTGCTGAAGGAAGGCGACCTTGTCAACGTGGAAAGGAGTATGGTGATGAATGGTCGTTTAGATGGTCATATTGTTCAGGGACACGTTGATCAAACTGCTTGTTGCATTGATAAAAAATCAGAAAATGGAAGTTTCTATTTTACTTTCCAATATGATAGTACCCAAGAGATGGTCCATAAGGGATATGTAACAGTAGAGAAAGGTTCTGTGACAGTCAATGGAACCAGTTTGACTGTTTGTGACTCAAAAATTGATAGGTTTTCTGTTGCAATTATTCCATATACGTATGAACATACCAATTTTTGTCATATAGAAAAAGGTTCTGTTGTAAACATTGAGTTTGACATTATCGGCAAATATTTGAGCCGTATGATGGAAGTACGTTAAAAAAATCTTAAATTTGCAGAAACTGGTTGTTTTTTAGGTGCAATCGGTGGAACTTAGTAAACTAAAAATAGATGCAAAAGGAATTATTATTAGCGGACGAGGCGATTGCGCAAGGTGCAATTGATGGTGGTTTGTCCGGTGTATATGCCTATCCTGGAACTCCATCTACGGAGATAACAGAGTATATTCAGAATTCAAAGCAAGCAAGAGAAAGAAACATCCATAGCCGTTGGTCCTCTAACGAGAAGACTGCAATGGAAGCAGCTTTGGGTATGTCATACGCGGGGAAACGTTCTCTTGTCTGTATGAAGCATGTAGGAATGAATGTGGCTGCAGACTGTTTTGTAAACACTGCTATGACAGGAGTCAATGGTGGTATGATGGTACTTGCGGCTGACGATCCATCAATGCACTCTTCCCAAAATGAGCAAGATTCTCGATTCTATGGAAATTTCGCTATGATTCCAATCTTTGAGCCATCCAACCAACAAGAGGCTTATGATATGGCTTATAATGGTTTTGAGTTGTCTGAAAAATTAGGCTATCCAATTTTGATGAGGGTGGTTACTCGTTTGGCTCATTCTCGTTCTGGTGTTGAGCGTAGAGATACAAAGTCTCAGAATGGAAATAGTGTTCCTGAAGATCCTCGTCAGTTCGTATTATTGCCTGCTATTGCGCGTCGCCGTTACCAACATTTGTTGGATTCTCAAGATGCTATGTTGCAAGCCTCTGAAGAGTCTGAATACAATAAGTATATAGATGGAAAGAACAGAAAGTTGGGCGTAGTCGCTTGTGGTATCGCTGTCAACTATTTGAACGAAACTTACCCTAATGGTTGCGAATATCCAGTTGTCAAGGTTTCTCAATATCCGTTGCCTAAAAAAATGATTGATAAACTTGCTGACGAGTGTGATGAGTTGATTGTTTTAGAGGATGGCTATCCATTTGTTGAGAGTCAATTAAAAGGATTTTTTGAAGTGAAAAAAATCCATGGACGTTTAGATGGAACTTTACCACGTACTGGAGAGTTGAACCCTGATAACGTTGCCAAAGCTTTTGGAAAATCAAAAGATATTTTATACCAAGTCCCTTCAATTGTTAAAAATCGTCCACCTCAGATGTGTCAAGGATGTGGACATAGAGA
>CAVKBM010000120.1:0-4774 GCA_963654355.1 Bacteroidaceae bacterium | reverse complement strand
ACTGGATATGATTTGGAGGGAAAATCGGAAGATGAGATCCGCCAGGTGTGCAAGGCTCTTAAAATGGAGATTGACGATACGATGGGCAAAGGAAAGCTTATCGACGAAATTTTCGGAGAATTCTGTGAGGGTACATACATACAACCGACATTCATCACTGATTATCCTGTGGAGATGTCGCCACTTACGAAAATGCATCGTTCAAAACCTGGTTTAACAGAACGTTTTGAGTTGATGGTCAACGGAAAGGAATTGGCAAATGCTTACTCGGAATTAAATGATCCTATAGATCAGTTAGAGCGTTTTCAGGAACAATTACGTCTTTCAGAGAAGGGGGACGACGAGGCTATGTTTATTGACCACGACTTTGTTCGTGCTTTGGAATATGGTATGCCTCCGACTTCTGGTATCGGTATCGGTATCGATCGTTTGGTTATGTTAATGACGGGACAGACCACTATCCAAGAGGTTCTTTTCTTCCCTCAGATGAAGCCTGAAAAGAAGTCTCAGCCTAAAGAGGAAGAGGAGGCAACTGAAAACGAGAATGGTAAGTAGCTATTGGGTTGTTTATGTGTGTAACGGAGAATAAAGTGCCGAAAGTGGCGGTAATGGGTGGCGGTAGTTGGGCTACGGCCATAGCCAAGATTTTATTGACGCAGCGAGGTCGTAAAATATTATGGTATATGCGGCGTCCTGAACAAATCGAGGCTTTCAAGAAGCATGGCTATAACCCATCTTACCTTTCGACTGCTCAGTTCGATGTTGATGATATTTATTTTTCATCAGACATAAACGAGATTGCCGAGATGGCGGATATTTTGATTTTTGTCACGCCGTCTCCGTTTCTCAAACTACATCTTCAAAAATTGACGGTTTCTTTGAAAGATAAACTCGTGGTTTCTGCTATCAAGGGAATTGTTCCCGATGAAAATCTACCAATTTCGGAATATTTCAACAGGGTGTATGGTGTCCCCGACGAGAACTTGTTGGTTATCTCGGGTCCCTCTCATGCGGAGGAGGTGGCAATGGGGCATCTTACTTATTTGATGGTGGGTGGACATTGTCGCGAGAATGCAAAGATAGTGGCAGACTTGTTGCAGTGTTATTTTGTGAAGACTTCCGTCGTCGATGATGTTTATGGTCTGGAGTATGCTTCCGTTCTGAAGAATGTTTATGCTATCGCAGCTGGCGTTTGCCATGGATTGAAATACGGAGATAATTTTCAAGCTGTATTAGCGTCTAATGCCATTCAAGAGATGAATCGCTTCTTGAATGTGGTGGACGAGAAACAGCGAAATATCAACGAGTCGGCCTATTTGGGCGATTTGTTGGTAACAGTATATTCTAAGTTCAGTCGTAATAGAACTTTTGGAACGATGATAGGAAAGGGTTATTCTGTGAAGACTGCTCAGTTAGAGATGGAGATGATTGCAGAGGGGTATTACGGAACCAAATGTATTCACGAGATAAATAAGGCGTATCAGGTGAATATGCCAATCTTGAACGCTGTCTACAATATTTTGTATGGAAGAATATCACCAGCGATAGAAATCAAAGTGTTGAGTGATGTGATGAGGTAGACAAATAAAAACAATTGAAGAAAGAAACTAAATAAAAACTTAGCGATATGGAGAATATCAAGTTAGACATTGAAAATGCATTTGCAGTTGAGTCTTTGCATATCTCAAAGCAAAGCGTGAACGGTTACGAGGCCGCAGTTAAAGACGCTCAGAAGAAGTTGCACGAAGGAACTGGCTTAGGAAACGATTTCTTAGGTTGGTTGACTTTGCCTTCTTCAATCACAGAGGAGTTTTTAAACCAGGTTGAGGCTGTGGCAAAAAGATTGCGTGAAAGTTGCGACGTCGTTGTCGTAGCAGGTATCGGTGGTTCGTACTTAGGAGCTCGTGCCGTTATCGACGCATTGTCAAATGCATTTGCTGCTTATTCAAAAAGTAAGGTAAATCCTGCAATCGTATTTGCTGGAAACAATATCAGCGAGGATTATTTGGCTGAGTTGTCTGCGTTCCTTCGTAGAAAACAATTTGGTATCATCAATATTTCTAAGTCGGGTACGACAACTGAGACTGCTCTTGCATTCCGTATCTTGAAAACTCAATTGGAGGAGCAGGTAGGTAAGGAAGAGGCAAAGAAACGTATCGTTGCTGTAACGGATGCCGCTAAGGGCGCACTTCGCAAGTTGGCTACTCAAGAAGGTTACGACACATTCGTAATTCCTGACAATGTTGGTGGTCGTTTCTCTGTGTTGACTCCAGTTGGTTTGCTTCCAATCGCAGTGGCTGGCTTTGACATTAAGAAGTTGGTTCGTGGCGCCGCTGATATGGAGAGACTTTGTGGTGTGGATGTTCCTTTTTCAAAGAACCCTGCTGCTCAATATGCTGCTGTTCGTAATGAACTTTATCAAAAAGGAAAGAAAATTGAAATCTTGGTTAACTACCACCCTAAATTGCACTACATTGGTGAATGGTGGAAGCAACTCTTTGGTGAGTCTGAGGGTAAGGATTTGAAAGGTATCTTCCCTGCTGCGGTAGACTACTCTACAGATCTCCACTCTATGGGTCAATGGATTCAGGAAGGCGAGAGAACCATTTTTGAAACGGTAATCTCTATCAAGAGAGCGAACAAGAAGTTGGAAGTTCCTACAGATGCAGAGAATCTTGATGGCTTGAATTTCTTGGCAGGCAAGCGTGTTGATGAAGTAAACAAGATGGCGGAGTTGGGCGTTGTTTTAGCTCACGTTGACGGACAGGTTCCTAACCTTCACATTGACCTTCCTTCTTTGAATGAGTACTATATCGGTCAGTTGTTCTACTTCTTTGAGAAGGCTTGCGGTATCAGTGGTTATTTGTTGGGAGTTAATCCATTCAATCAGCCAGGTGTTGAGGCCTACAAGAAGAATATGTTCGCTTTGTTAGGTAAGCCAGGTTATGAGAAAGAGACCGAGGCTATCAAGGCACGTCTTAATAAATAGTCATACTTAATCAGATTTAATAAAATTTGATTGAGTTTTAAACAAATAAATTAAACCGAGTCTGAGGATTTTTTCTTCAGGTTCGGTTTCTTTGCTTTTTATAGTAATGGAATCTGTAATACAATGGTGTCTCGATAATCTGAATTATTGGACAGTGATGATATTAATGACGATTGAGAGTTCGTTCATTCCGTTTCCGTCGGAAATCGTTGTTCCTCCTGCGGCGTATAAGGCTGCTGCGGGTGAGCTTAATATCGTAGGGGTGGTTCTGTCTGCTTCAATAGGTGCGGTGTTGGGGGCATTGATAAATTATGGACTTGGATATTGGCTGGGTCGTCCTCTCGTCTACAAATTTGCGAATAGTAAATTCGGTCATCTCTGTATGATTAGCCAAGAGAAGATGGAACATGCGGAGGCGTATTTCCGTGAACATGGAATCTCGTCAACTTTGATTGGTAGGTTAGTGCCTGCTGTCCGTCAGTTGATATCTATACCCGCAGGTTTGGCAAAGATGAAAATGCATGTTTTCCTGGTATTCACTTTCTTAGGTGCTTTTTTGTGGAATTGTGTTTTAGCCGCTATTGGTTGGTTCTTGCATGGTATCGTACCTAAGGATCAGTTGGCAGAGAAGGTGGCGGAGTATAAGCCTTATTTGGCAGTGGCTGGAATTGTGTTATTTGTTGTTTTCATCGGGTATTTGGTATTATCTTCTTATCTTAAGAAAAAGAAAAACAAGGAAAATAATGAGTCAAAATAATTTAATAAAATCAATCAATGAAGAAAATATTTAAAACAGCGGCAATGTTGATTGTATCAGGAATTGCTATGACGGCATGTTGTTCAAACTCTTCAAGTGAAGGTAAAAGCTGTTGTAATACAGCGGATTCGAGTAAATGTTGTGTGGCAGATGTGCCTGCAACTTATGAGGTTGCAAATTCTACGGCAGACTCTATTGCGTTATTACCTCCATCTAACTTAAAAGGTGCTACTTTGGCAGATGCGTTGAAGAATAGACGTACGGTTCGCTCATTTGACGCTAACAAACCATTGTCAGATCAGCAAGTTGCAGACCTTTTATGGTGTGCTTTAGGTAAAAACCGTGAAGATGGCAAGCGTACTGCCCCAACTGCAAGAAATGTGCAGGAGATAGAGCTTTATCTTTACACACAGTCTGCTATCTATCATTATCAAGCAGCCTCCCATTCTTTGAAGTTGGTGAAGACTGGTAATTTTGTGGAAAAAGCAGGTAAAGGTGGTTTCTACAAAGTTGTTCCTATGGCGCTGACAATCGTAGCAGATTTTGATAAAATGGCAGATTTTGATGAAGAAGGAAAACAGTTCTATTCGGCGACAGACGCTGGATTTGTAGCTCAAAACATCTATTTGTTCGCTTCTGCTGAAGGATTAGCGACTGTAACTTGTGGTTCTATTGATCGTCCTGCAATTTTAGAACTTTTAGGATTGAGCAATGCAAAACCTATTTTGTCTCATCCTATTGGATATGAGTTGGTTGAAGAGTAAACGTGAAATTCAATGATTGGAAAATTCATTGTTATAGAGGGATTAGACGGCTGCGGCAAATCAACGCAGCTGTCTTTGTTAAAAGATTATTACGAAAAACAAGGTCGCAAGTGTGAGTATATCCATTTTCCAAAGATGAACCAGGGGGTGTATGGTGCTTTAGTGGCTGAGTTCTTGCGAGGAGAGTTTGGTTCTATTGATAATGTACATCCGAAATTAGTGGCTTTGCTTTTTGCAAATGATAGGCTGGAGAAGGTAGACTTG
>CAVKBM010000119.1:0-4821 GCA_963654355.1 Bacteroidaceae bacterium | reverse complement strand
GATGTTCGTAGTCGAATGCTTTTGTTTTTATATATAGTTGTACTATGTAGACTGCGTTTCTATAAGTTTTTATCTATCAGTTTATACTTTAAGGAGAAATGGTAGAATATAATCTAAAAATTTTCTACCTTCGCATTTTGATAGTAGGTGGGTTTGTCGCTGGCACGATGCGAAAGCGAAATGTCAGAGGAAAGTCCGGGCAACAGATGAGGCCATGCTTCCTAACGGGAAGTCATCCGTGAGGGTGAATCTACGCAGAAGAAAATAACCGCCAATTTCGGTTGGAAAGGGTGAGAAGGTGGGGTAAGAGCCTACCAGGTCGGGGGTGATCTCGATGCTGTGCGAATCATGGGTTGTAAAATCAAATATACCGGTAGGGTTCTCATCCCCAGTGCCGGGGGGTAGATCGCTCGAGGCATGCGGCGACGTATGTCCTAGATAAATGACAAACAGTCTCTTTGGAGATTACAGAACTCGGCTTATACACCTGCTATCTTTTATTATTTTTCCTGTTTTTTTCATGATCTGTAAAGCAAACCACCATTAGATATAGTTGTATGTTAAAGGGTTATAGAAAATCATTACGCGACTTGATTGTAAAGATTCGTACCGGATTTGGCTCTGATTCGTCTGTTTATCTGCGAATTTTGCACTACATCTTTGAAATATCTCGTTTGATAAGCAAGTTCTTTATAGAGAGGCGCATCCACGTCCGGTCGGCAGCGTTGACCTATTACACAACATTTGCGTTAGTCCCTATATCTGCATTTGTAATGGGTATCGCTAAAGGTTTCGGATTTGATTCGTATGTGAAAGAAGCTCTTTATTATCGATTCCCATCGCACGTTGATATGGCGAATATGTTGTTAGACATGATTCAACGTTATTTAGATCATGCGAAGGGGGGAGCTTTCATCGGCATTGGTGTAGGTATGCTGTTATGGTCTATTTATCGTATGTTCAACCAAATTGAACGTGCGTTCAATGATATTTGGGGTATTGAAATCAAGCGTCCTATCAAATATCGTATACCTAATTACATAGCAATCGCTTTTTTCATCCCTATTTTTATCTTATTCACAAGTGCGGTTTCGTTCTACTTTAAATATGCAATCCAGTATTTCGGTGGCACATTCTTGATTACTCCCTCTTTGAGGGTCATCCTTGCCATCTTGCCATACGTTGTTTCTTGGCTTACGTTTACGATGCTTTTTTGGTTTATTCCTAACACGCAGGTTCAATTCCGTTACGCCGCTATCTCTGGACTTATTTTCAGTGTGGCGTTTATGATTTTCAAATGGGTTTATGTCTATTTTCAATCATGGATGACGACTTACAATGCCGTTTATGGTGCGTTGGCAGCGATTCCATTCTTGTTGATGTTTTTACAAGTAACATGGACGATGATTTTGATGGGTTGCGCATTCACGTTTACGTCTCAGTGTCTGAAACGTTTTGCCCACGAGGACGACGTGCGCAAGATTAGTCATAAGTATTATGAGTTTGCTTGTTTAGTGGTTACAAAGATTTGTGTTGATCGATTTAGGGCTAAACAAGATTATGTTACTTTGCAAGAGTTGACAGAAGAAGAGGGTATGCCTTATAGAATGGCGAAAGCATGTGTGGACAAACTTTGTAGAGCGGGCATTTTGGATAAGGTGGAAATATCGTATGGAAAATTTGGTTATCGTCCAAAACCTGATTTGTCAGAATTGACTTGTGGATCTTTTTATATCGCATTGGACAAAGAAGGTACTCCTCCAGAGAGGTTTCGTCTTCATAAATCTGCAAAATACGCCTACATCTGGCGTTATGTTGAGGAGAGTCGAAAACGAATAAAAAATGCTCAATCTCCTTTGATTGTCGATTTGGATAAGGTATATGAGGAGGATAGATATTCTAATTGAATGTGGAAATGCGGTTTTTGTTTTAATTTTGTCTTATCAATAACTGAGCGAACTGAAATGAAAGATTTTTTATTAATCGGTTTGTTGCTTTTTGTTTCTTGTAACAATATGAATATGGAAAATAAGCCAAAGGAAAATATTTCCGAGAATGTTTTTTTTGAAGAGGGTTTCAATACGCCTCATCAGACGATTCCTTTTGATAGAATCAAGTTAGACGACTACCTTCCTGCTATGCGCGAAGGTTTTAAAAGGCATAATGACGAGGTGGATGTAATCGTGAATAATGAGGAACAACCGACTTTTGATAATACAATTGTTGCCTTAGAACGTTCTGGTCAGTTTTTGTCTCGTGTGCAAAGTGTTTTTTATAATTTGCTTTCTGCCGAAACTTGCGACAAAATGGACGAAATTGCTAACACAGTCTCCCCTGAAGAGACGGAACATAGCAATAGTATTTCGTTGAATGAGAAATTGTTTGATCGTGTGAGGTCTGTTTATGGTCGCAGGAATTCTATCGCTTTGACTGTTGAACAACAGATGCTTTTGCAAGACACATACGATTTTTTCGTAAATCATGGTGCAAACCTGCATGGCGCAGACAAAGAGGAGTATAAGGAGATCTGCCAAAGATTGTCTCTATTGGAGCTCCAATTCTCGCAAAATGTTTTAAACGCAACTAACAAATATAAGTTGGTTATCACAGATGAGGCTCTATTGAAGGGATTGCCTATTTCTGTTTTAGAGGAAGCCAAAGATCGTGCAAAACAGAAAGGAACGGATGGATGGTGCTTTGACTTGACTCGTCCAAGTTATGGTCCGTTTATGAAATATGCGGATAATCGAGACTTACGCAAGGAGTTGTATATGGCTTATAATACACGTGCTTTAAACGGAGAGATTGATAATCAACCTGTTGTGAAGGAGATCGTGAACCTCCGTCTTCGTTTGGCTCAACTGCTAGGTTTTCGCAATTATGCCGACTATAAACTGAAAGATCGCATGGCAGAGAACAAGGAAAATGTTTATAAACTGCTTAATGAACTTTTAGACGCTTACAAACCAACGGCAAAGGCAGAAATTGAAGAGGTGCAGCGATATGCCTACACGCATGGTGCTGATTTCACGATTATGCCATGGGATTGGTCTTATTACTCCGAAAAACTGAAGGAGGAAAAATTCAGTGTGAACGATGAAATGCTTCGTCCATATTTTGAGTTGGAAAAGGTGAAAAAAGGTGTTTTTGGTTTGGCTACTCGTCTCTACGGACTGACTTTCAAGCGAAACATGGCTATTCCTGTCTATCACCCAGAGGTGGAAGCCTACGAAGTGTTTGATAAGAATGGTGATTTCTTGGCAGTTTTCTATGCTGATTTTCATCCACGCAAGGGTAAACAAGGTGGAGCGTGGATGACAGAGTATCTTTGTCAACATATTGATGAACAAGGGGTTAACGTCCGACCTCATATTTCCATCGTTACTAATTTTCCTCGTTCAACAGATTCAACACCATCGTTGCTGACGTTTGATGATGTGCAAACTTTTTTGCATGAATTTGGTCATTCTATTCATGGAATGGTCTCAAACGTAACATATTCAAGTTTGTCGGGTACAAATGTATACCGTGATTTCGTTGAATTGCCTTCTCAATTGATGGAGAATTGGGCGTATGAAAAGGATTACTTAGACTCTTTCGCTTTCCACTATCAAAATGGCACGGCTATACCTGCTGAGTTGATAGAGAGTATTAAAAACTCGGCTAATTTTAATACAGGATATGCGGCTCTTCGCCAGTTAAGCTTTGGTTATTTGGATATGGGGTGGCATACCATAGAAAGACCATTTGACGGTGACGTTTTGTCATTTGAACGAGATGCTTGGCAAAAAGCACAAACATTGCCAACCATTGATGGTACATCTATGAGTGTTCAGTTTACTCATATATTTTCAGGAGGATATTCTGCAGGTTATTATAGCTATAAATGGGCTGAGGTTTTAGATGCAGATGCTTTTTCTGTATTCCAAAAGGAGGGAATTTACAATACAGAAACGGCATCTCGCTTTAGACGTGAGGTCTTAGAGAAGGGAGGAAGTGAACATCCAATGACGCTTTACAAACGTTTCAGACGAGGTGAGCCTTCTATTGAACCATTATTGAGAAGAAATGGTATCATCAAATGATTTTTAATAAGAAGATACACTTATTAACAATCTTTAAATCTGACAAAATGGCAGTTTTGAAATTGTGGTTCTATTTTTGTGGTAACATAGATGGAAGTGTATAATTTGTTAACGAAAAATTTTTGCTTATGACGATTGATCAATTGTTTTTACAATATGGACCTTGGATATTATTCATTGGTATCGCGCTTGTTAGTTATGGGGTTCAGTGGCTTTTGAAGAGGCGTTTTCAGGAGTATTCTCAGATGCCGATAAACCTTACCGGTAAGGAGGTGGCTGAGAAGATGCTTCGTGACAACGGCATTTATGATGTTAAGGTGGGCTGTGTTTCTGGTCAATTGACAGACCATTATAATCCGACAGATAAGACATTGAATTTAAGCGAAAGTGTCTATGACTGCAGAAATGTTGCCGCAGCCGCAGTTGCCGCGCACGAGTGTGGTCATGCTGTTCAACATGCGAAAGGATATGCTTTTTTGAAAATGCGTTCTGCCATGGTTCCTGTTGTGAGTTTTGCAAGTAATTGGGTACAATGGGTGTTATTGGCGGGAATCCTTTTAGTTAATAGCTTCCCAAGTTTATTGCTTATCGGAATCATACTATTTGCTGCTACAACATTGTTTAGTGTTGTAACTTTGCCTGTCGAGGTGAATGCAAGTTCAAGAGCGTTGGATTGGCTTTCATCTGCAGGAATCACGAATGCTAACACATATCCAGCAGCAAGAAAGGCTTTAAG
>CAVKBM010000118.1:0-4861 GCA_963654355.1 Bacteroidaceae bacterium | reverse complement strand
CTCCGTTGTATGAATTGTTTTTCCTTTTCTTATTTCCTTAGGCCCGGTGCTACTCCTCGCTAAAATTGACGGTCCATTATGACTTCCAAGTTTCCTTGCAAATCTCCTTTCCCTTGTTTCCTGCTGAATCAATCAAATTCCTTCAAAAATCTCTTCTTGCTGTCGGTCTCCTCGGCTCTCCGCCCTGACCACTTCCTTTTTGAAAGCGAGTGCAAAGATAGGAGGTTTTTGGTTACGAACCAAATGTTTTGGAGAGTTTTTTTAAGGAAAAGAACAAAATTGGGAAAAACATTTCCAACCTCGCTTCAAAAAGATATAATATCATAAAATTCTACTCTTCTATCGGGAATATCCCCTCTGGCTTCTTTATTACATATTTTGTAAAAGTCTGATTTGACTCAAATCCCTGCCCATAGATTATTTTATCTTGTTGCGTAATTTTTATTTTTCCATTAGAATAAACACGTTCCTCAGTCTCACTCCAAAACAACTGATCGCATTCAAAATGCTCACCTTCCAAATTCATTGCATGTACGCTGTCACTCAAATCCCACAATTTCCTGTCTGTGTAATATACCGCCTTCTTGCTCTCTATTTCAGCATCTACCTTCATAGTTGGATCAAACTTATCAAAATGAATACCCTCAGGAAAGTCCCAATAAGGGTCTGCCGCCTTATCAAAAACCTTCCATACCTTCGCATTCACTCTATATCGCGTAACGCCAGAATCGGACACCAAAGTTACTACATTTGTCGCACTCAGTCTCGGCATATTCGCTCGATCGGTCACCTCCACTACTTCATTTTTCTCTGAACAGGAGAAAAAAAAGCATACGACAGTCCCTATAAGGACTGCCATACGCCTCAATCTATAATTGTCAAACAACAACACTTGACTACTTTCCTCTTACCACAGTTTTTTCTCCAATCCAACCTGGAACCGTGTATGAGTCTCCATCCTTGATGTTTCTCATAAACAACTCGGTTTTATCAGGGAACACTGCCTTATAAGAACTAATCATTTTATTAACAGAAGCAGTCACAGATGGATCAACAGCCTTTGCCTTTTCCAATTTATCCACTGCAGCCCAGAATGCCGTTTGTTTGATAACAGCGTCATCTGAAATTGAACCATTATGTTCTGCATACAACATACCTATCAAAATGTAAGCGTTTGCCAAATTTGATTGGTAATTCAGCGCGGTTTTTGCAGCCTCGCGCGATGCAGTATAATTACCTTGTTCTTTGTAGATAGCGGCAATCTTTAGTTGCATCTTTGCTTTTGCAGAATTATCCTTCTCCAATGAAACAGCCTCTTTGAAATATTTCAATGCAGTTGCACGATCTTTTTTGTTATACGCCTGAACAGCCAAACCTCTTGCAGAAGATGCAGAAGGATCTATAGCGTGCTTATAAGCGGCGGCTTTAAAATAAACGTTAGACTCCTCACAATCAGCAATTCCATACAAACTCAGCACCATATTCAAGAATGACTTATCAGACTTCTTTGCCTCAATCTGAGACGCATAGATACCATCCAAAGTCTTGCAATCTGCAGCACCCGATGCGGCAAATGTTGCATCTACAGAAGCTTTCACAGTTGAAAAGTTAACCGAATCTTTTTCATTTCCTGATTGGATGCGTTCCGTCAGCAACGGACCAATCTTCAAGTAATCATTCAAATAATTTTGACGGAATCCGTCATTGTTGGCCTTGTAATAATCATTTGACAAAGTGAAATATTGCTGGTAAGCACTCGCCTTCAAGTTTGAACCCTCAGCATCAATAGCCTCAGACAACCACTGGTACGCCTTAGACTTTTGAGGGTCGCGTGCAGTTGGCACAAAATCTATGTAATCCAATGCCTTCTCAGCCAAAATTTGGTTTTTGTTCATCTTTCGATCATTTCCAAAATACTTTGCACGATCATCATAGACCTTCATCAACTTATCAAACAATTTACCCTTCTTGTTGACATCCTTCTCATTGGCAATAAGATACGCCAATATTTTAGGGCCATAAATATAAATGTTCTTTGATGAAGCAGGACAATTGGCGTATGCTTTCTCCCAAGGCTCCGCAGCCTGCACATAGTCGCCCTGTTTTGCGTATGGTCCAAACAAACTTAAATACTGGATACAGTCGAGACTGTCCTGTCCCGTTCCATATTTGGTGCCTGTCTGCACCCCCGTCGCAGCAAATGTCGCAGCAGACATTGCCATCATCGCACCCAATAAAACAACCTTGTTTTTCATCTCAATTAGTTTTTAATGTTTTTATTATTAATTCAATTTACGCTTCTCAAACCATCGCTCATTAATCGTCGCATTAAGAGTAAACTTGAAATACTGTTCGCATATCTGCGAACTCGACACAACACCATTGTGTCCATACTCAAATGTAACGTTTATCCTCGTTGGGTTCAATCCTCTTTTCAATGGGAAACCCCAACCAGTCGTCAACGAGAATGAATTGAGACGGTCTCCATTCACACTATAGTATGACTTGGAGTAATTAACACCGAAACGATAGGCTACACGCTGAAAATAAGCTCTGCCATTCGCATCTGGTAAATATTGCATTCCTACAACAAATTTATCACGATTATGAAAGTTTTTCTCTCCAAAAAAACGCACATCATTCCAAAATTCTCTCTTATAGTCAAATCCTACCATTAATGCATCCTGATAAGAGTAAACAACTCCCATACCAATATGCATTGGCAAATCAAACTGATTATCATAAGAAAGCGTCGTTGTGTCCGTCGTAATTATTGTTTGCGTCGCATCTGCATTCAAACTTGACTTCATCTGATAAACTACACCTAACGACAATTTATGATTTTCCTTTATCGGTATCATTGCCTGAACTCCGAAATTTCCTGAAACATCTTTTATGGAAATTTCTTGCGTCATCGCAGTAGCGTGATAAGTAGACACCGAGAAAGTTGACTTGCTGGAGTGGCTGATTGTACCAAAATTGAACTGAAAATTTCCTCCAATTGCTAACCATTTGAACGGCTTGAATCCTAAACCCGCATACAATTGTGTTACGCCTCCCTCTCCAGAATATTCGTATTTCGTGGTCAACGACCCTGATGAAATAGAGGAATTGCTCACTTCAGTCTGACTAAACTCATACCCTACCACTGACACAGGCTGTAACCCAACACTGAACGCCACCCACTCACGTACAGGGAATTGAAACGCTAAAAATTCAAGATTCCCATTCAACGACGTACTTCTCACGTCAGAACCTTTCTGATCAGAAATTTGAAAACTTGCCCCCGCCTCAAAACGAAATGTCAAAGAATCAATAGAAGTGTACGATGCAGGATTCACTGCATTAATGCACTGAGATGGTCTAACGCCGAATGACAAACCACCCATTGAGCGAGATTGCCCGTACCCACCATCTATGATGTTACCATAGCCGTACCTTGTGTACGGCGAACTCGTATTATGCTGTGCATACGTAATCGTCATAAATCCAGACAACAAGCCCACACACAACAAAGATGCGAATCTTCTTAGTTCCTTTTTTATCATCTATAATTCAGAATTCTATTCAACCCTATATGAACAAGGTTGCGTTCTGCAAATATCTTACTTTTTATTCGCTTTTCAAAACATTTGGCACTTCCTCCTGTCAAAAAGACGGAAAGATTAGGATAAACCTCCGCTACCGCCGCAATGAAAGAATTGATTTCTCCTGCAATTCCATAGATTATTCCCGAGGATATTGCAGTCTCGGTCGTTGTGCCAATCAACTTCGCCTCATCATCTACCTCTATCAACGGAAGTTTTGCCGTAAAAGTGTGTAGAGCTCTTCTCCTCATATCAATTCCCAACGAAATATTTCCACCAACGTACTGGTTTCGTGAATTGACTATATCAAATGTTATTGCAGTACCCACATCTATCACCAGCAAATTAGCGTTTGGCATCAGATAATTAGCTCCCACACACACCGCTATTCGATCCCTACCCAATGTTTTGGGAGTCTCATACAATATTTTAATAGGAATTGGAGTCTCATTCGTCAAGCATACCCATTTCTTCATTTTTCCAGATAAAAAAAGAGACAAACGCTCATCTTCGTCCACTACCGTTGAGAGAATGGCTTGTTTACAATCGTACTCAGCTAATACAGTACTTGCTTCTCTTTCCGAAAAATGTTCGTATTTTCGAAAAAAGACAACCTTCTCGCCTTCAAAAACCTCTACTTTAGCCGACGTATTACCTTGGTCTATCACTAAGTTCATTCTCTTCTTTTTTTTCACAAATATACAAAATACACAAGAGTTAATTAGCAATCCATTACAATTGTTAATAACTTATATTTCTAATTATCAAGCAATTATATTATTTAAAAAATAATGTTAATAACTATAACAAAGTTTTATTTGCATTCTTCAAAATACGCTTTAATATTGCAAAGCAAACAAAAAAGAAGTTAGTTGTGAAATGGATTTGATACAATTTGAAAATCTAAATGTCTTTGAGTTTTTCAGCAAATCAAAGAGACAAAGTAAACTGAAAAAGGATAGATAGTAAGGTTTAGGTTTTAATCTAAGGCAACCTTAGAGTTTCAATGAGTAGCAATAATTGACAATACTTTGTTTCATAATTAATATGTTTTTTTGATTTGCAGTGTGGGAGGACACCGGAGTGATCTGCTGTTCTCCTCTTTTTTGTTTTTCTTCTTTATTCATCAATCTCTGAGTGCAAAGAAAAACACTTTTTAACAATCGTGCAAAACAAATCCAAAGTTTCTATCAAGTTTCTTATAATTTCTTAATTATCAATAAAAAAGAAGAGGAAGGATATATCCTTCCTCTTCTTTTTTATCAGTTTTATCC
>CAVKBM010000117.1:0-4891 GCA_963654355.1 Bacteroidaceae bacterium | reverse complement strand
CTCCGTCTCCCGTCTTATCGGAGCGCCGCCCGGATATGTCGGTTACGATGAGGGAGGTCAGTTGACCGAAGCCATCCGACGTAAACCGTATTCTGTTGTCTTGTTTGATGAGATTGAGAAAGCACATCCAGACGTGTTCAACACTTTGTTGCAGGTTTTGGATGATGGTCGATTGACGGATAACAAGGGAAGATTGGTCAACTTCAAGAACACGATAATCATCATGACCTCAAATTTGGGGTCAGATATCATTCGTGAGAAGTTTGAAAAATTGACACCAGAAAACCACGATCAGGTGATAGAGGATGCTAAGAATACCGTTTTGAACATGTTGAAGCAAACTATCCGACCAGAGTTCTTGAACCGTATCGATGAGATTATTATGTTCACTCCACTGTCGAAGACCGAGACACGTAGAATCGTTGATTTGCAAATTGATTCTATCTATAAGATGTTGAAAGACAATGGTGTTGAATTGAGAGTAACGGATGATGCACGCAACTTCATCGCAGATGTTGGTTACGATCCACAGTTTGGAGCAAGACCAATCAAGCGAGTTATTCAAAGATACTTGCTCAACGATTTGTCTAAGGCTTTGTTGGCACAGACTGTCAATAGAGACAAACCAATCGTGGTGGACAAGAAGGGTGATAGTCTGACTTTTGATAATTAATTGATTGACGGACAATCGTTTGAAGAAAACGAGTTGATATGTATAGACAAAACGGAGAGGGAAAAGAGAAAAACTTTTCGCTCTCCGTTTTATTTTTTAATTTTGAAGAAATTGATAGATGATGAACTTTTTCTTGGAACAGAGTATTGCCTATGCGCAACAGCGATCATATTTAGATGACCTGTTCAGTGTTTATCCAACCATCCCAAATGGAATAAGAGACATTGATAATAAATTGTGGAATAGAGTAGAAAAAGCCTATAATGGGAAAAACGACAAAACTTTGATTAATAGTTTATTAGATTTGGAAATCTTCCCTATAAAAGATAGTTATGTGGCATATTTGAAAAGAGATAAAAATGCGATAAACAGAAATCCTCAAACTATAAAAAGATTAGCATCTGAAATTAGAGAAATGGATTTAAATGAATTATTTCAGAAGTGTAGTCAACCTAAAGAAACTAATAGACAAATTGGACCAATGTTCAAATATTGGGTAGAACATAAGCGTTTGGGTTTTCCTAAAATGGATGTTGAAGAGTTTTCAAGAACAAGAAAAGATGCGATTCTTTGCGCAAACGATAAAGAAATGAAAGATTTTGCATTTGAGCATCTTGACTATTTGCATGAAAAAGGCTTGGACTTTATTGCACGAATTTCTGGTAAATATATAATAGGAGAGGCAAAGTTCCTTACTGATTTTGGAGGACATCAAAATGCGCAGTTTAATGATGCTATAGCAACAATAAAATCGCCTGCAAAAGCTATAAAAATAGCCATATTAGATGGAGTTTTGTACATTGAAGGAAACAATAAAATGTATTTAGACATTACAACGACTCATAAAGATCAGAATATTATGAGTGCGTTGCTTTTACCAACCTTTTTAAATTATGTAAAATGAACACCTTAATTAAAGGGGATAATATATATGCTCTTGATTACCTATTGAAATCAAGAGAATTACAGGGTAAGATTGATTTGATTTATACGGATCCTCCTTTTGCGACAAATTGTAATTTTACGATAACAGATGGGAGAGCTTCTACAATAAGTAATTCATCAAAAGGAGAGGTTGCATATTCTGACAAACTGCAAGGAATGGAGTTTGTTAATTATCTTAGGGATCGTTTGTTGCTTATGAGAGAGTTGCTTTCTGATAGAGGGTCTATTTACCTTCATACGGACTATAAAATCGGTCATTATGTTAAGGTTATGATGGATGAGGTTTTTGGTATAGAGAACTTTAGAAATGATATTACTAGGGTAAAATGTAATCCAAAAAATTTCAAACGTATTGGATATGGAAATATAAAGGATATGATTCTGTTTTATTCAAAGACGGCAAAGCCAATTTGGAATGAACCTAAAGAACCCTATACTGCAAATGACATAGAGAAATTGTATAAAAAGATTGACTCTAACGGAAGACCCTACACTACAGTTCCGATTCACGCTCCAGGAGAGTCAGCAAATCCTAAAAATTTCAAAGGATTATTGCCTCCTCCAGGCAGACATTGGCGCACGGATGTTGAAATTTTAGAGCAATGGGATGCAGAGGGATTGATAGAGTGGTCAGAAAATGGAAATCCCAGAAAAAAAGTATATGCGGATATGAGCGATGGGAAAAGGGTACAGGATATATGGTTGGATTACAAAGACCCTCAGTATCCGATCTATCCTACAGAAAAAAATATTGATTTCATTAAACTCATTATCAAAACATCTTCGAATATTGATAGCGTGATTCTTGATCCTTTTAGTGGATCAGGAACTACATTACAGGCGGCAAGTTCTTTAGGGCGAAATTGGATCGGAATAGATCAGTCTGATTTAGCTATAAAGACAATAAAAAATAGAATGGGTTTTGATGAGGTCTCACTTTATGGTCCTGAAATCGAGTATATTGACTTTTCTTCGGAAAAATAAGTCCGTCCTATTAATCAAAATGGGTGTTGAAAAATAAATAAGGGGTGTAGATAATAAAATTTACCAAACAAAATTATTGTGTGTGTATGTTTTTATCCGATTTGTGTTGTAAAATAGAAAAAATCAGATAAAAATAATTTAACTTTTAAATAAATCATCCAGTGTCACTATCCCATTCATCATACTTGTGTATTCGTTTTGTTTGGGTTTTGTTGTGGTGATTAGCGTTAAAAAACACCTTGCTTGCAGTTTGTCTCTTCAATAAAGGCGGTTCGGCGGTTTTGAATCTTCTCATACTCCGATTTGTTCATTGCATATTGTCCGTTTGAATATTTTACATCACATAAATTTATCATATTGTCTGGTCTTTCTATGATAAGATCTATTTGGGCTTCTGTTTGGTGGTCTTTACTTCGCCATGAATAATATTCTGTGTGGAGACCGTTGATGCCTAAGGCAACTTTGATTTGTGGAATGTGTACCATACACAAGCGTTCGTATGCTAAGCCAAACCAAGTGTTCGTCTTTGGTGTGCCGAGTTTGTGCGTCCAATATTGCTCGTCTGAAGTTTTGTTTCTACAGAAATCATAGTAAAATCGTGTGTAGAAATCCGTCAGATGATAAGTGCCCTCTGTCGCTTTTATACCACCTCTTGAGGCTCGAACAGCCATACGACTAATGAATCCGCATTGCAATAAGTCGTCAAGAACTTCTGTCAATCGACCATTGGTACTCAACTTTTGAATCAATTCTTTGCGAGTCATTCCCTGTTGATTGGTTGCCAAAAGGTCAATTATTTTTAAGTAGATTCGGGGTTTTTAAAAAGAGAACCATACAGACGATGAAATTCCTTTTTCATCTTACCATCTGAAGAGAAAATTTTCTTTTGTTCAGATGCATTTCCTTCTAAAATGCCTGTCGCAGCAAAAGCAAATTTGTTGCCTAAAAGATTTCGTATTAGAAAGGTTTTTCCTACACGTATTCTTCCGTAGAGTGCAATGAATACCGACTGCTTGGACTCAATGTACTTCTCTAAGTCTTGTATTTCCTTTTGTCTGCCAATTATTTTCATGTCAGTTTCTATTTATTGTCGTATTCCGTTTGCATAGTTACGCTTATTATTTGATTCAAGTCTGACTACATAAAACAAAGAGAGCGAGGTTCTTAACCTCGCTCTCTTCTTTATTACTATCGTTTTATCGATTAGAACCAACGTACATAGCAGAAGTCTTGACGGTGTGCCAAGTCCTTGCTCTTAGGGAACATACGGAATGCGTACTTGAAGATACCTGTGCTTGATACACGATCCTCGAAGTGGAAGTACAACTTCGAACCTTCAGCCTTAACGAGGGTCATCTCTTTAGCCTCGTCAAGTTTCTCTTGGTTGTCCAACTTTTGGATTGATACAAAATCAACTCCAACGCTTTCTCCAAGACCCTTCGTGTCAACAACAACGTCTGCTGTGTAGTTGTCACCAACTTCAGCGTTGTTGGTCAACTTGTCTGATACCACAGCAGAGACGATTTCTATATTATCCCAACCTTCTGCAACCTTCTGCTTCCATGCCGCAATCTCCTTTGCCTTAGCATAGTTGTTGGCTGTAACGAACGCCTTTCTCTTCTCTAATGGAGCATAGAAACGCTCAATATAGTCGTCCAACATACGCTTCATCGTGTAGTTAGGAGCAATTTGTGCGATAGAGTTCTTGATTGTCTGAATCCACTCTGGTGAGTATCCTTTGCTGTTTGTCGCATAGTACATTGGCACAATCTCGTTCTCCAATGTTTTGTAGATAGTCGCAGCATCCAACTGATCCTGATGTGGCTGATAGTCGTATGTACGTTTCTCAGTCAACGCCCATCCTGCGCCTTCACGATATCCTTCATACCACCATCCGTCTTTTACAGAGAAGTTTACAACACCGTTCATCAAGGCTTTCTCTCCTGACGTTCCAGATGCTTCCAACGGACGAGTAGGGGTGTTCAACCAAATATCAACACCTGAAATCAAACGCTTTGCTAATGCGATATCATAGTTCTCCAGGAAGATAATTTTACCGAGGAATTCTGGTTGTCTTGAAATTTCAATGATTCTCTTGATCAATCCCTTACCTCCGCCATCTGCTGGGTGTGCTTTACCTGTGAAGATGAATTGTACAGGACGGTTCGGATTGTTCACAATCTCAGAAAGTCTCTTCAAATCGGTGAACAGCAAGTGCGCACGTTTGTAAGTCGCGAAACGACGTCCGAATCCGATAGTCAACGCATTAGGGTTGATACTATCTAGAAT
>CAVKBM010000116.1:0-4899 GCA_963654355.1 Bacteroidaceae bacterium | reverse complement strand
GGGATGAACTTATTTCCGTTATGAACTGCAATTGTATGACCCACAAAGTCTGGGGAAATCATGGATGCACGAGACCAAGTCTTGATAACAGACTTCTTTCCGCTCTCATTCATAGCCAAGACCTTCTTCTCCAGCTTTACACTTATAAATGGACCTTTCTTTAATGAACGACTCATAAAAATTACCTTATTAAATTACTTTTTTCTTCTTTCAATTATATACTTGTTAGAAGCGTTCTTTGGCGATCTTGTCTTGTAACCCTTAGCCAACAAGCCCTTTCTAGATCTTGGATGACCTCCTGAGTTACGACCTTCACCACCACCCATTGGGTGATCTACAGGGTTCATAACAACACCACGGTTATGTGGTCTGCGTCCTAACCAACGAGAACGTCCTGCCTTTCCAGACCTCTCCAAAGAGTGTTCTGAATTGCCAACTGTTCCCACAGTAGCTCTACAAGTACAAAGAATCATACGAGTTTCACCTGAAGGTAATTTCACAATCGCATATTTGCCTTCTCTCGAAGTCAATTGCGCAAACGTTCCTGCTGAACGAACCAAAGCTGCTCCCTGACCAGGTCTCAACTCTAAGTTGTGAATTACAGTTCCCAAAGGAATATTTTGCAAAGGAAGGGCATTACCAACCTCTGGAGCGGCCTCTGCACCAGACATGATGTTCTGTCCAACCTCTAATCCATTTGGCGCAAGGATGTAACGTTTTTCTCCATCAGAGTACTCCAAAAGAGCGATACGAGCCGAACGATTTGGATCGTACTCAATTGTCTTTACAACTGCTGGAACACCATCTTTGTCTCTCTTAAAATCAATTACTCTATAACGTCTCTTGTGTCCACCTCCGATGTAACGCATAGTCATCTTACCGGTGTTGTTACGACCTCCCGTCTTACGAAGACCTACAACAAGAGATTTCTCTGGCTTGCTTGCGGTAATTGTCTCAAACGAACCAATAACTTTGTGTCTTTGCCCTGGTGTCGTGGGCTTAAATTTACGAACAGCCATTTGTATTAAATATTGCTATAAAAATCAATAACATCGCCTTCTTTCAAAGTTACGTATGCTTTCTTGTAGGAAGCAGCACGTCCCTTTAAAATTCCTGTCTTTGTATAACGACACTTTGCTTTTCCTTCTACCTGCATAGTATTAACAGCAACCACAGTTACATTATACAATGCCTCTACCGCCTTCTTGATTTCTGGTTTGCTGGCAGTTGGGACAACACGAAAACCGTAGCGAGAATACTTCTCGCCAAGGTTCGTTAATTTTTCAGTTATAATCGGTTTAATTATAATACTCATCGATTCAACCTCCTAGTCTTTTAAATTATTCTCAATTTCTGCCAACGCTTTCTCCGTCAACAAAATGCAAGAAGTGTTCAAAATATTGTACGTGTTCATGTCAGAAAACAACACCACGCCAGTCTTTTGAACATTACGAGCGGACAAATATACGTTTTTATTTGGTTCTGGCAAAACCAAAAGAGACTTCTTTCCTTCTGCATCAAAGTTTTTCAAGAATTCGATGAAAGATTTAGTCTTTGGCGCATCAAAAGTGAAATCCTCAACAATCTTAATTGCACCATCAGAAATCTTAGCAGAGAAAGCAGACTTACGAGCCAACCTCTTTGTCTTCTTATTCAATTTGAAACTATAGTCGCGAGGAACTGGTCCAAATACACGAGCGCCACCAACTAGGACTGGAGAGTTAATATCTCCACGACGAGCTCCACCGCCTCCTTTTTGACGTCCCAATTTACGAGTAGAACCAGAAATTTCACTTCTTTCCTTAGACTTGTGCGTTCCCTGGCGTTTGTTTGCCAAGAATTGCTTAACGTCAAGGTACATTACATGCTCGTTTGGTTCAATACCAAAGATGCTATCGCTCAAAGAAACCTTTCTTCCAGTGTCTTGGCCTTTGCTATTATATACACTAAGCTCCATTACTTATTTACAATTACGATTGAACCCTTAGCTCCTGGCAACGATCCTTTGATAACCAAAAGATTGCTTTCAGGAATAACTTTTAATACTTGAAGATTTTGGATGGTCACTTGATCTCCGCCCAAACGTCCTGCCATACGCATTCCTTTGAATACCTTTGCAGGGTAAGAACATGCTCCGATAGATCCTGGTGCTCTCAAACGGTTATGCTGACCGTGAGTGCTTTGCTGAACTCCACCAAATCCGTGACGCTTAACAACACCCTGGAAACCTTTTCCTTTTGATGTTCCAATTACATCTACGAATTTAGCGTCTGCGAACAAGTCAACAGTGATTTGGTCTCCCAACTTGTATTCAGCTTCAAAACCTTTGAACTCGGCCAAGTGTCTCTTGGGTGTTACACCTGCTTTCTTGAAGTGTCCTAACTCGGCTTTAGTGGTATTTTTTTCCTTTTTATCTTGGAAGCCGACCTGAACTGCCTCATAACCGTCTTTCTCAACGGTCTTAACTTGTGTAACTACGCAGGGACCTACTTCGACAACAGTGCATGGAACATTCTTTCCATCGGCACTGAAAACGGATGTCATTCCGATTTTTTTTCCTAATAATCCTGGCATTTCAATTAATATTAAAAAACTACACTTTGATTAATACCTCAACACCACTTGGTAAATCCAATCTCATCAACGCATCAATAGTCGATGTGTTTTGGATGTAAATGTCAATCAATCTCTTGAATGAAGAGAGTTGAAACTGCTCTCTTGACTTCTTGTTGACAAAAGTGGAACGGTTTACCGTAAAGATACGTTTGTGAGTTGGCAATGGAATAGGTCCGCTAACTACAGCTCCCGTAGTCTTTACTGTCTTAACAATCGAATCGACCGACTTGTCTAACAAGTTGTGATCGTAAGACTGCAACTTAATTCTGATTTTCTGACTCATCTCTTTGAATCTAAATATGATATTATAACAATTCTACTTTACCTTTTGCCTCTTCAACAACCTTCTTTGCAATAGCAGTTGAAACCTCGGCATAGTGAGAGAACTCCATTGAAGAAGTGGCACGTCCTGATGTGATTGTACGCAAGTCTGTTACATAACCGAACATCTCAGCCAAAGGAACTTTAGCCTTAACAATACGAGCACCCGAACGACTGTTCTCCATACCTTCAACCTGACCACGACGCTTGTTCAAATCACCGATAACATCACCCATGTTCTCCTCCGGAGTAATTACCTCCAACTTCATAATAGGCTCCATCAAAACTGGCTTAGCCTTTGCGCAAGCTGCCTTAAATGCCAAGTTCGCACAAATCTCAAATGATAACTGGTCAGAGTCTACTGGGTGGAAAGAACCATCCTTAACAACTACCTTCAACTTCTCTACAGGGAAACCAGCCAATACACCATTGCTCATAGCAGATTGGAATCCCTTTTGGATAGAAGGAATAAACTCCTTAGGAATATTACCACCCTTTACAACGTCTTCAAATTGCAAGCTTCCTTCAAATCCTTCGTCAGCTGGACCAACAGAAACAACGATATCTGCAAATTTACCACGACCTCCAGATTGTTTCTTATAAACCTCGCGGTGATCAACCGTCTTCGTGATGGCCTCCTTGTAACTAACTTGAGGGCGACCTTGGTTACACTCAACATGGAACTCTCTTTTCAAACGGTCGATAATGATATCAAGGTGAAGCTCACCCATTCCAGAAATAACCGTCTGACCAGACTGTTCGTCTGTCTTAACTGTAAATGTTGGGTCCTCTTCAGCTAACTTAGCCAAACCATTACCCAATTTATCAACATCCTTCTGAGTCTTAGGTTCGATAGCGATACCAATCACAGGATCGGGGAACTCCATAGCCTCAAGAACCATGTGGTCTTTCTCCTCTTCACCACAGAGAGTGTCACCCGTACGAATATCCTTGAAACCAACGCCCGCACCGATATCACCTGCAGAAATCACCTCTACAGGATTTTGGTGATTCGAGTGCATTTGGAACAAACGAGAGATACGCTCCTTCTTACCTGAACGAACATTGAAAATATAAGAACCAGCATTTACCTTTCCAGAGTATACACGGAAGAAGCAAAGACGACCAACAAATGGGTCAGTTGCAATCTTAAATGCTAAGGCACACAAAGGCTCATCCTCATCTGGGTGACGAATAATAACCTTGTTAGGATCGTCAGGAGAAGTACCTTTGATTTCTGGAGTATCCAACGGGCTAGGCAAATAAGCACATACAGCATCCAACATAGTCTGAACACCTTTGTTCTTAAATGAAGAACCACAAATCATTGGGAATATCTCCATCTTCAAAGTAGCAGTACGAAGAGCCTTACGGATCTCATCCTCTGTGATAGAAGCAGGATCAGAGAAATATTTCTCCATCAAAGCCTCATCTGTACCAGCGAGAGTCTCAAGCATCTTGTCTCTCCACTCTTCAGCCTCTGCTTGAAGATTAGCAGGAATATCCTCTACAGAATATTCTGCGCCCATCGTCTCATCGTGCCAAAGGATCGCCTTCATCTTAACGAGATCGACAACACCCTTGAAAGTCTCCTCTGCACCGATAGGAATCTGGATAGCACAAGGAGTAGCACCAAGGACAGTCTTAATTTGACCAACTACGTCAAAGAAATTAGCACCAGAACGGTCCATCTTGTTTACGTAGCAAATACGAGGGACATTGTACTTATCTGCTTGTCTCCAAACTGTTTCAGATTGAGGCTCAACACCACCAACTGCACAGAAAGTAGCGACTGCACCATCCAAGATACGGAGAGAACGCTCTACCTCAACGGTGAAATCAACGTGTCCTGGAGTATCAATCAAGTTAATCTTGTACTTGTTGTTGTCATAGTTCCAATAAGTAGTGGTAGCTGCAGAAGTGATAGTAATACCACGCTCTTGCTCCTGAGCCATCCAGTCC
>CAVKBM010000115.1:0-4984 GCA_963654355.1 Bacteroidaceae bacterium | reverse complement strand
AGCATACCCCATTCTCCACCGAATTTATGACTGCCTCTTTTCCCCTCCTCATGAATCGGATAGGCCAGATTGTAGAGTTGGTTGAACGGCTTGCCAAATATAGAAATTTTTGAGGGGGAAACCGCACATAATCCGTAGATTAAACTCTCATCATCGGGGTAGTCGTTGAAATCTCCCAAAATGATGATCTTTGGGTTGCCAGTTGAGAACAAGCTGTCGGTCTGCTCTCGTAAAGTTTCTGCTGCCAGCATACGGTTAGGGCGCGACTCCATTTCGCCACCGTAGCGTGAGGGCCAATGGTTGACAAAGACATGCAGTGTGTCGCCGTTGGAAAGTTCTCCAGTGGCATGCAGAATGTCTCGTGTGGGTTTCCCGTTGATGATATTCACAGGAATGAAATCCGTTTTGAGTAGACGAAATTCAGAAGGGAGGTAGGCGAGAGCCACGTCGACACCACGACGGTCGGGCGAGTCTTTGTGTATGAATTGATATTTGGCGTTTTTTAGTTGTGTTTTGTGTAGCAGGTCATCAACCACCTTGGCGTTTTCCACTTCACATAAGCCGATGAGGATGGGAGTCTCCCATTCGCCTGCCGCGGTGATGGCTCTTGATAGATTGTTCACTTTTGTCCAGTATTTGCTGTAGGTCCAGTGGTGGTCTCCATCGGGAGTGAACGAGTCGTCGTCTGTGTTGGGGTCATTCTCGCAGTCGAAGAGGTTTTCTAAGTTGTAGCTCACAATGCGGACTGTCTTATCCGCAGACGCTTGCTGCGAACTTAGTAATAAGAACCATAGACAAAACAAGTAGAATTTATTCATTGAATTGGTGTTTTATAAAATTTTGTCAATTTTCTTCTGCTGATTCTGTAGCAGTTATACTGGGTTGCCATTGGTAGGCTCCGATATCGGGCATAGAGTCGGAAACTCTCGTTTTCTCGTCTTTGTCTAATTGACATTCAGGATATTGCGTCAATACGGCTGGCAATCCTTTGTATTTGCAAGGAGAGAGAGAGTCAATATGGAAATCGTAGAGTCGTTCACTCACGTTGACTTTGCTGAAGTCGGGCCATTCGTTCCATATAGGTGATGTGAAACAAAAGTCGTTAGCCAGTTCTTCTGGGATTGTTTTGCATTTGAGCAGGCAGTGTCGGAAGGCTATTTTAAAGGTTTCGTCCAACTTCTCGTGTTTGAAATAGATTTCGTTGGCACTTGATCCGTAGATGATGCAGTTGTTGAACGACGATTGCAGGTTTTCTGTTTTGTCGTCATAGAGTTGGGAGTTGGCTAAGACGACACCGTAGGCATAGAGTCCTGCACCACGAGTGTAGTTGGCGATGGTGCAGTGGTTGAAAATGTATTTTCCTCCTTGAAGGACGACGCAGCCGTTTCCTGCGCAGGTGAAAAGTGAGTTGTATGCATAGACGGTGGCGCAATGCGTCTTGAGTCCGCTTTGGTTCACGTTATGGATCTGCGAGTTGGCGATGACGAGACGGATTGTTTGGGCATCAACATCGGCGGAGTCTACAAAAATGCCGAATCTTCCATTTTTGATTAGCGTATGGTTGATGATATTGCCAGTGCTGCTGCCTGTCAGTTCAATTCCGCCCCACTGGTTGCTTAGTTGGTCGTAGGAGGTGCTTTGAGTAATGTTGTCGGTCCTGTCTCCTCTAAAGGTGATGGGATTGGATAGCGTTCCATTGCAGACAAGCGTTCCGTTGACGAGCAAGGAGGCATCGTTGTGGAAATAAAGGCGAGTGCCCTCTTGAATGGTCAAGGTGGCGGCAGTGTCTACCGTGAGTGTGCCGTAGATGAGGTATGGTTTGTCGTTTGTCCAGGTGGTGTCTAAGGAGATGTTTCCATTTTTAATTTTATGTACATCTTGACCGAAGGCAGACAAAACGATTTGGTCGTTGTTGCCGTTGTAGGAGAAAGTTACGATGCCGTCTACATAGAGCGGTGTCTCTTTACCCCCTTCTGGAATGTAAGACTGTACGAAGAGAAAGAGGCTGTCGCCATCCTCAATGTTGATGCGACTGAAAGCAGTGCCGCTTCGTCCGTTGAGGTTGATTTGAAAACAATCGTATTCATTGCGAAGTTGGCACGATTCTATTTGGATGTCCTTTCCTGAATGATTATAGATTTTGATCGTTTGCGTAGGCGTTAGCACCTCCGAGAAGAGGGTGTCAAAACGGAGGGTGTCAACAGAATAGGAGAGTCGGTAGGAAGCGTCGGATGTGAACTCATCTTTGCAAGAGTCGAGTGTTAATAAACACAAAAAAGCGCAGAAGAGAACAAAAAAGTAAGATAAAAATCTTTGTTTTAATTTTTTAATCACTGAGCAATCCATATCGTCAACCAAAATTCTTATTGGCAAATTTATAATCTTTCTTTTTTATAGCAAACCGTCTGAAATACAACGCTGAAAGAGGGTTAATATTGTAATCCGAACATCCAAAGAGGAATGACATTGCCGAAACCTGTTTCAATATCGTCTTTTACGATGTAGCCTTCGTCGGCGGTTTCTATTTGCTTTTGTCCTTTCTTTTTCCCTCCAATTTCAAATGTTTTTCCTTCAATTAAGAAATCTGAGATGGGAGAGTTGCTCACGGTGTGGTTTACTCGTGTTTGGTTGATTATGCAGTAAATACATTGCAAGATAATGTAAAACTGCGGTAAAAACACCGCAGGATTGGTTGAATTCTGCGGTGAAAATATTGCAATATAAGCGATTGTTACTTCTTTCCATATTCTTGATTTTTATCCTCTTCCGCTGCCATGGTGCAATTGTCTGACATTGCTGAGAGGGCGTATTGCTGGACGGGTTGCGTCTCTATTGGTTGGGCGGAAGTCCATTTCTCAATGGTTTGCTTTCTTTCATCTGCGTTGAGAATGAAGGAGCTTAGAATTTTACCGATTTTTGCTACAATGAAATTAGGTTTCACCTCCTTTCCTGTAACTGTTTTCAAGAATTGTCCTGCTTTTTCAAGGTTGATTGTGTTTTGTAGTTTTTCGAAACGTTTGTAATCGTTGAGGTTGTCTTCTGTCGGGCGACTTTGGATAATCTGTATGAGTTGCTCTTGGTTGATGCCTGTCGCCTCGCTGAGGATTTGAATTTGTTGTCGCAATTCTCTGTCTTGATACTCGTAGATGAGGTCGTAGATGGATTTTCCTATGTTCTGCAGGGCGTTTATGTTCAAATCTCCACTCTGGATGTCATGCAAGATGATAAGCACCGTACGTTGGTCTTGCTGCGAGAGCGATGCGTACGACTTGCAGAACACTTCGTATGCTTTTTTCGTCAGTTCGCTTTCGGGTCCTTCGTCGTGGAGTAGCTTGAGGTATTTCTTGAAGTTAGAGTTGATGTAGTCGGCGTTGATTTTACCTGTTCCGATCTCGCTTACGAAGGTGTCGATGGCGATGTAGTTGTCTTCTTCGTCTTCATTTCCGTTTGGGTTTGTGTCTTTTCGTTCTTTGTTTCCTTTGTAGATTTCTTGGTAACGTTGGATCAACGTATTGAAGGTCTCCTCGTTGATCTTAACAGTGACGATTTTAGGCTTCATTTCAGAATCGGGTTCGTTGGAAAACTGATATTCAAGTTTATCCCAGGAGAAGCCTTGCAGTTTGGCGGCTTCGAGCAGGTGAGTCATCTCGGCGATGAGTTTGGCACACATATTTCTGTCTTCGCGTCCCTCGGGTAGTTTATCGAAGTTTTTGATGTTGTTGTTCTCAAAAATCTCTTTTAATTCTTTGAAATTTTTGTTGATGTTCTCCAAATTCGTCTGTAGTTTATCTACACATGCACAGCTGAAGTTAACATCTTGGTCTACATAAAGATTGAAGGCATCTTCGATGTTCTGCTTCATGGTGAAGGGGTAGGTGTAATATTTGATGGTGCCGAATGGTTTCTCATTTTTTCCTCCCTTGAAGAGGCGGTTGGTACGCGAGAAGGCTTGTATGATGTCGGCATATTTCATCAACTTGTCCACATAGAGGGTGTTGACCCATTGCGAGTCGTAGCCTGTGAGCATCTGCGTGACGACGATGAGGAGGTCGAGTTGCTTGTCGTGGTCTTTCTCAATGTCGAAGTAAGGGTTTTTGTGTGCCAAGCGTTTCGCCACGTCTTTCTTGTATTTGGCATAGTCTTTCAAGTCAAAACTCATGTCATATTTCGTGTTATAGTTGCCTAACATCTCTAAAATGGATACTTCTCGATTATATCCTTTCCCTGAACTGTCGGCGCTGTTGTCTATGCTGTCGTCGAAGATGGTTGCCACGTTCATCTCAGGATGGTTTTCCTTGAAAATCTTGTAGTAGGCGATGGCTTCGGGGATGTTTTTGGTGGCGAGTATGGCATGAAACTTTCCGTTTTTGCTCAGTTGCGGGCGACTTTTAGCAATGTCTTCAGCCACGGCAAGGTGGTGTTTCTCGCTCTCATAGTAATTCTCTTCGTAGTAATGCTCCATACCGTGCAGGGTTTCTCCCTCTTTCTTGTAGGTGTCTGCCATTTCCAATTCGTGCGTGAAGCGGTCGTATATCTTGGATGCCTCTTCGTCTTCTTCCACCAATTGAAGGTATTCTTTGCGATTGGTTGGCACGAAATCAAGTTCCGCTTTCTTCACATATTTGTCTATCTGGCTGAAAGCGACGTGCTCGCGGAGGTCTTCTTCTTTGAAGGTGCAGACCATATATGGGTCAAAGCCCAGCACGTTGTCGTCAGGAATGGCGTTGGCGATGGTGTATTTGTGGAGGCACTCGCCGAAGAGGTCTTCTGTCGTTACATCGCCTTTTTTTGAATTTTCGGTGAAGATGGGTGTGCCAGTGAAGCCGAAGAACAGTGCATTGGGGAAATTTGTCTTGATGGTCGTCAGCATGTCGCCGAAGACGGAGCGGTGGCACTCGTCGAGGATGAAGACGATGCGTTTCTTGCGGAGGGTGTTCATCACTGCTTCTGGAACGCTCTGCTGGGTGATCTTGCTCATCTTCTG
>CAVKBM010000114.1:0-5028 GCA_963654355.1 Bacteroidaceae bacterium | reverse complement strand
GAGCATCAGCCTTCCAAGCTGAGGGTCGCGAGTTCGAACCTCGTTTTCCGCTCTAAGAAAGGTCTTTTGAGGACCTTTCTTTTTTTTTCACTTGTTGGATTTTTTAGGTTGTGAATGATAAAAACTAATTGTATCTTTGCAACCCAACAAAAATGTATTGTAACAAAATATTGTTTTTCGGATGAATATTGAAAGAAAAAACATTGACGCAGTCAATGCAACGATTAAGATTTCGCTTGGTAAAAGCGACTACCAAGATGGTGTTGATAAAATCCTCCGCTCTTACAAAAAACAAGCAAACATTCCTGGATTCCGTCCAGGCTTCGCTCCTATGGGCTTGATAGTAAGACAGTTTGGAAAACAGGCAAAGGCTGAACAGTTGGACAAACTCGTCTCTGAGTCTTTGTTCAAATATATCGAGGATAACAAAATCAAAGTTTTGGGTGAACCTCTTCCTAATCGTACTGAGCAAGATGCTATCGATTTCGACAAACAAGAAGATTTCGAGTTTAATTTCGACATTGCTGTTGAGCCAGAATTCAATGTTGACGTTAACGGCAGATCCCTTCCTTACTATGAGATTGCTGTTACCGACGAGATGATTGACAACACAATTAAACAATATAAGAGTCGTTATGGTGTTCGTTCTGAAGGTGAAGATGTTCAGGAGAACGATGTCGTTAAGGGTGAACTCGTTGAGATGCGTACTAAGACTAAACCTAAAGAGGATGGTATCGTCATAGAAGAGGCTGTTTTATGCCCTAAATATTTCAAAGATGACGAGCAAAAGGCTCTTTTGCTTGGAGTAAAGTTGAATGGTCACGCTAACTTTAATCCTAACAAAGCATACGCAGGCAGCGACGTTGAGTTGGCTTCTCTTTTGAAAATCAGTAAGGAGGAGGCTGTTAAGGTAACTTCAGACTTCAAATTCACTGTGAAGAGTATTAGTAGATATACTGACGCAGAGGTAAACCAAGAGTTGTTTGATAAGGTGTTTGGAGAAGGTACCGTCAAGAGTGAAGAAGAGTTTAAGAATAAGATCAAAGACAATATGGTTTCTGCCTTCTCTCAAGACGCAGACTACAAGTTGTTCTTAGACGCTAAGTTGGCTCTCTTGAAGGATTTGGAGAATGTTCAATTTCCAGATGATTTCTTGAAGCGTTGGGTTTTGGAGACTAACAAGGATATGAAGGCAGAGGATTTGGACAAGCAATATCCAGCAATGTTGAATGATTTGAAGTGGCAGATTATCAAGAGAAAATTCTCGGAGGCTAACAACTTGAAGATTGAGAAAGGCGATGTTGAGTCGTACGCTAAGAAAGTCGCTCAAGCTCAGTTCGCTCAGTATGGTATGTCTACAGTTCCAGACGATGTCCTTGAGAACTATATGAAGGAGATGTTCAAGAAGAGAGAATATATTGATCGTTTGGTTGACCAAGCTCTTGATGAGAAGATGATGGGCAAAGTTAAGGAACTTGTTACATTAGACAAGAAGAGTATTTCTATGGATGAGTTTAACAAGTTGTTCCAAGAGCAGAATCAAGTAGCTCTCTAAATAGATTTATTTGTTCGTAATAATAGATAATTTATCACACCCTGGCGTTAATCATGACGTCAGGGATTTTTTTTCTTGTTCTTAATCTGATTTTTAAGATAGTAGTCTTGCACAATTAGAAAAGAATATATTAACTTTATTTTCCGAAAAAGAAGAGACGTAGAAATATCTACTGTTTTTAAGAAACGAAAGTATACAAAATAATATGAGTAACGATTTTAGAAAATTCGCAGTGGGTCATTTAGGAATGAATGGGCTTGCCATAGACCAATATACAGCGGCAGTGTCATCAAATATCAAGGCTGAATACAATTATATTTCTCCAAGTATTTTGGAAGAACGTCAGTTGAATATGACGCAAATGGATGTTTTCTCACGTTTGATGATGGATCGTATCATTTTCTTAGGTACAGAGATCAACGATTATACTGCGAATGTGATTCAAGCGCAGTTGCTCTATTTAGATTCTGCCGATCCAGGTAAAGATATTTCAATTTATTTGAATTCCCCAGGTGGTTCTGTATATGCGGGTTTGGGTATATATGATACGATGCAGTATATCAGTTGTGATGTCGCTACAATCTGTACGGGAATGGCCGCATCTATGGCTGCCGTGTTGTTAGTGGCAGGAACGAAGGGAAAACGCTCGGCCTTGAAGCATGGACGTGTAATGATTCATCAGCCAATGGGAGGTGCACAAGGACAAGCCTCAGATATTGAAATCACAGCGCGTGAGATTCAAAAGTTGAAGAAAGAGCTTTATACAATCATTGCAGATCATTCAGGAAACTCTTTTGAGAAGATTGAGAAAGACTCGGATCGCGACTATTGGATGATTGCCGACGAAGCAAAAGAATATGGAATGATCGACGAAGTTTTAGTACGCTCAAAGAAGTAATAATATGGCGAAAAAAACAGACGAGAAATGTAGTTTTTGCGGTCGCAATGCGCAGAATGTTCGCCTAATGATTTCAGGAGTAGATGGTGCGTTCATTTGCAGTGAATGTGTGGAGAAGGCAGAAGAGATTGTGAGAATGAATAAACAGACTTCTGCTAATCCTGTGAGTTCTCTGACGGAAGTACCCAAACCTGTAGAAATCAAAGAGTTTTTGGATAAATATGTAATTGGTCAAGACAATGCCAAAAAGACTTTGTCCGTAGCCGTTTACAATCATTATAAGCGATTGTTGCAGAATGTTGCCGACGATGACGTGGAGATTGAAAAGTCAAACATTATTATGGTTGGGGCGACTGGAACAGGAAAGACTTTGTTAGCAAAGACAGTTGCAAGGTTGTTGAAAGTGCCTTTTGCCATTGTAGATGCCACGGTTTTGACGGAAGCAGGGTATGTTGGTGAAGATATAGAGAGTATTCTGACACGCTTGTTGCAGGCTGCCGACTATGATGTAGGGTTAGCCCAGCGAGGAATCGTGTTCATTGACGAGATAGATAAGATAGCGAGGAAAGGAGACAATCCGTCGATTACACGAGATGTGAGTGGAGAGGGTGTTCAGCAGGGACTGTTGAAGTTGTTGGAGGGTTCTATTGTGAATGTGCCGCCGCAAGGAGGTCGAAAGCATCCAGACCAGAAGATGATTCCTGTTGACACGAAGAACATTTTATTTATCTGTGGAGGAGCGTTTGATGGCATTGAACAGCGTATCGCACATCGCTTGAACACGAAGGTGATGGGTTATGCGGCTGCCAAGTTGCAAAGCACAGTGGATATGAACAACTTGATGCAGTATATTACGCCAAAAGATTTGAAATCGTTCGGATTAATTCCTGAGATTATAGGTCGGTTGCCGTTGTTGTGTTATCTGCAGCAGTTAGATCGCACAGCGTTGCGAAATATTCTGACAGAACCTAAAAATTCTATTATCAAGCAGTATATCAAGATTTTCGAGATGGATGGTGTAACGTTGTCATTCAACGATGATGTTTTAGATTATATTGTAGATACGGCGATAGAGTTTAAGTTAGGAGCTAGAGGTTTAAGGTCGATAGTGGAAAGCATTATGTTGGATGTGATGTATGACACGCCGTCGTCGGATAAGAAGGATGTGGTGATCACATTAAGTTATGCTAAGGATCGATTGAAAAATATGAATTTTGAGAAAATGCGAGAAGTGTGATTTTTTGTTATTGAATGAAATATTACGTGTCTGAATTGTGTAGTTTTCTCTAAATTTGTGAGAAAGGATTGAAATGAGGTGAGGAAAAACATTTGCGTATGAAGAAAGGGGATACATTAGTCGAACAATTGAAATTGCATTTTGGTTTTGATTCTTTTAAGGGAAACCAAGAGGCCATAGTGCGGAGTGTACTTGGGGGGAGAGACACATTTGTGTTGATGCCTACGGGAAGCGGAAAGTCGCTTTGTTTTCAGTTGCCATCATTGTTAATGGAGGGAACGGCTATTGTCATCTCGCCTTTGATTGCCTTGATGAAGAATCAGGTGGACGCAATGCGAAATTTCAGTGAAGAGGATGGCGTGGCGCATTTCATCAATTCATCTTTGAACAAAGCGTCTATAGAAGCGGTGAAATCGGATGTGTTGAGTGGAAAGACCAAGTTGCTTTATGTCGCGCCAGAGTCGTTGACGAAGGAGGAGAACATAGAGTTTTTGAAAAACGTCAAGATTTCCTTCTATGCGGTAGACGAGGCGCAGTGTATTTCGGAGTGGGGGCATGATTTTCGTCCTGAGTATAGACAAATAAGACCTACGATTAATCAAATAGGACAGACGGTGCCTGTGATTGCGTTGACAGCAAGTGCGACGCCCAAGGTACAGCAAGATATCCAGAAGAACTTAGAGATGGAGGATGCTGCATTTTTCAGATCTTCGTTTGACAGACCTAATCTTTATTATGAAGTTCGTCCGAAAACGGCGAACATAGACAAGGAAATTGTGAAGTTCATCAAAGCGGAATCTGGAAAGTCGGGTATCGTATATTGTTTGAATAGGAAGAAAGTAGAAGAGTTGGCAGAAATGCTGACACTGAATGGAATCAAGGCGTTACCATATCATGCAGGATTGGATGGGGCTGTAAGGTCAGACAATCAAGATGCCTTCATTATGGAGCGGGTGCAGGTTATAGTGGCGACGATAGCATTTGGAATGGGGATAGACAAGCCCGATGTTCGTTTTGTCATTCATTATGATATTCCGAAGAGTTTGGAGGGATATTATCAAGAGACGGGGCGAGCAGGGCGAGATGGCGGAGAAGCATGTTGTATTGCGTTCTATTCCAGCACCGATTTGCAGAAATTAGAGAAATTTACGCAAGGAAAACCAGTAGCGGAGCAAGAGATAGGAAAACTTCTGTTGCAAGACATAGAGCGGTATGCGGAGTCTACCGTATGTCGACGAAAGGTTTTGTTGCATTATTTCGGAGAAGAATATAAGAAAGATAACTGTGGTAATTGTGATAATTGTTTAAATCCAAAGAAACAAGTGGACGGAAAAGAGT
>CAVKBM010000113.1:0-5199 GCA_963654355.1 Bacteroidaceae bacterium | reverse complement strand
GGTAAAAACCAGCAGATTTACAGTCTGCCCCATTTGGCCACTCTGGTACACGCCCTTTGTTTTTGACGTTGCAAAGGTAGGTGTTTGTGAGAAAAGTACCAAATAAAATGGAGAAAAAAATTAGTATTTTTTAGATATAAAAATAACAAATTGATTATCAATCACTTATATATAAAATAATTATCATTCTCTTCCAAAAATTTAGAGGACAGCAATAATTAAAATTTGTCGTGTCAGTACAACCAGGTTCTGTCCATACTTGCCTTTTATATGTTGTATTATAGCCTGATGGAGGTCTAAGATTTGGATTCTCGTTGTTGTGTGCGCTTCTACCTTGAGGAACATTATATAACCAACGGATAACATGTTCTGGGTGATTCGTCGCTTTGTGATATTTGTCTGTTACCGATTTTTCTCCAGCCTCAAGATATTCTAAGTCAGAAACCGCATCTCCAAATGTAAATTTGGGAACACAAGTATTGAATAAATCAGAAGCCGACCCACAAATTGGATTTAACATATCAGGATCCATATTTAGATCATTTCTTACACCCACAAACAAAACTCTTTCTCTATTTTGTGGTACTGCGTAGTCTGATGCATTAACAATAAAAAAAGTCCCTTATAACCTATTTTTTTAAAGGTTTCTATGATTTCATCTTTAACGAATTTGTCATCTGGAGTTTTCATTGTTGTCAAAAGTTTAACATTTTCCATCAATATTACTTTGGGTCTGACTTTTTTTGCTATCTTCAAATATAACAAAGACCTCCACAACCTGCAAAAAAAGAAATTACCTTGGGATCTTGAGAATGATCTTTATTAAATTCCGCTTCTAAATTTTGAAGTAATTTTCTGTACTCTACATTTTTATCAGTTTGAGCATAGTCTCTCCGAGGATTTGTTGCCACAATAGAACAATCAAAGACTTCCTTGGAAATTCTTTTCTTTTTTCTAAGTTTGATTTTCCTTTTTTTTATTTTTTCAATAGCCAAAACAATCTTTTCAATTTCTCCGTCAGTTGCGACATCTTTTCCCAACTCTAATCCAGATAACCGATATTGAGGAATGCCTACTATTTCCGAAAATTGAGCCTGACTTACATTTGTCTCTTCGCGTGTTTTTTGTTGATTACCTCTTAGAAGATCCATACGCATTTGAAAATATTTAATTGTAAAAGTACAAAAAAGCACAAAAAGAGCGAAATCTCCACGATTTCGCTCCTCCGATTCTATTTAAAAAATTTTACTCTTAAACTCCTGCAATTTCATCCACTTGTCTGTGGAAGTCTGCCATCTTGATGGCGGTTACTGCAGCTTCAGTGCCTTTATTGCCCCAAACACCACCGGCTCGATCTTCAGCTTGCTTCATGTCGTCAGTCGTCAAAAGACCGAAAATCACAGGGACATCGCCTTCGGCATTCAACCTTGCCAAACCATTAGTTACACCTTCGCAAACATAGTCAAAATGTGGAGTTCCACCTCTAACCACACAGCCTAAAGCGATGATGGCATCCAAATCTTCAATCTCCATCAACTTAGAACTGGCATTCACCAACTCAAAACTACCAGGGACATGAAAAACAAGAATATTGTCCTCCTCCACTCCATGTTTCAACAATGTGTCATACGCACCTTTCAACATACTATGCGTAACCTTATCATTCCAATCAGAAACAACTATACCAAATGCCATATCTTTGGCATTTGGTACAGAGTTTATGTCATACTTCGATAAATCGACTGTCGCCATAAATCAGCAATTATTTTTTTTACTTCCTAATTACTTTGATGCAAATTCGATGAACTTCTTCACCTCACTCATCTCTGTGAAGTTTGGATATTTCTTCTCAATGTTCTTTAACACATCCAATGCTTTATCATTCTGATTAAGAGATAGATACAACATTGCTTCTCTTTTTCCATAGAACGGCGCAATCATCTCATTCCCATTCTTGATAGCCTTCTCGTAATAAGAAATTGCTTTGTCTGTATTATTCATATCCCAATATGCATCGGCGATTGCCCCATAGATGGCAGGTTGAGCCGTTTTATCGTCTGCACTGAACTTGCTCAAATACTCAATAGCACTCTCGTTGTCGCCCAACTGCTTGTAACACAAACCTGCGTATGCTTTGGCAAGATTTCCTGCATCTGTTGAACCATACTCATCAATGATGTCCAAGAATCCCATAATCTCAGCGTTCCCATCCAATGCCAATTGGAATGAATCCATAGCAAAGATCTGTTCAGCAGCAAAAATACTTTCCTTAGCTTCCTCATTGCGAGGCTCCAAATAAAAACTTTTGAAACAGATGATTCCTACTACCACAACCGCAATGATTGCCAATCCAATGAAAATCTTGCTTTGGTGTGTCTCAATAAACGCTTCTCCTTTGTTCAACGCAACATCCATGTCTTCAAACACGGTCTGAGTCTCCTCTTGTTGTTTCTTTGCCATTTTATTCTTATTTATTTTTATTTTCTAATCACAAATTTCATTGAAAGTAGAAGTGCAAAAATAAAGGTTAAATTTGAATTTAATCTTTATTTTTAATAAAATTCACTCCATTCATCCTATTTTTCCTTTCAATCAGCATACGCATCGACATTTTCTGGCATCATTTTCCAAACTCTCTGCGGAAGGAAATATCGCAAATCTTTACCCTCCCGTTTAGCTCTTCGAATCACCGTCGACGACACCTCAACCATCGGAGCTTCTTGTAATATTTTTACACGATTACCCAATACAGACGTATCCTGCAGACTGTAATTTGGTCGTGGGTACACCCAAACTTCACACATCTCTGTAATAACATCCGAATTTTTCCATTTTGAAAAATTCTTAAGATTATCTCCCCCAATAATCAAAGCAAACTGAGTATCAGGCTCTTGTCGTTTCAACTCTAACAGAGTATCAATGGTGTAGGATGGTTTGGGCAAACGAAACTCCACATCCGAAACCGTGAATTTAGGATAATCAGCAACTGCCGTTTTCACCATCTGCAAACGTAAATTGTCTGGCAAAAGATGCCTATCCTGTTTAAAAGGATTCTGGGGCGACACGATAAAACGAACCTCATCCACATCACAATATTCCGCAATGTAATTAGCTAAAATCAAATGCCCATTGTGAATCGGATTGAACGACCCGAAAAAAAGTGCCACTTTTCTCATATACTATTCAACTGACAATCAACTATTTACGAATCATATTCCGACAAACTCGCCAACAATCTTCTTTATCAAGCCTTTCGTGCTTTTCAAATCATCATTTACAACTATTCTATCAAACTGTTGGGCGTAAGTCATTTCTTGAGAAGCCTTTTCTACACGATCGTTTATTACCTCCAAAGTATCTGTAGCACGTTTTAAAAGTCTATCTTTCAAGGCTTTAATAGATGGAGGCATAATGAAGATTGACAAGGCGTTACCACCATACATCTTTTTGATATTGCAACCACCTACTACATCAACGTCGAAAATGACTACGTTTCCTTTGCCATTGATGCGTAAAACCTCACTCTTCAAAGTGCCATAGAATTTATCTTTGTAAACCTCCTCGTACTCCAAAAACTCTCCCGCTTCTATCTTCTTTCTGAACTCTTCAGGAGTTAAAAAATAGTATTCCACACCGTTTTTTTCTTCTCCACGAGGGGAACGACTAGTTGCAGATACTGAAAATTCAAGATTTGGGAACTGCGTCATCAAATAGTTGATGAGCGTACTTTTGCCAGAGCCTGAAGGGGCAGACACTATAATCATCTTCTCCATATTCAAAACCAAAATTAGAGTACGTTCAACACCTGTTCTTTAATTTGCTCCAATTCGTCTTTCATCTTAACCACAATCTTTTGCATCTCACAATGATTTGATTTTGAACCAAGTGTGTTGATTTCACGACCAATTTCCTGAGCAATAAATCCCAACTTCTTACCAACGCTACCTTCAGCTTTCATTGTCTCCTCAAAATAAATCAAGTGCTGGCGCAAACGGTTTTTCTCCTCGTTGACATCCAATTTTTCAATATAATAAATCATCTCCTGTTCGAAACGATTCTTATCGTATTCAACTCCCTTCAACTCATTGAGATTATCCATAATGCGCGATTTTATCTTCGCAACACGCTCATTTTCAAATGGATCTATAGTAGATAGAAGATTACGGATGTTTGATATTTTCTGAACAAATACGGCTTCCAACGACTGACCTTCACGCTCACGGAAATCAATCAAAGCGTCAACAGCCTTGATAAAAGTTGACTTTACAGTCTCCCACTCTAATTCGTCAAGTTCTTGTGTCTCTGATTTCATCACGTCTGGCATACGAAGTAAAAGAGACAACCAATCTGCAGGTTCGGCGATACCTAAAGAATCAGACATACCCTTGATTTGAGTATAATATTCTTTCACCAAAGCCTGATTGATTTGAGTGGCGTTTGAAGCATTGATAGACTCCACCAATAAAGAGAATTCCACTTTTCCTCGCTCCAACTTCTGAGAAACAATATTCCTCAAATCCAACTCCTTTTCCTTGTACACATTTGGCACTCTTGAAAACAAATCTAACTGTTTGCTATTCAGCGACTTAATTTCAATAGTTATTTTCTTTGATTCTACCTCGCAAGTTGCCTTGCCGAATCCAGTCATTGATAAAACCATTCTAATACGATTTAAACCGTCCTTAATTTTTCTATCCGCAAATTTAATTTTTTTTTTCGTAAACAAGTCTGTTCTTTGTTGTTGAGTGAGCGACAAGAACGTATTTTAGTGTAAATTTGCGCCTGCATGTATATCAAACAGGTAAAAAAAGGATAGAAAATGTCAGCAATAATAGCCATAGAAACTTCAACGGAAGTATGTTCAGCCGCCTTGAATATAGACGGGAAATGTGTTTGGACGAAGAAGAATCTGGAAGGAATGTCTCACTCCACCCTACTTGCGCCCTATCTTGAAGAGTTGCAAGCCTACGCTAACAAAGAGAATATAAAGGTTGACGCAGTAGCGGTCAGCAGCGGACCAGGATCATACACCGGGCTAAGAATCGGAGTGTCAACAGCCAAGGGACTCTGTTTTGGCGCAGACATTCCCCTATTGAGCATTGACACACTCAAGATCATGGCGAAAAGTGCTATTAACACATTGGACAATATTCCAGAAAATGCATTGTTTTGTCCTATGATAGACGCACGCCGTATGGA
>CAVKBM010000112.1:0-5370 GCA_963654355.1 Bacteroidaceae bacterium | reverse complement strand
GTGCTAATTCGATGGCGTATTGTAATCCAATACCTGAACTTGCTCCTGTTACTAAAGCTATCTTCTTCATATTTTTAAATGTTTTGATTATTTACTTTTCTAATTTTGATCCTTCAATAGACCTAATATTGGGTTAATCTGTGGAAGAACAGCTTGTAGATTATCGTTTTTAATTATGAAATCGGCTTTAGATCGTTTGCTCTCTTCATCCGATTGATTTTTGACTCGGGCTTGCACCTGCTCGAATGTGGCAGAGTCGCGTCTCATCACTCTTTTTATTCGGACATCTAACGGAGCATACACTAAGATGGTCTTGTCGAATTCTATGTCTAATTTTGATTCAAAAAGAATAGCGGATTCCAATGCAATAATCTTCTTCGATTTTTGCGCTTCTGTTTGCTCCCACCTCAAAAAATCTTTTCCTACCGCTGGGTGTACGGTTTGATTGACTTTTGTCAGTAATGCTTGATTTGAGAATATTATGGAAGCGATTTTCTTCTTGTTTAATGTCCCGTTCTCAAAATAGATATCATCACCTAACAAATTCATTAATTGACTGCGCAATTTTTTGTCCTCTATCATAAGGCGTTTTGCCTCTTCATCTGCATTGTAAACTGATATGCCTTTTATTCTCAAAATCTCAGAAACCACAGACTTTCCCGAGCCAATCCCTCCTGTTATTCCTAATCGTATCATTCAATATTTGTATTATTGGGTTCTCAAGCAAATAATCAATCTTCTGATTTTTCTTCTATGATGTAGTCTATCATATCGGGATCTAATTTCACACCGAATGCGTCTGTCGGTGTGTTCTTTTGTTGTATTTTTAATTTTTTTACACCTGTTTTCGCTTCGTCATAATCAACGTAGAAAGAGAATGAAGAAGCATCTAAACGCTCGTAGTGGCTTAGGGCTACTTTAAACTGAACCGAGACATTGGAAGGAAAAATCCTCAAAACTCTGTTCTCTGGCAGATTAGCAACAGAAATAGGAGCTTGTATGGTCTTTTCTGTGAATCGTTCCGTCTTAAAGCCCAAATTGATTATTGAATCAGAAAAAAATACCAATGGTATGTTGCATAATTTTGTTTTTACAACCATAGAGTCTTTTATGTCTGATACGACAGTCTCTTCTGTCTCTGCAAACTCCAAACTATCTAAAGTGCTTTGTGGACCGTACGCAACGACACTTGTCGGGTTTACCGTCATCGTATCAATGCTACAATATTGCTGTGCCAACTCGTATTGCCCCCTTACTTTGACAGGAATCTTCTTTTCTGCCAATCGCTCCACCTCAAAAATGATAGAATCTGGTCCCACTTTGGTGATTTCTATTTCTGAGTGAACTTGTTTCTGTAAAGTATTCAAAAGCGACTGCGATGAAATTGATCGCTTGCCATTGGCGATGATAGACAAATCAATGGGGAGCGGTTGAAATTCCCCTCCCCATCTACATTTTATCAAATTAGTTCCTTGTCCCACTAACGTGACGTAGAGAGACTCTGGTAATTCATTCGAAATGACGTAACCGTCAGGTTTGTTGACATAGTAGATAGGCACAAACACCATCGTTTCGTATTTCTTATTGAGTGCTTTCAATACCCATAACGAAGCAGAAACAAATAAGAAGAAAATGAAAATGAATAAATCCTTGCTAAGCAAGAATTTTTTTACAACGGTGAGCTGCTTTTGAAACTCATTTTCTAAATCTTCTGACAACATGCCCAAGAACTATGATTAAAAGAAAATTTATTTCTGAACCTCAGCACTTTTAACGGAGGTTGGATCGGCGATGATGGCCTCTTTCATCACAGTAACGTTGACGTTGTTAGCGATTTCTACGACTACGTTAGCATCGTTCACGGTCTTTATCTTCCCCTGAATTCCCCCATTGATAAGCACTTTGTCGCCTACCATCAGAGAGTCACGAAAGTTTTGCAACTCTTTTTGCTTCTTCTGTTGCGGACGAATCATAAAGAAATAGAACACTACAAAAATCAATACCATCATCAAGATAGACATCCATCCTGACTGACCACCTTGCGGCGCTTGTAAGACTATAGCCTCAACCATGTTTAATCGTTTTTATTGTAATTACTAATATAAGCAACTTTGGTTAACTTATTTTCTGTTTGCAATTCTTTTACCACTGCGTCTAACACACCGTTGACGAAGTTGCTGCTTCGTGGCGTGCTGTACGCCTTTGCCAACTCAAGGTATTCGCTCATAGAGACATTCACGGGAATGGATGGAAAAGTACAAATTTCAGCCAATGCCATCTGCATGATGATAATGTCTAAGAAAGCGACTCTTTCTACATCCCAGTTCTGAATGTGTTTTGTGATGAGGGCTTTATATTCGTTGGCGTTGTAAATCGTGTTTTTATAGAGCTTTAGTGCGAAACGTTCGTCTTCTTTGTCTCTATACTTAGGCATGAGACGTTGGTTCGCACCTGCTTCTTCTTCAAAATTGCGGATGGTCTTGCTGACGAAACTCAAAACAATTTCTGCGTCATCATTCCAATAGATACACATATCTTCTAATTCTTTTCCGAGCAATTCGCATTCGGAAATTTGCCTTTTGACAATGTTGCGCCACAATTCTTTATCGTCTTTGTAAGTACGTTCGGACTCCATATATTCTTTAAGAACGTCGGAGGCGATGATTTGTTTTAAAATCTCGTCCGTGGCATTGATTTCTTCTGTAGACCAGTCAATTTCGTTTTCTTCTATGTACTTCTTTAAATCTTCATTCTGCTCTAATTGTGCAACAAAACGATTGTTTGCCAATGCTGTGTAAAGTTCACGCTCTGCGGCGGGAATAGACTTCTTCGTTTGACGTTTTTTCGCTAACTCCGTGATGTTGATTATCAGTTGGAAAAAATAGTGGTATAATTCGTACGTTTTGTCTATGCTCTGCATCAACTCGTTCTGAGCAGCGGTAAAATCATTTTCCTCCTTGTTATTCTTATAGTAGGAATAAAGGATTTGAATGATTTTAATTCTGAGTAGGTTTCTGTTTATCATCTCTTCTTACTTCTACGAAATCAAAGTACAAAGTTAAAAATTTTTCTCTTCTCATAAGGTTATACGCAAAGGATTTTGTGTTAATTGACCACCTGTTTTGTTTTTTTAAGAACTTATGTTGAGATTTTTATGATAGTTTGACCATGAAGATGTCCTCTTTTTTATGATTTTTTCTGACATAAATACTAATAATCCGACAATTTGTCAGTGATTTTTGTCAAAATAGTGCCAATTTGTCTTGTGAATGATGAATAAACAAGTTGGCATTGATTTTGTGGTAGAGTAGATGTTGAACGATGAAAAAAGAAACGTGAACAACGAAGAAATAGAAATCGTTTGATATTTTGAGATAGACAACAAATTGTAGAACGCAAAAAAAGTAAGAGTATGAATTTTGATAAATACACGATTAAAAGTCAGGAGGTTATACAGGAGTCTGTGAATCTTGCGCAAAGCAAGAATCAACAGGCGATTGAGCCTGTTCACTTGCTTCGGAGCGTCTTGAAGTTAGGTGAAAATGTAACGCAGTTTTTGTTTAACAAGACGAGCGTTAATGTGGCAATGTTGAATACTGCTTCTGAAAAGATGTTGGAGTCGTTGCCAAGAGTGAGTGGAGGTGGTGAACCTTACTTGTCTAACGAAGCAAATGCAGTTCTTTTGAATGCAGAGAATGTCTCTAAGGAGGATGGAGATCAGTTCGTCTCTTTGGAATATATTCTTTTGGCTCTTTTGGTTGAGAAGAGTTCTGTTTCCACATTGTTGAAAGATGCGGGATTAACAGAAAAAGCTCTTCGTCAGGCTATACAGGAGTTGAGAAAGGGTAATAAAGTGACTGATGCTTCGGCCGAGGGAAGTTATGATTCGTTGAATCGTTATGCCATCAATTTGAACGAAAAAGCTCGTTCGGGTAAGTTAGACCCCGTAATTGGTCGAGATGAGGAAATCCGTAGGGTATTGCAGATCCTGAGTCGTCGTACCAAAAACAACCCAATCTTGATTGGTGAACCTGGTACTGGTAAAACGGCTATAGCAGAGGGACTTGCGCAACGTATCGTCCGTGGTGATGTTCCTGAAAATTTAAAGAGTAAGCAGATTTACTCCTTGGATATGGGTGCAATCATCGCAGGTGCGAAGTACAAGGGTGAGTTTGAGGAGCGTTTAAAGGCTGTAGTCAACGAGGTGATCAAAGCCAATGGTGAGATCATCTTGTTCATCGATGAGATTCACACTTTGGTTGGTGCGGGCAAGGGCGATGGTGCAATGGATGCGGCTAACATCTTGAAGCCTGCTTTGGCGCGTGGCGAGTTAAGGTCGATCGGTGCGACTACGCTTGATGAATATCAGAAATATTTTGAGAAGGATAAGGCGTTGGAGCGACGTTTCCAAATTGTGATGGTTAACGAGCCTGATGAAGCCGATTCGATCTCTATCTTGCGTGGATTGAAAGAGCGTTATGAAAACCACCACCAAGTGAGAATCAAGGACGAGGCAATCATCGCCGCCGTTCAGCTTTCAACAAGGTATATCACGGATCGTTTTTTGCCAGATAAGGCTATCGACTTGATTGACGAGGCCGCTGCCAAACTTCGTATGGAAATCAATTCTTCGCCAGAGGAGTTGGATAACAAAGAGCGTGAAATCAAACAATTGGAGATTGAGCGTGAGGCTATCAAGCGAGAGAATGATACGACCAAATTGGAGCAGTTGAGCAAGGAAATCGCCGAGTTGAAAGAGCAGGCTCAACAGATTCGTGCTAAGTGGACTTCGGAGAAATCTTTGGTCGACGAACAGCAACAGTTGAAGAGTCAGATTGAAGATCTGCGTTTCCAAGCCGACCGTGCTGAGCGTGAGGGCAATTATGGTAAAGTGGCTGAAATTCGTTATGGACGAATCAAAGAGGCAGAGGCTAAGATCGAGGAGATAAAAAAGAAATTAGCCGAGATACAGACCAACTCTGCTTTAGTGAAAGAAGAGGTTTGCGCAGATGATATCGCGGATGTCGTTTCTAAGTGGACTGGCATACCTGTCTCCAAGATGTTGCAGAGCGAGAAAGAAAAGCTGTTGCATTTAGAGGAGGAACTGCACAAACGTGTGGTTGGTCAGGATGAGGCGATTACCGCTGTGGCTGATGCCGTTCGTCGTAGTCGTGCTGGATTGCAAGATCCTAAGCGACCAATTGGTTCGTTCATCTTCTTAGGTACGACGGGTGTTGGTAAGACTGAGTTGGCGAAGGCGTTGGCTGAGTTCTTGTTTGATGACGAAAGCATGATGACGAGAATTGATATGTCTGAGTATCAGGAGAAATTTTCCGTTACCCGACTCATTGGAGCGCCTCCGGGATATGT
>CAVKBM010000111.1:0-5412 GCA_963654355.1 Bacteroidaceae bacterium | reverse complement strand
ATCCGACAAAATACCATTGATTAGTTCAGACCACTTATTTCACTTGTACGAACAAGATGGATTATCATTAATTTTCAATAAACGATAAAATGGCGCGCGTTTCCCAACGCACGCCATACCCTTATGGTCTAAAAAAAATTTGTTTGTGTGTTTGCAAATATACCAAAATAAGCAATGCAAAAACACGCATTGCTTATTTTCCCCCTCAGCCTTGCAACAACCGCGGTATCATATCAACGGCCGCCCTTTTGTTCTTATCCAACACTTTGGCGTAAATTTGCGTCACACCAATGTTTGAATGACCCAACAACTTAGAGACGGTGTAGAGGTCCGCCCCCAAATCTAACATCATAACCGCAAATGTGTGTCTCGCACAGTGAAACGTGATGTGTTTCGTTATTCCGCTCAACTTCATCAGCCTCTTCACATATCTGTTTATCATTGCCTCATATTCCGCCTCTATAGCAAATACGTTTTGCTCCTCGCTCCGTCTTTCGCCCATTAGCACGCTCGCATCCTTTGTCAAGTCGATATATTCCAACCGCCTCACTTTCTTCTGCCTGAATGTTATCCTCGTATATCCGTCTATCTCTGACACTTCCCCCCACTTGAGTTTTTTAATGTCGCTAATGCGCAGGCCCGACAAACACGAAAACAAAAACGCTCGTTTTACCTCCGTCAATCTTTCGTCTCCGCTGGTATCAGTGTTTGCCACCCTCCGCACCTCCTCTATCGTTAGAAATTTTCTTTCTGCTTGTGGGTTCTTGAATGATTTATTCGTTTTATAGTCCGCTATCAAATCCTCTTTCACTAACATATTTTTGAAAGCCTTGAACATTGCGTAATAAGTGTGCTTTGTGCTTTCCTTTAAATCTGCCTCGTTGATGTTGTTCCAGACTTCCGTATCTAATTTTTTATCAATATCGCACACTCTCGCATTTTTCGGTACGAACTGTTTCAAGTGGTTCGCCTCTCTCGGTCTTTCTCGCTCGTAGTGTTCAGCAAGATATTTCAAAAGGTTCATTTGTTGAATGGGGCAACTCTCCACCTTGCACGACTCTTTTACGGCTTCGTTCTTTTTTTGCCTCACTTTCTCAGCCAATGCAAGTACACGCTCGTTTTCTTCCTTGTTCTCTTTCCCTTTCCTTATCCTAAGGTCTAAAAATTCATAACTTCGCTTCCCATTTGCGTAAATATCCAAATACAAAGATTCATCACCGTTCGCCAATGGCTTACGCCTCAGACGAACAGGGTTATCACTTCGCCTATTCTTCATAAGACAACTTTTTTAACAACAACTTGAGTAACAACTTGAGTAACAAAAATAAGTAAAAAGATGATAAAAAATGAAATTCGCCCCTGCTTTATAAGATAGAAAATAAACACATAACACCTTGAAAATGAAAAACGTAAGGTAAAAAATTAAAACAAGTGAAAAAGGGGTTAAAAGGTGGGGGTAATACGCGGCATAATAAAACCACACGTTTTACAAAAGCTTTCTACCACACGATGCTGACGAAATCCTTCGGCAATGCGCTGAGTGCGTTCTTTTCGCAAAATCGTCTCCAAGGATTCTTGCATAATATTGCCCAACGACATATTGCCGTCTGCATCCAAACAACAAGGGACAACCGTTCCATCGGAAAGAATTGCAATATGATCGCGCAAAGCATAGCAGTTTCGTTCCTCCGAACCTTTTCCATCTCCTCCTGGCCACGCAAAACGAGAGGAGCGTTGCAAAAAGATATGATCTGCTAATTTTAGATTGCAACGATTTTCCATCTCCTCAACTGCAAATTTATCTTTCAAAAAGGTCTCGCAAAACTGATTGTAGAGGATGGAACTTTCTGAACCTTCATTCCATAACCGCAATGAGAAGTAACTGTTTTCGTTCTGATCTTGTGCGAATGAAGTTACATTTTCCAAATAACTACCCCATTCGGATTCAGGCAAATTCTCTTCAGCATCGTGGAGGGAAATGTTATATTGACGGATTTTATGATGAACAAGAATCTCTTTTCGTTTTACCAACAGAGAGCCATTTGTCGTCATATTGATGAAGAAACCTTGCTCCTCCGCAATAGATAGCAGCTCGTCAATATGAGGATGCAAAAGTGGTTCGCCTAAAACATGCAGGTAGATATAGTTGGTATAAGGACGTATGGAAAAAAGTATCGCCGAAAAAAATTCCGGCGACATATACATTTTTTTTCTTTTAGATTGAAAGCAAAAAGAGCAGTTAAAATTACAAGCGTTGGTAATTTCAACGTAGATTTTTTTGAATCTCATAGTTTCTTCTGCATCATCACTATGGGTTGTACTCCAAGATACCTGTATTGTAGGCTCTCTTCAAGAACTTAGCATATTGGAACTTGTAACCTACCGAGACGCTCAAGCCCGTTGACTTTGAGGTTGAGAATCCTTGAGAGAAACCAACAGACCCAAAGAGACCAGAGACATGCTTCGTCATCTCATAGTTGACTTTCACATTCAAACCCCAATCAAACTCGTCCAAGAAAGGATTGTCCCCCTTGAATGCGTTTCCACCAACACCACCCGCAAAGAAGAGACCAATACCTGGAGACAACGTACCAGGACCGACGTTTGTGATGTTATAGTAAACCAAAATCGGAATGCGAATGTAAAATGCTTTCACCTTCTCGCTCATGACTGTATCATTAGGAAACTCTACACTAGTAGAATCGCCATGTACCATAGTGTTTAACGTAGAGCCCTCCATAGTGAAGAGTATTTCAGGTTGGATAGACCAGTGCGTTTGGATGACCAAGTCTGCCAAGACACCAGCGTGGAAACCACATTGGATACTTGCATCATCCAAGTCTCGAACCATTTCGCCGACACTGTTAATATCTACAACCGGCAAGACTTCACCATTCCATTTTGTCATATTGAAACCGCCTTCGACACCAAAACGAACTTTCACGTCCTTTGTTTGTGCCGACAGCGAGCATATCCCCAATGCAATCACCATCAAGGTGAACAATACTTTCTTCATCATACGAATCTTTTAATTCTCTGTATATTAATGTGTAGTAACTGTTTTATAACGCATTCAACTATACAAATTTATTTAAAAAAACTTAAATAATAAAAATCACAGTTCGTTTCATATAAAAAAAATGCCGAATACCATTTGAAAGCATTCTTTGCAATGGTATTCGGCAATCATTTTGTCATTCAAACTACTTTGAATAGGCTAAGTGCTTTTACTTTACGATCATTCTACCACTTGCTGTGTTACCCATCACATTGTTGTCATAAATACATTTTGCAATGATATACGGCACATAGTAGTCGCCCGCGTATGTAGCGGAGAGTGTTAAAGTAGTAGTTGTCGTCTGCCCTCTCTTTAGATTGTCTACATACACAGATGTACGATCATCTCGCTGATCAATGTTAGTATTGTAGAGGTCGTTTACAACCTTCAAAATCTCAACACCTGCAGGAGCGACATAGGAAATAGCCACATTCTCTTGCCCCCTACCTGTAAGATTTGTTACAGAAACGATGGCTTTGTAGGTAGTACCTGCCTCAACACCTTGCAAGTTCAAAATTGAATTATCTTTCTGATAAACAACATTGACAGACAAACCACTTGCAGACGCAGGAACAGGTGCTTGCGTAGCCCAACTCTCGAAGAAAGCCGTAGCATATTGCGTAGCCTTACCCTTGTTTTGAACTTTCACCTTGGCTTGTTGCTGGTTTTTAGCAACCTGAGCCGACCAAGCAGACATAGTAGTCTTCTCATTGGCAAATTCTTTACCATCAACAGACAATGAGAAATTCAACTCATCGTCCACTCCATTTTTCTTACAGTAAACGCTGGCCGCATGAAGAGAGAGAACGACATCTGTGCAGTACATCCATTCTTGAGAAATCAACTTTGCACGCATATCTTCGACACTCTGCTCAACACTCGTCAAACCACACAAGGTTTGGGCTACCACTCGTGAAGAAGAGATCGGACAACGATAAGCAGAAGCTTCGCCTGCAACAGATTGCATAATTTGTTTAGCAACAGCAACCTGACCTACAGAAGCGTAGGCCGCAGCAAGGTAGTTTTGCGCGCCTTCAGACATTTTGCTCACCTCTGCCTTCATTCTATTCATCGTACCTAATTCTTGAGCGTTTGAAATGTTGGTTGAAGCCAAGACATAAAGTCCGAAAGCGGTAAAGTTGTTTTCGTAGTCGGAAGAACTTGATTTCCAGTTGCGCACCTGAGTCTGCACATAACGAGTGAGCGAACGTAGCATCTTGTCGTTCACATAATAACCCTTCTCAGAAGCTTTCTTCAAGAAGAGTAGAACATAGGCAGAAGTCCATCGATCGCCCAAGCCTGAATTTTTCCAATAAGCCATAGCCCCCTCGTTGTTTTGGTAGGCGGCAAGGCTCTCTATAGACTCTTTCACATTTTTCTCAGCCTGTGCACTCTGTTCTTTTGACAATTGAGAGAACTCCATCAAGTAAATCTGCCCCAAAGCCTTAGAAGCGATGCACTCAGAACTTGCGTAAGGAAAATCCAACAATGACTCTACACGAGAAGCCACGTTGAAAGGTTTGATACGAGAGACCTCTACTGAGAGGAGTTGTTTCTCGTTGCCCAATGCCTTGACGATGTGTTCCTCACTCTTACCTGCTTCAATTTTGAATGTTTCACTGTTCACCATTCTATCGCTAACCGAACGTATAGGCAATTCGGCCGCATAAACAGATTTATCGCCGGTGCAAGTACTGTTAATAGTAATTGTACCTGTACCTTCCTGACTACCAGCCTTCACCTTAAATTGGACTGTCTTATCGCCTTGTTCAGAGAAATCAGTAGAAACTGTGTTTGATCCGACAACCTCCAAACCTCCAGATACAGAAATAGTCGTCTTCACATTTTTCACGGAGTTATCCATGGCGAAGATGGTTGCCGAAACAGTAGTCTCGTCGCCCACACCGATTTGGCGAGGCATCGTACCCGTCACCATCATAGACTTACGTACAAAGACAGATTTCTCTGCAGAACCATATGCGTTTCCATCAGCAGCGACCACCATCACTCGGACACGACCGCTGTAGTTTGGCACCTCAATCTTATGCGTGTTCGTTTTTCCTTTCTCCACAACAAATAGTCCACCGAAATAAACCATAGGAGTGAAACGATTGACAATGGCTTTCGGACCATTATACAAAGCCTCATCACCACCGACAGTGAACATCTGATCTATCTTTCCACCAAATGCACCACACACATTGCTATATAAATCCCAGATACGCATACTCATTGCCTCTTTAGCAAAGAAAGCGTTCCAAGCGTTTGGCGTTTTGAAGCGAGTCAGGTCAAGCAACCCCTCATCGACCACAGCCAGAGTATAAGCCATAGCTCTGCCCTTTTCTTCCTTCACC
>CAVKBM010000110.1:0-5477 GCA_963654355.1 Bacteroidaceae bacterium | reverse complement strand
CAATACACTGTGATACATCCTGTCACATAGTCCGCATCGGACCACTCTTTGATAGGTTGCAAAGTGAGTGAATTAACAATCTCAAAATATTCAACTTCCAAATTAGGAAAGAGGTTAATCGTGCTAACTACCCAATTTTTGACTTCATCTGTGGTCTTTACACTTGCTAAGTCAACGCTCATAAACAATGCTCTTGAAATGTTGACAGCAACCTTTTTCTCAGCCTCGGAGAGTCGTGCGTTTCGGCTGCTCAATGCCAAACCACTCTCTTCGCGGACAATAGGGCAACCTACGATCTCAAGATCATAGTTGTATCGTTTCACCATCTCTCGGATGATAGCCAACTGTTGAAAATCCTTCTCTCCGAAGTAGGCGCGATTGGGCTTCACAATGTCAAAAAGTCGGCTTACTACCTGACCTACACCGTTGAAATGTCCTGGCCGTGCTGGACCTTCCATCACCTGATCCAATGGTGCGAAGTCAAACTGGCGAGTGTCTGGCGTAGGGTATATTTCCTTTACGGAAGGAATGAACGCAAACGTGCAATTCGCTCCAGACAGCAACTCGATGTCTGCCTCTTCCGTTCTTGGGTATTTTTCCAAATCGGTAGAATTGTTAAACTGAGTAGGGTTGACGAAGACGCTCACCACACAAACATCGTTCTCTGCTACGCATCTATTCACCAACGAGAGGTGTCCGTTGTGCAAAGCACCCATTGTGGGTACCAAACCAATTGTTTTCCCCTCTTTGCGACATTGGTTCAATGCATCAGAGAGGCTTGAAACTGTCTTGTAAACTTTCATTTCCGATCGTTCTTTACAAAAAAGTTATACAGGAAAATATGCGATTCTCCTTTGAGTTTAAATTTTGTGCAAAAGAAACACTTATTATTGAGAGACAAAAGCGCAACAAAGAAAAAAAACGAAAATTTGGAGTGTTGCCTCTTTTTTGCTAACTTTGTCAAACTAATTGTGTTTGAATGGAAACAGTGAAGATTTTATACATTTCGCAAGAGATTACCCCGTATTTGCCAGAGAGTGAAGTGGCGACGATGTGTAGGAACTTGCCTCAGGCAATCCAAGAAAAGGGACGGGAAATTAGAACGTTTATGCCTCGTTTCGGTTGCGTGAACGAGAGGAGAAATCAATTGCACGAGGTGATTAGACTTTCTGGAATGAACTTGATTATCGATGACAATGATCATCCTTTGATTATTAAGGTTGCTTCTATACAGGCTGCTCGTATGCAGGTTTATTTCATTGATAATGACGACTTTTTCCATAGAAAGACAATGATTGCTGATGAAAACGGAGAGGAATTTTCGGATAATGAGGATCGTTCTATTTTCTTTGTTCGCGGTGTACTCGAAACTGTGAAGAAGCTTCGTTGGGCTCCGGACATCGTTCATTGCAATGGTTGGATGACTTCCCTTGCTCCTATCTACATTAAGAAAGCGTTCAACACAGATCCTTTCTTTAAGGATGCTAAGGTTGTCTACTCTGTTTATGCCGATGATTTCAAACGTCCGTTCAGTGCTAAGTTCGGAGAAAAATTGAAGTTGGAAGGTATTTCTGATGAAGATGTAAAGTTGGTTTTGGGAAAGGAATCTTCTTTTGAGGACTTGACTAAGCTCGCTTTGGAATATTCCGATGGTGCGGTTATTGCTTCGTCTAATGCCAACTCAAATCTAAAGGATTATATTGCAAAATCAGGGAAACTCTTCTTAGACACTCCTGCTTCTGACAACTATGTTGATGCCTATAATGAGTTCTACGATAAGGTTCTGCAGGGTAAATAATCGGTCGGAAGGAATCGCGTATGGGAATCTATACCTAACTTGATAAATCTTTTGCAAATGAAAAATTACGAAATGGGTAAAAGAATTTGTTTCTCGTTTTGTGTGTTGTCGTTGTTGTTTTGTGTAGGTTGCCAAGATGACGATGGGGTGGGTGTGTCTATTCAACCTGATGAGGATGTGTTGCATACTTACTCAAACATGGTGAATGTGGAGACATCGTCGATTGTGACAGATTCAGTTTTGAGTAAGTATGATTATTTCATATTGGGTCGTTACCGTGATGAGAAATTTGGCGAGTCTGCTGCAGAGTTTATGACACAATTAGATGCTCGTATTGGAGGTGTAAATGTCCCTGATACGGCCGTGGCAGAGAGTTCCTCTTCGTCCGTGGGAATTCTCAACACTTTGCTTACCTCTATTGACTCGAATTATGGCGACATAATCTCAATTTCGCAACCATCGGATGTGGAGGTCGACTCCGTTAGGTTTTACTTACAGTATACAGACGATTTTTTTGGCGATTCCGCCGCTCTTCAGGCCATTTCGGTATATGAGTTGAGTCAGCCTTTGAAAGAAAGCAAAACATTCACGAATGCTAATGTGTCTGACTATTGCGACAAGAGTTTGCTTTTAGGTACGAAATCTTATCAGATTCAAAATAAGCGAACATTGACAATAAGTTTAGATAAAGCGTTAGGAGAAAGATTGTTAGACGTTTATAAAGAGGGTTCGTCTATTTTAAATCAAAACGATTTTAACGAGTATTTCAAGGGAGTCTATGTGAGTCATACGTTTAATCAAGGAACTGTCATGCAGATTTCGGTAGCAGGTATTCAGATTTTCTACCACTATGATGCACTGATTTCTACGACGTATAATGGAGCAGATACTACGGTGCGTGCATCATCCTTTGGTAAGGATTTGAACCCGTTGGTGTCTTCTGTCTTCCTATCTGCCAACAAATCGGTTAAGCGTGTGAACGTAGTTACTCAGTCTGACCTTTCTTCTGTTGTCTCTACTTTGAATGAGGGAATGTATACGTTTACATATACGCCTGCAGGACTTTATACTAGCGTGGACATTCCAATGGATGTTCTCAAGGATTCTATTGAGACCATCTCTGGAGAAAAGGATGCTTCGCGTATTATGTTCAATTCTGCGAAATTGATATTCCATCGAGCAAGTTTGAATTGGAAGACGGATATTAAAGCAAGTTCTTATCTCTTATTGATAAGCAGAAGCAAAGTGGTTGACTTTTTCTATAATAACACGCAGCCTGATGGCTACTCCTCCTTTGTAACATCAATTGATACAACGTATAACACATATACGTTTAACATCACAGCACCGTTACAAAACAAGTATCGTGGAATGGGATCAACTTTTGGAGATGATATGGTATTAGTTCCTGTGATTCGTTCTTCGGAGAGTAGCAACTATTATTATCGTCAGCAGTTATGGTTGACAGCGACGATGCTATACAATCAAAAATCTTTTTCTGAGGCTCTTCGCCCTCGTTTAGACGTTGTTTATACAAAGAGATAGTGTGATTTCTGCTATACAAAGTATAAGAAAATGAAGGTGATAATGTCTTTTCTTCGTCAGTTACAGGCGAACAATAACACGGAGTGGTTTCATTCGCATCGTGCGGAGTATGAGCAAGCAAAGGCGAAATTCAATATTATTGCAGAGCGGATTATTTCGGGGGTAGCTTCGTTTGACCCATCTGTCGGTGCTTTAGAGTTGAAGGATTGTACCTACCGTATCAATCGCGACATTCGATTTTCTTTGGATAAGTCTCCTTACAAGACTCATTTTGGTGTTTTTGTCTGTCCTGGAGGTAAGAAATCGGGAAATGCAGGCTACTACTTTCATGTTTCCCCGAATGAGGGTTCTTATCCTGATGGATGTATGTTGGCGATTGGAAATTATTGTTATGATAAGAGCGTGGTTCAGATTGTTAGAGAGGATATTGAAGATGAGGGAGAAAAGTTTGATGCTATGATTCAGACGGCTGCAAAGTATGGGTTCGCATTGGATCATTCTGATGACTTAAAAAAAGTGCCTCGTGGTTTCTCTTCCGATTCTCCATACACTGACTACTTGAAATTGAAGGCTTATTGTCTTTGGTGTCCTTTGTCGGAGGATTTTGTCTATGCTGATGATATGGTAGAGCGTGTGTTGGAGCTTTTCAAAGTCAACAAACCATTTAATGACTATTTGAACCGTGTGATTGCATATAGCAAGGAAGTAGTTTAGGGTATGAATCATATAATAAAAAACCGCAATGTCTATAGCATTGCGGTTTTTTATTATACGAGTGTGTCTCACTTATCCAAAGATTTGTTTGACGACTTTTTCTGTTGCCCCTCGGTTCTCTTTTGAGTAGGCATCCGCTGTTGATGCCATTTTCTCGTAAAGAGATGAGGCTGGTGAGTATAAATCTGCCATTAGCGTGGCGAATTCTTCGTAATTATTGATTGAGCAGGCTCCTCCTCTTTCCACCATGTCTACCGCTTCTTTGAACTTCTTGTAGTTGGGTCCGAAAAGTACTGGAATACCGTAGACGGACGCCTCTAGAATATTGTGGATGCCCACTCCAAAGCCTCCTCCGATGTAGGCTACTTTCCCATATCTGTAGATAGATGAAAGAAGTCCGAAACAGTCTATGATTAGACAATCAGCTTGTTTCACGCTGTTTTCGTCTGTTTGTGTATATCGGGCGTATGGGCGTTCCAATTGACCAATAATCCGTTTCAAATGCTCCTCGTGGATCTCATGGGGAGCGATGATGAATTTCAACTCGGGATGTTTGTTGATGTAAGGAATAAGAATATCTTCGTCTTTAGGCCAAGAACTTCCTGCGATGAACACGGGGGCATTTCCTACAAACGATTGAACGATAGGCAATGGTTTTGACTTTGCAGCAATGTCTGCCACGCGGTCAAATCGAGTGTCTCCCACTAAAGATACATTCTTGATATCGATAGATTTCAGTAAGTCCATTGAAACTTGATTCTGAACGAAGAGGTGCGTGAATTTTTTCAAAATGCCTCTGTACCAACCTCCATACCACTTGAAAAATACTTGAGACTCTCTAAATATAGCGGATACGATATAGGTTGGTACTTCTCGTTTCTTCAAGTAAGAGAGGTAGTTCATCCAAAATTCATACTTGATGAAGATGGCGTATGCTGGGTTGACGATAGATAGGAATTTCCGAACATTCCATGAAGTATCCATTGGTAAGTAGCAAACAATGTCTGCCCCATTGTAGTTCTTACGTACTTCATAGCCGGAAGGAGAGAAGAATGTAACCAAAATTTTAAACTCTGGATGCTCGCTTCTCAGTTTTTCAATGATAGGTCTTCCTTGTTCAAATTCGCCCAATGAAGCGGCGTGTACCCAAACATATTTTTCGGTGGAATCAATTTTTGTTTTTAGAAGGTCAAAAACACTCTTCCTCCCTTCTACGAATTTCTTTGCCTTATCGTTAAAAAAAGACATGAACCATGCTCCAGCAAAGTAGAGCATGATTCCTATGTTATATAAAAGTCGCATTTCAGACCTTATTTAATCTCGTTTAATGCATGGGCTACACGAGCCAAAGTTTCCTCTTTTCCTAAGATATCAATGATATTGAAGATGTGTGGACCTTTGGCTGCACCCACTAAGGTGA
>CAVKBM010000109.1:0-5488 GCA_963654355.1 Bacteroidaceae bacterium | reverse complement strand
TCTATGATGAGCGGGATTTGATCTTTGCTGTAGGTCCGGCGGGTTCAGGAAAGACGTTCGTTGCCATATCGTTAGCCGTTCGTGCTTTGAAAAATCGAGAGGTGAAAAGAATCATTTTGAGTCGCCCCGCTGTTGAGGCTGGAGAAAAGTTGGGATTCCTTCCCGGCGACATGAAAGAAAAAATAGATCCCTACCTCCAACCTTTGTATGACGCTTTGCAAAGCATGATTCCAGGTGCTAAATTGAAGGATTATATGGAGAATGGTGTCATTCAGATTGCTCCGCTCGCTTTTATGCGTGGTAGGACGCTGAACGATGCGGTCATTATCTTAGACGAGGCTCAAAATACTACTACTCAGCAGATTAGAATGTTCCTCACTCGTATGGGTGTGAATAGCAAGGTGATTGTTACGGGTGATGTTACGCAGATTGACCTTCCAGGCAATCAACGCTCGGGTTTAGTCGATGCCTTACGTGTTTTACGTAATGTGAAAGGGGTCGGGAAAATCGAATTCAAGAAGGAAGATATTGTTCGCCACCCTTTGGTGCAACGTATTGTCGATGCATACGAACAGTCGGACGAAGAGAGAAAATCTCGTCGTGAGGCTGAAAAGGCAATGGAACTTGCTAATCAGCAGATTTTTGAAGAAATGAAAGTCTTGACAGATTGCCAATTGTCAACTCAATTAGAAAATAAAGGTTAAATACACAAAATAATGGAGAACGCATTAACAAAAACTGATTTCAACTTTCCTGGTCAGAAGGGAGTTTATCATGGTAAGGTTCGCGATGTTTACAGCGTGGGCGAAGACAAGCTGGTGATGGTTGCAACAGACCGTATATCAGCTTTTGATGTTATATTGCCGAAAGGTATTCCTTTCAAAGGTCAGGTCTTGAATCAAATCGCTGCTAAATTCTTGGATGCGACTCAAGATATTTGTCCGAATTGGAAATTGGCAACTCCTGATCCTGTCGTTACCGTCGGCATCCGTTGCCAAGGTTTCCCTGTTGAAATGATCGTTCGTGGTTATCTCTGCGGTAGTGCTTGGCGCGCTTATAAGAGTGGCGTCCGCGAAATCTGCGGTGTGAAACTTCCTGATGGTATGCGTGAGAACCAAAAATTCCCAACTCCAATCATCACACCAACTACGAAGGCTGAAATTGGTACGCACGACGAGGATATCTCAAAGGAAGAGATTTTGAAGCAAGGTCTCGTCTCTCCTGAGGATTATGCTATCGTTGAGAAATATACGCTCGCTCTCTTCCAAAGAGGTACTGAGATCGCCGCTAAACGTGGCTTGATTTTGGTCGACACAAAGTATGAGTTCGGTAAGGCGGATGGTAAAGTCATCTTGATGGATGAAATTCACACGCCAGACTCTTCTCGCTATTTCTATGCTGATGGCTACCAAGAGCGTTTTGAAAAAGGCGAGGCTCAAAAACAACTTTCAAAAGAGTTCGTCCGTGAGTGGTTGATGGACAACGGATTCCAAGGGCAGAAAGGACAGCAAGTGCCAGAAATGACCGATGAAATCGTTAAGTCAATCTCCGACCGCTACATTGAATTATATGAGAACATCGTAGGCGAGAAATTTGTTCGTGAACAGAATGTTTCTGCTATCGCTTCTCGTATTGAGAAAAATGTCACAGAATATTTAAAAAAATAATTTCTTTTGATATAGGTGGGGAAGAGGATAGGTTCGTCTTCTCCATCTCTTTTTTATTGGTTTGATAAAGAAGAATTTGTAGAAAATTAGAAAGAGATGTACCTGCAAAGGGTTAAAATATTGAACTACAAAAATATAGAGGAGGCTGATTTGACCTTCTCACCGAAAGTGAATTGTTTTATCGGAAATAATGGTGAAGGGAAAACAAACCTTTTGGATGTGGTCTACTATCTTTCTTTCTGCAAAAGCCACGCTAATTCAGCTGATAGTCAGAATATTATGCACGAGCGCGAGTTTTTTATGCTCGACGGATTGTATAATATGAATGGCTCGGAGACAAGCATCTACTGCGGTGTGAAACGCAGACAAAAAAAACAATTCAAGAAGGATAAAAAGGAGTATGAAAAACTTTCGGAGCATATCGGACTCCTTCCGCTTGTCTTAGTCTCCCCATCAGATGAGGAGTTGATTCTCGGCGGTAGTGAAGAACGTCGCAAGTTTATAGACGGATTCATCGCCCAATATGATAGAAGCTATCTTATTCATCTGCTAAACTATAAAGCCCTGCTGACACAGCGTAATGCTATGATTCGCAATGAAATTCGCGATATATTGCTCTATGAGGCGATAGAAGAGCAGTTGACCTCGCATGGTGCGAAAATTCATGAGTCTCGATGTGCTTTTATAAATGATTTTCTGCCTTGTTTCCAAGAGTTCCATCAAACTGTTTCCTTGCAGAAGGAAAAAGTGGAGCTGAACTACAAGTCGCAGTTGGAGGAAGACTCTTCTCTCATGCAGCTTTTTGCGAAAAATAGAGAAAAGGATTTTATTGTGGGCTATACAACTGTGGGTGTGCATCGCGACGATTTGGATATGATGATGGATGGTCTACCAATCCGAAAGATCGGGTCGCAGGGCCAGAATAAGACATTTTTGATCGCCTTGAAATTGGCCCAATTCGATTTCTTGCGCCGTTTGCGCAATGAAAAGCCTATCTTGCTTTTTGATGATATTTTTGATAAACTAGACGGCCAACGAGTGAACCAAATTATCGAGTTGATTAAAGATAATCGTTTTGGTCAGGTTTTCATCTCCGACACCGACCGAGAGCATCTATCGCTCATCTTGAAAAAAATTGATTGTCCCTACCACTTGTATAATGTGGAGAACGGCAATGTTGAGTTACGGGAGAGCAAAGAGTAAATTTCAAAAAAACTTATGAAACGTCAGAATACGCAAACTTTAGGTGAAGTGCTGCGAGAGTTGTTGCAATCGGGACACCTGCGTGCTGGAATAGAAGAGGCGAGGGCGGTTGAAGAGTGGAATAAGGTGGCAGACGAGATGACAAAACGTTTCACTGAGAAGGTCTATGTGAAAAACAGAAAACTCTATGTGAAAATATCGTCGCCGATGCTGAAATCCAACCTTTCTATGCAACGAAAAGAACTATCTGGAAAGTTGAATGAGGCTGTTGGAGCTCCTGTTATCGATGACATTGTTTTCTTATGATGCTACTCTTTGGATTTTATAGCGTTGTACTATAGAAAATAGTTGCGTGAAATGGTCAGTTAAGACATAAACGATAAAATTTAAAAAAAGAAAAAGAAGTATGAGTGTTGCAATTGAAAATATTGATAAAATAAAATTTAAGCACGAAGAGAAAATTCAGATTCGCTTCAACGACATAGATGTCTTGGGTCATGTCAACAATGCCGTACAGTTGAATTACTATGATTATGGGAAAATGAAGTATTTTGAGACGATGAAGCAAGGCCTTATCAATTGGCACGAGGCCGAGTTGGTGATTGTCAACCTTAACATTAATTTCTTTGTCCCTATTTTCATGGGGGATGACATCCGTGTTCGCACAAAAATCTACGAAATCGGTCGTAAAAGCGTGAAATTAATTCAGGTGTTGTATGATGAGAAGACGAAGCAAATCAAGTCAATGTGCGATGCTGTAATGTGCGGATTTGATGTGCATACCAACGCTTCGACTTTGATTTCCGAGGAATGGAGACGTTTAATCACTGGTTTTGAGGGTGATGTCATTCAGAAACAATTAGAGGACAAGTAGTTGCTATTATAATTACTTCTATGTGTTAACTTTTTTTGTGATAATAAAATTTGACGACTGAAAGGGAAGCTTTAACTTTGCCATCCTACAAGGAGAAGATGAGGCGCACCCTGTTGATATTGTTGATTTTGCATTCCTTCGGCACAAACTTGATGTCGCAGTCAATGAGTTGCGACGATGACTTGCCGTCTGTTGTTTCGCAAGAAAGAACGAACAGAAGTGCGAAAGAGGCGTTGGATGTTTATTATATCAATGGAATACTTTATATATCGAATGCTTACGAAGGGGCGAAGGTTGAAGTGAAAAATGTATTGGGAGCTAAGTTGTTTGTAGCTACGATGAAATCAAAAGATGGTCATATTGTCGTCTCCCTGAAGCGGGGTGTCTACATTGTCGGGGTCGGTAGCCACTTGCAAAGAATTGTGGTTAGATGAGGAAGATAGAAAAAAAATATCGGTTGAAAAGGTGTCTGCTGCTCATTGTTTGCCTGCTTTCCCAGTTAGTTTCTGTTGAGGCTTTCGCCACGAAGGTGTATTTGTTGACGATGTCACCCTCTCAGAAAGAAGTTTACACGATGTGGGGACATACGGCCTTGCGTGTGCATAACGATTCTGTGGATAAAGTGTACAATTACGGAGTGTTTTTGTTCGACGACGGCTTCCTCTATAAATTTGTGAAGGGGGAGACTGATTATTGGTTGGATACTGGGACGATTATGGAGACCAACTACGAGGCAATGTACAAGAATGTCTATCTCTATCAGCAGACGTTAGACTTGTCGGAAGAGGAGGCGCAAACACTTTATCGGGCCTTAGAGGAAAATCTAAAACCTGAAAATAGGGTATATCGCTATAATTTCTTTTATGACAACTGCGCCACTCGTGCTCGCAATATTGTGGAAAAGTCTTTGGGAGAAATCCGCTACCCGAAAATCAACAATAAGTTGACCTATCGCAATGAAATCTATAAACTGACGAAATCGTCGCCATGGCTCACTTTTGGTATTGACCTCTGCTTGGGTGTCCCAACTGATAAACGTATTCCCGACTATGAACTTATGTTCCTTCCGATGGAGCTACACCGAGCCTATGGGGGGGCTGAACGATGGGTGAATGGAGAATGGAAACCTCTGATACGTAAGGAGATAACTATTGTGCAGCCTGTGCATAAAAAAGAACAGAAGGAGCATCATCTTTTTTCTCCATTGCTCTGTTTCTCTCTCTTGTTCTTTGGCTTCTTCGTTTGGACGATAGTATGTGTCAGACGGCAGAGGAAAAAGGGGAAAAACGATTCTGTAGTAGAATACATTTTAGATGACGTGCTTTTCTTTGCGTACGGTTTGTTAGGCGTGCTGCTGGCTTTTCTCGCATTTGTGTCTATCCATCCATGCACCCATCCGAATTTGAATTTGTTGTGGAGCAATCCGTTACAGTTGCTGTTCCCGATATTGGTGTGTTGGAAACGATTCACGAAGACATTCTGTATAATGCTTATGGTGAATGCTGTAGCGTGTCTGGCAACCATTCTTGGCTACTGGTTATTTCCTCAGACGATGAATGTTGCGACCCTTCCGCTGGCGGCGTTGATGGCTATGCGAAGTCTTTATTGGATATGGAAACGTGGCGGTGTTGAAATCTTAGGTGTCAAGACATCAAAAAAAATGTTTGAAAATTAGAAGACAAAGAGAAAAAAAATTAACTTTGCTTCATGTAAAGAAAAAGGTTAGTTAACGACTAAAATATAT
>CAVKBM010000108.1:3988-5539 GCA_963654355.1 Bacteroidaceae bacterium | reverse complement strand
TAGTTATATTTGCAGTCAATTGAAAAAAAAGAACCTCCCGCCTCCTTTAAAGAAGGGTATTGTTTTCGAAGTGTCTCTTCTTCTTGCTTGAGACTTCGCTGAGACACGTGCAAAGGTTTCGTACGCACATAACAAGATTGTAAAGTGGATGCCCAAAAAACAATATGCTCGACAGGTTTGTCATCTCCTAAATTGGTTACACCGACAATGTCTTCAAAATAAGCCTCCTTATCACCTATATATTCAACATATTCATAGGATGGCAAGGGTGTCAAAGCCTTGATTCGGTCTAAAGCAAAACAGACAAGTCCTTCTTTCCCATACGGGACACCAAAAACGAACCATCTTCGATTGTGTTCTTTCAAGAAAGTCGGAGAAATCTGATATGTTTTGATATTTCCTATCTCAACGAATTTCTCATACTTCAGTTCCAAAACCACCTTGTGAGAAATGGCTGAAAAAACTTCCCCGATACGATTTGTGTTCATCAGAGGATTTTTGTCTATCAACACGATTTTCTCAGGATACGACTCGTCTAAATCTTTCCTCATCTCCTCCAAAGCCTCAAATTCTGGTAGTCCGTCGAACTGACCGATCATTGTGAACAACTGCGACATTAGATATTTTTCATCGTCGGTCATCTCCTTTTTAAAAATAGAGAAAGTGGGCGAAGGGTAACGCAAACAACGTTTCTTGAAAAATTTCCCTGCGATATTTCTCGCATTTACAGAAACCCTCTCAATCGGGGCAATCGTCTCTTCAAGATAGGCAATATCCTTCTCCACGCAACGTCGTGTAACAGGTGATATTTCCATTCCTGCAAGACGCTTGTTCATCTCCACCGTAAGGTCGTTTAACGAATATTGGTGATGTCTGTCGCTCAGCAATTCATCCAATATTCGGTATCGAGTAAAGGCATTTTTGTTATTGGGCATCTTGTGGGGGAAACTATTTGCACACCTTCAAACCTTGTAAAGCGGAGGCACTGTTCGGCTGAATAAGCAAAGCCTGACCAAAGAGTTGACGTGCTTTTTCTATATTTTTCAAGTAATAATTATTCCAGGCGGAAAGTATCACGATATCATAGTCGAACGGATAATTTGCCTCGATCTTATTGAAATATGGCGCAGCCTTTTCATATTCCCCCACGTTATAGAACATCAAACCACGGTAGTAGTTGGCTTTACTATTATTAGGATCTAACTTTAAAATCGCATCATATTGCGAGGCGACACGTTTCCATTCCTTCAATTTGGCCGCTGGTAAGACATAGCCAAAGCGTGCTTCTATCGAATTAGGACGCATCTGAATACTTTTTGCGTAACGCAACATCGATGTTTTATATTCACCCTTATTATAATAGAGCCATCCCAAACGCAGGTTAACCGCATAAGAGTCTTCCTTGAGAGCCAATAAAACGTCTATTCCATTTGAATAATCCTTAGACGACTCATACTCATAACTTTTCTGAAAAGCGACTGCTCTTTTCTGCACAGCCCCCCCCCCTTGCGAATACGACACAAAAGATATCGCAAAAACAAAAACGAAAGC
>CAVKBM010000108.1:0-3891 GCA_963654355.1 Bacteroidaceae bacterium | reverse complement strand
GCACAGCCCCCCCCCTTGCGAATACGACACAAAAGATATCGCAAAAACAAAAACGAAAGCGGTCAAAATCCTCAAAAGATTCTGACTCCCTTTCTTTATATAACCGTCTAAAAATTCCATTTTACACCCATTGACAAGAGATGATCAGAGACATCATCCTGAACTTCATAAAAATCATTGTCACTCACATTGACGGTCGAACTAACTCGCCGTGTCATTCTGTAAGTCAAATTAAACCTTAACTTTTCGGAAACCACAATATAAGCAGATAACGAGGCTCGATACTTTGTGTTTTCATTGGTCAAAGATACAATATTTGCGTCAGAATCTTCATAACCTTTCTGATTACCTACTAAAAAAGATGCTTCTAACCATAAAAAACGTGTGGTTTTCACTCCGATAATCTCCTCTATGATTGGGAAATTCTCCAATTTGTTTGAATTTATACGAATAAAGGCATTGGAATTGTTAAAACCACCGTCTCGCCACAAAATAGCAACTTTTGTCTTTAGATAGAAATCTAAATTCCCCATTGGCATCCAGAGAAACGAGGTTCCCAACTGTGCGACGTTGTAACTCCAATAACGTAAATAAGAGGCTCGAAAAGAGAAAGCAAACTGTTTGTAAGTTTTATGTAGTGATAGCCCCACTAAATAGTAAGGCTTCGTAATCTCTTCTACGGAAGAGGTGTATTTGGATTGTATATTTTTATTTACCTCCTCGAAAGAAAGCTTCTCTGTGTCATTTTTTCTAAACTCATCGTCTCCATACTCACCTATGTCAGCAACCGTTGTATCAAGAGCATAATGAGGCAAAGTTCTGTTCATCATAATAAAACGACCGAAAACCGAGAGAGAAAAGTTTCTACGCAATAGAAAGCAAGACTCCAACCCATACTCCAACCTTTTATTCTTCACATCAATAGAGAATTGTCGTTGCATAGTCTTCGTGCTTTCATCATTATTCCAAAACTCCGCATCAATCTCATTAGCAGAAGAGACATCAAAATAAGAAGTGTAAGGAGAGTTTTGAAACTCTAACGTATGCTTGAAGCGACAAACAGAACCCACATCATGCAAATAAGTTCCTCTCACCTCCCAGTATTCTCCAGCATCATAATAATTAGAAGAAGAACAATCTACTACTTCATGCGTTTTACTCGCTTCATGCGACCATGCTCCCTCTATCAACAAAGTCCTTGGCGTTGAATATTGTTTCACTGGACTTCTACGATTGAGCCATCGCGACACATCATAAAAGAGTTTTGTACTTTGCGTATTATAAGGGTTCTCTGCATAAATTTTTGACAGATGCTCATACGCTTTTGCATAATTTTTCATTTCAATCCAGGATTGCGCTATCCAATACTCCTTCTGCAAGGCATTCTCGGCAGAGTCCATCAATGTTACATCATCCAACAAAAACTCATCTGTATTTTCATTTAGAATTTCACAAAAAAAGCTATCCCTCGTTTGAGAATATCCTAAAATATCAAACATAAAAAGAAACAATAAAACAAGTGGAGTGAGCATTTGTTTAGCACACATACATTCAACCTCATGCAAATTCCTTAAATTCATATATCCTTTTTACCTGACGTTCAATTGAATACTCCATTCCAGAATTTTATTTTTCTTTTTTTCTGAAACCACTATTTTTCGCATCGCACCTTCTTGCTCAGCCGTCAAAAAATCAAAAGTCTGCGTCACATATTTAAATGTCTTTTTTTCGCAATGCGACCTAAAGTCCAATCCATCACTCGTTGCCCTGAACTTATAATCCATAAACGTGAAATATGGAGCGATGAAATCTTGCAACAAACCCAAACAACCAAATGGCTTCAGAGTAAGTGGCACTGCCTCTTCCAATTCATATTTCTCAGATAAGAAAAGAACCCTATAATTAGAAAGAAAAAAATAGAAAAGATTAGATTTTTGAGTGCCGACATAACGTTGGAAACAGAAATCTCCATTTCTAAGTGAGAACCACGCCTTCGCCTTCGTCTCCCAACAATATAGAAGCGTGTACCCATACTCTGTGCATACCTGCCACGTCTCTTCACCGTAAATATCGGAGACAGCCGTCATACACATTCCAACACGCAGATCATAGGTTTGCGCGATCTGTTCGTCTCGAACAAAATTCTCCACCACCTCGTTTTCGGAAGGTATTCCGACTAAACATGGGGAATTAGAAGTTTCACCACGACACAAGTAATTTGACAACGGATAAGAAAGAGTAGGCGCACCAACATATGCTTCCGACTGAAATTGGAAATGGAGATGCGGATATGGAGACAAACCAGAATTACCGCACAAACCTAACAAATCGCCCATACGAACGGCATCCCCCAACCTGCAGCGAACAGAACCCTTTTGCAAATGCGCAACAATAGAGTACAATTTGTCTGTATGCTTCAAAACCACATAATTTCCCCAATTATGCACTTGATTATTCACTCCTATCTCATTGTCTTCCACATCATTACAAATAGCGACCACCTCACCATTACCCACCGCAACGACTGGTTTGCCAAAACAATAGTAATCCTTGACACCCAACCCATCTCCTTTGTATTGTCTGCCCTCATACTCTATAATGAAATCCAAAGCATGCTGCCAGAGTCCTTTGTGCGTATAAACTCCATTATATCCTTGAGAAACCTTCCATTCACCCATAAAGGGAAGACTGAACGAAAGATAATATAGATAGTCGAAACGTTTGACATTCACTAAGTTATAGTAAACATTTTCTTCAGGGGTAGCCTCAACGAAGAAAGAAAAAAAGGGCGGATATTTTGAAGATGATCTATTCTTTAACGTAAAAAGGAAGAGTAAACAAACCACGCAAAAAGCAAAAGAATAGGTTGGCAACATAAAATAGGAAAGCAACCGATGTGAAGAATAGACCACAAGAAACTGAGGGGGAACCAAGAGTAGTATCCACAAAAGCGTAGCTTTCGATGAGACAAGGTAACAACCACCCACCGCCATTGCCGTGAAAATGAAATTAAATCCAAAATAGACAAAAGGAACGTGGAACATCTCGAAATTAAACACCTCATACACGAAATAGGCAAACAAAAAACCCACCAATGACATTGTGGCAGATATACGAGAAAAGAAAAGCAATGAAATGGCTAACAACAAACCAGTAAAGTAATTTGCTTGAAAAAAAATATATCCCAAACTAGTGAAAAAGAGGAGCAATGGTTGCGGCAGATTCTGCCAATACGAAAGGTTGGAAATCCGTTCTACCCAAGTGAATGGTTGGTTCTGCATCTGTAAGAAATCAAATCCTGCCTCGCAAGCCTCAAACTGTTGGAAAACTAGCAAAACAAGCCATAAACAAAGCAGAAACGGTATGCAAAGAGATGGTAATCCATACTTTTGGAACATCGTCTCCAAAGAAACCGTCAGTAGCAAAACTATCACGGAGACAGCAAAAACCAACGATATCAACGTCGCATTATAGGGGAACAACGCACCTAACGCATTCCCTACCAAGACAGCATTAAATCCATAAAGACCAATTTGTGTTTTATAGCGATTGAGTTCTAATGAGATAGCAAAAGCATTGACCAACATACAGCAGAACAAACCGCACAGCCCCTGCGAGGGGTAAAACATCGTCAAACAGAGCAAAAAGACACCTAACCAACTGCTCCGCGAAAAGAAAATCGCAGCATAACTATTGGCTATACTCTGAAGGAAAAAGACAATTTCCTCCTTCAATCCCTCTTTTTCTATCTTCGTTCCTACGTCCATCCGCTTCTACTCTTCTTCTAACCGCACTATATCCTCAAATGTCTCAGATCTCCGCAAAATGGAAACATGCTTGTCACAACCCACCATCACCACCGCAGGTCGGTAGGTAATGAACTGCATCCAC
>CAVKBM010000107.1:0-5604 GCA_963654355.1 Bacteroidaceae bacterium | reverse complement strand
GTTTTGTCTCCCCAATTTATACAAGATGAAATTGAGTGTCATGCTCAAGAGATGGCGAAAGTGTATGCGGCACTTCGTTCCTCTCAAAAATAACCCTTTCAACATTTTATTTTTTACGAACAAAGAGTTCGCAGTGTGGACTTACTTTTGTACCTGTAACAAACAAGGAAATGTAACAAACAGTAACAGGTTTTACAAACAGACAGACTTATAAACAGGGCTTGAAAACAAACATACAAAGTATAATATTTTGAATTGTTTTTATTTGATTATTTGTTATGAAAACAAACACTATTAAGAAAAAGTTGTATATGATAATATTAAATGAGTTTTCATAACGTAAAAAGTCTATAGTTTCTGAATTTAGAAACTAAGTGAAAGCAGCACTTGAAAAAAGGAGAGGAGGGCTTCACCCAGTGAAACCCTCCTCTGTTTTTTACACCGTCAAATAACGAATGGTTATTTTGAACTATAGTATAATTTGTCGTCTTCTTCACGGCAACTGATTACATTTTCACGAAGCAACCAACCAATTGACATATAGAGTTCCTCGTTTTTGCCTTTCAGCTCTTTCTTGATCTGTGTGAACGTCAGCTCTCCCTTATCGTTTAAAAGGCGCCAAATTTTACCGGCGTTGTCTCCTACTGAATGTTGTAACATATCCAATAATTTTTTAGGTTTTTAAATTTTTTGCAAATGTACGAAATTTTTTCTTTCTCTTATTCCACCCAAAGAAAAAACTCTTAAATAATGCTAAAAACATATCGTTTTATTGCCTTTCTTTTCTTAATTGCTACTCTTCAACGCACTTTTGTCTTCATTAAAAACACCCAGTACAATGTTTTCTATTGTATTGACTCTTTTGGCTTCGTATGGAGCCTCAACTAAAACATAGTTCTCAGTAAAACCATGCATCATGCCACCATTTTTCTTTCCTTCCCACAAGACTTTCTTTTTTTTGCCGATTTGGGATTGGTAGAAGATGAGTCGTTTCTCCTCCGACAGGGTGTGGAGAATTTCGCTTCTTCGTTTTTTTTCGGAAGGTGATACTTTCTGTCCCAAGTGTAAGGCTTGTGTGTTAGGGCGTTCGGAATAACTGAAAACGTGCAGTTGCGCAAAGTCTAAATCTTGTAGATAGTCTTTCGTCTTTTTGAAATATTCTTCTGTTTCGCCGTTTGTTCCGACAATGACATCGATCCCAATGAATGTTTCAGGCATCATGCGTTTGATGGTCGCAATCTTTTCGGAGAAGAGTTGTGTCTTGTAATGTCGATGCATGAGTGATAATACTTCGTCGCAGCCCGATTGTAGTGGAATGTGGAAGTGAGGCACGAAATGTTTTGATTCTGATATGAATTGGATGATTTCGTCAGTCAGCAAATCAGGTTCAATAGAGGAGATACGATAGCGAAAATCGCCTTTGATATCATCTAATCCTTTGATGAGTTGGAAAAAGTTTTCTCCAGTGGATTTCCCGAAATCACCGATGTTGACACCTGAGATGACAATCTCTTTTGCCCCCGCATCGACGGCTTTTTGTGCCTGTATGACCGTGTTTTCGACGGTGTCGTTGCGACTTTTCCCTCGTGCGATTGGAACGGTGCAGTAGGTGCAGAAGTTGTCGCAACCATCCTGCACTTTGAGCCAATAGCGTGTCCTGTCTCCTCGTGTGCAAGATGGGAAGAATTTGTCAATGCAGCTTCTCTGCGTGTGTACAATCTGAGTTTCTCCTGTCTTTTGAAGATTGTGCAGATGCATTGAAATGTCAAATTTGTTCTGCATACCTAAAATGAGGTCAACCCCCTCGATATTCTCAATCGTTTCTGGTTTCAATTGTGCATAGCAACCGATGACGACAATAAAGGCATCTGGATATTTGGTGATAATCTGTTTTATGGCTTGTCTGTCTTTGCGGTCTGCCACTTCAGTAACCGAGCAGGTATTGATAATACAGACATCGGGAGTTTCGTCTTTTCCAGTTTTCAAAAATCCTTCTTCTAAGAGTTGTTTCTCTATGGAGGAACTCTCGGCAAAATTGAGTTTGCAGCCTAACGTGTGAAATAGTACTTTTTTGCCTTGATATGGTGCGGACATTGCTTATTTGGTTTTTGTCAGATTTAGTTTAAAAGTGCAAAAATGGATATTTCTGCACAAGTATCTTTTTTCTATTTTGGGTTTCTTCTTGAAACCGTTTGAAATTCTCGCTTAGGGGATTGATAGGACGGTGGTGGAGAGCCTGTTCAAGGTTGAGTATCTCTTTGTTAATTTGTTTTGTCTCCTCGTTGAAATAGGTGTCTCCGAACTTTTCCCAAATGTATGTTTGGGCGAGATCGTTAGGATGGAGCAGGTCTTCTGCGTAGAAGCGGTAGTCGCGCAACTCGTCTAACATTAGTTCGTAGGATGGAAAATAGTGGCAACCTTCTTGCATTTCACGGCATACGTTGTCGACGGACAATAAGAGAATGGACTTGCTCAGTTGGTTGCCGTGCGCCCCATCTTTCCAATGGCGAATCGGACTTACCGTGAAGATGACATTCACCTTTTCATTTGTCTTTTTCAACTGTTTTGCAATTGTCATCAATCTTTCTGTGCATTCTGACTCGGAGATGCGTTTTCGGGAAAATCGGTTGGCTGGAACTTTGTGGCAGTTGGCGACAACATGCTTGCTCACGTTCTCTTCATATACCCATGCGGTTCCTAAGGTGATGAAAACGAAGTCTGTACCTTGAACAAATCGATGTGCTGAATCAATTTGTTGGTTGACATTAGAGATATACTCTGCGAGAGAGCATCGCGCAAATTGGCTGTGAAAATCAAAAGAGTTCCACACACCGTCTGTTTCGAAAACTTCATTTTTCGTCACCTTTCTATCTTCCAAAATTCGTTCTATGGTTTGCTGTATAGAAACAGGATTGAACAGGATGCCTAACGGATTGCAAGATACGTCAAAATGGCACGCTTCCAATTTTCTTCCAATATTCTCGGTGAAGCAAGATCCCAAGAGTAGGATTTTATGGTTATGGGTGATGTCTAACTCTTTCTTTAATGGAATTTCAGTAAGAAACTTCATATATAGTATGTGTGTATAATGATATACCTTTCACATTTGTAACTCAGTAGAGGCAGGCGAGTGATTAGTCGTACACATTGCCATTGTTGGAGGTGATCTGAATCATCTCGTCATATTCTTCTGGAGAGAGGTCTATGTAGTAGAAGTTTCTTGGATCGGTAACTTTGTCGCGGTAATGCACTTCATAATGCAGGTGCGGACCAGTGGATTTACCTGTGTTCCCCATGTAGGCGATGACATCGCCGCGGTTTACTTTCGACCCCACTTTTTGGCTTTTTACGAATCCATTTAAATGTCCGTAAAGTGTTTTATAACCATACCCATGATTGATGATGATGGCGTTTCCGTAGCCTTGCATCCATCCTTTGAACTCGATAGTGCCCTTTCCTGTTGCGTAGATTTCTGTTCCCACGTCGCCAGAGAAATCCATGCCTGCGTGAAATTTAGGAGTCTTATAGACAGGGTCGATGCGCATACCGAAACCAGATGCCATTCGTCTAAGGTCTTGATTTTTAACAGGCTGAATTCCTGGAATGCAAAGCAGCATTTCCTCCTTGTTCTTGACAAGGTTGGTAACCTCATCAAAAGAGAGAGACTGTATGTAAAGTCGGCGACGAACATCGTCGATCAATGCGGCAGTAGAGGCGGCAATGTCTGAGTTTGTTTTTTCTCTGATTTCCGTGTATTTACCCTGAGAGCGAGAGGCTCGCCGGATGTTGTTGGTGATTGGGTCGGCTTGGACTACGACGCGGTATAGTTGGTTGTCTCTCTGTTCTATGTCGCTCAAAACTTCTTGAATTTCGTCCAATTGTGTGTTGACTAATTGAAGTTGGGCTTCTATCTCAGCGTTGCGGCTTTTTAGTTCTTTTTCGCGAGGGGAGTGGATGAAAAGTGCGAAGATTACGAAGAAGGCTAGACCAACGAGGATTCCGCTTATCAGATGTACTAAAAAGTTTGAAAATATATGCTTTATGGTGTTGTCAACCCGTTCGTAGGATAGCGTTTTAGGGTTGAACTGAAATTTTGCTTTAGACATTACGAAATAAGATTTATAAGTGTAGGCATTTCGTTTCCTTTGCCTCGCAAAGATAGCGTTTTTTTGTGGAATTTTTTTGGAAAAATGTTAATTTTGCAGTCTGAATAATTTGTATTAACATGTTAACAGCTAAGGAAATTCGCAAATCGTTTACCGATTTCTTCGCTTCAAAAGGGCATACTATTGTACCTTCCGCGCCGATGGTCGTAAAAAACGACCCTACATTGATGTTCACGAATGCTGGTATGAACCAGTTCAAGGACATATTTTTGGGTAACCAACCACGAAAATATCCACGTGTCGCGGATTCGCAGAAGTGCCTTCGTGTGAGTGGAAAACACAACGATTTGGAAGAGGTAGGTTTGGACACCTATCACCATACCATGTTCGAGATGTTGGGTAATTGGTCTTTCGGCGATTATTTCAAGAAAGAGGCGATTTCATGGGCTTGGGAATATTTAGTGGATGTCCTTAAGATAGATCCTAACCGTCTGTATGCTACTGTTTTTGAAGGTAGCAAGGAAGACAATCTTGAACGTGATGACGAGGCTGCTGCAATTTGGGCTCAGTTCTTGCCTAAGGATCGTATTATCAACGGAAACAAACATGACAATTTTTGGGAAATGGGAGAGACAGGTCCTTGTGGTCCTTGCTCAGAAATCCATATAGATCTTCGCGATGATGAAGAGAGGGCGAAAGTGCCAGGAGTGGAGTTGGTCAATAAAGATAACCCACAAGTGATTGAGATATGGAACAACGTGTTTATGCAGTTCAATCGTAAGGCTGATGGTTCGCTTGAACCACTTCCTGCAAAGCATGTTGATACAGGTATGGGATTTGAGCGTCTCTGTATGGCTCTCCAGGGTAAAAAGTCAAATTACGATACGGATGTTTTCCAACCTATCATCAAGGAGATTGGAAAGATTGCTAATGTAGAATATGGTAAGAAGAGGGAGACGGACATTGCTATGCGTGTGATCGCCGACCACGTTCGTACGATTGCTTTCTCTATCACCGATGGTCAGTTGCCTTCAAACGCAAAGGCAGGTTACGTTATCCGTCGTATTCTTCGTCGTGCGGTTCGTTACGGCTACACGTTCTTAGGACAACGTGCCGCCTTTATGTATAAACTGGTGCCAGTTTTGATTGAGACGATGGGCGATGCTTATCCTGAATTGATCGCGCAGCAAAATTTGGTTGTGAAGGTGATGAAGGAAGAAGAAGAGGCATTCTTGCGTACGTTGGAGTTGGGTATCCGCCTTTTGGATAAAGTAATGTCCGATACGAAGTCCGCAGGCAAGACAGAAATCTCTGGAGTTGATGGATTTACTTTATACGATACATACGGTTTCCCTCTTGACTTGACCGAGTTAATCCTCCGTGAGAACGGAATGACCATCAACGAGGCGGAGTTTAATGTGGAGATGCAGAAACAAAAAGATCGCGCTCGTAACGCTGCTTCTGTTGAGACGGGCGACTGGGTTACGCTGCATGAGGG
>CAVKBM010000106.1:0-5622 GCA_963654355.1 Bacteroidaceae bacterium | reverse complement strand
GTTAACACCCTCGTTTTCGCTTCCATGCTCTACAGAAGTGTAATCCTCTGAAGAAGAGATGCAATGGATTGAGCGAGCACCCAAACTAATGAAAACGTAAGGGTTGAACAACGAGTTGCGGTCAGTACGAACAAACTTGTACTTTCCAGACACATCTACATAGCCCATACCAGCCTTGAAATCAGGGTCAGTAGCGTAGAAATCGCCACCTTGAATACCATAACGACCCCACAAAGCCTGCAATTCAGCGTCAAAGTGATTATTCAAATACCTTGCAACGGTGAATGAAGCAGCCCCGTAGAAACCATCAGCAGGGTGGAAAAATTTATTTCCCCAGTCATTCGCAGCCTCTACTTTGCCAGCATATATACCGACATTCCAAGGCTTGTCTTCTGTCTGTGCCATAGCCGTCATAGACGCCACTGCAGCACATACTGCTAAGAAAACTTTCTTCATTTTTTAAGAATTTCTATTTATTTAACTTTCAATTATTTCTGTGTAAATACAATCCACCCAACAAAGGCACTTGCAAATATAATGTAAAATTTCGCAAAATAGCGTTAAGAAAGGAAAAAATGAACAGCGTACAAAATGTTCCGCAACAAATCTTTCCTTTATCACCTTAAACATTCTTGTGTTCATTGACATTTTTTTACTTTTACAAACTAATGTTTTTTACCATGAAGAAAAATCACTTACTACTCAGTGCTTTGGCTCTATCAATCTTTTCTTCGTCTTTTGCGGGAACAAGTGTCGAAATCAACATTGACACGAAGTCAGAAAACAAAACAATTTCCCCGTACATATACGGGAGGAATGGTGTTCCGCAGAATGATGACGAATTCAACTACATCAAGGAGTCAGGCGTGAAAATGGAACGTCTGAACAACGGAAACAATGTGACAAAATACAATTTTCGCAAAAAACTCACATGCCATCCTGACTGGTACAACAACGTTTATAGCATTGATTGGGACAACATAGCCCAACAAATGCAGGAGAAACTGCCTAACGTACAAGGCATCTTCGGATTTCAGTTGTTGGGCAAAGTCCCTTTCACGAACGCTTACAATTTCAATGATTGGGAATACAACCAATCTCAGTGGTGGAGCGGATGCTCTAACAAAATGTGTGGAGGTGGCACCTTCAACTCAGATGGAAGCGTTGCCAACTTAGGCGATGTCAACCTTTTCATGGTGGAGTGGCCAGCGGACTCTACTACCGAGATTCTCAACTACTGGGAAAAAGACCTTCGCCTTGACATGAACCAATTCCAATATTGGAATATGGACAACGAGATGGATATCTGGGGAGGAACTCACAGCGATCTCGCTCCAAATCCCTACACAGACGATTTCTACGAACAAATGATGCAAAACTACTTCTCTGTGGCTAAGGCAGCTCGCAAGAAGAACCCGAACATTAAATTGTGCGGTCCAAACGCCGCCAGCGAGTGGACTTGGTTCTACGGTTGCAGCGCACAACCTAACTACAACGGCAAAAAGTACAATTTCTTAGAGTACTTCATCATGCGCTGTGCAGAAGAACAAAAGAAGACTGGCATAAAGATGATAGATGTGTTTGATCTTCATTTCTATCCTGGAGAGACAGAGGCATCCGACATTCTTCAATCTCACCGTGTTTTGTACGACAAGAATTACATTTATCCAGGAGCCAACGGTGTGAAAACAATCAATGGCGGTTGGGATGAAAGCCAAAAGAAAGAATACATCTTCGAACGTTGTCAAACTTGGTTAGACCAATACTTCGGCGAGAATCACGGCATTACTTTCGCTATCGGAGAGTACAACGTCAATACAAATGCGTCAGAGATGGTAAAGGCTCTTTCCTACGCATCTGTCATCGGTGAGGGAGCAAAACATGGTTTGGAATATTTCTCACCATGGACATGGACTAACAGCATGTGGGAGGTTGTCCACCTCTTCTCATCCTATGCAAAAAACATCAATGTAAGCTCCGTTTCCGCCAACGATTCATTGTTGTCCGCCTACACCTCTGTCAACGTTGCAAAAGACTCTATGACGATCGTCTTGGTGAACAGGTCGCCTTCAACAACGTTCTCTCCCAAAATTTCTATCGCCAACACGAATTTCGCTGATGGCAACTACACTACATACACACTCGCAGGATTGGGAGACAGCCAAACATTCAAATCACACACAGAGAACGCCCTGACAACAGGAACTATTTCGGTTGCTAACAATGAAATCTCAGAATTTGAGGTACCAGCCTACTCTATCATGGCTATTGTCCTTTCAAATGGCACGACTAACATTGAAGATAATGTCGCAGATAAAACATCCATCGCTCTCTACCCTAATCCAGTAAGCGACATCATCACAATCAGTGCGACACAACAGATCGAATCTGTCGAAATTTTCAACGCACAAGGTATCGCTATTCTCTATACTATAGGAAATAGCAACCAAGTAATGATCAACATAGAGAGTCTTTCCGCAGGAAACTACTTCGCAGTCGTTAAGACAGCAAATAGCAAAGAGACCCTCTCTTTCATTGTAAAATAAGAAATCAAGATAAAAAACGAATAAAGGCGACAAATTTGATTCTGTCGCCTTTTATTTATATATCACAATAATACTGACTACTATCGGAGGATTCGCTTGATACGATTGGCATCATCGATGAGTTTTCGGAGAGCGCCTTCGTCGTTATCTTGAATAGCCGTTTTGAAAGCATTCAACTTGTCCATATAGGCATCCAAGACGGACAAAACGTTTTCTTTGTTTTGCAAAAAGATTGGAGCCCACATGTCTGCGTTACTCTTCGCCAAACGTGCCGTTGAGGTGAAACCTCCAGAAGCCAAATCAAAGATGTTCTTTTCGTTCTTCTCCTTGTCCAACACAGTCAGTGCCAACGCAAACGACACTACATGGGAAATATGAGACACATAAGCGGTATGCACATCATGATGAGCCGCACGCATATAGATAATACGCATGTTCAAGCAATCATACATCTTACGAACCAATTCAACTGCCTTATAGTCAGAATCTTCCGCATTACAAATAACACCTGCACGGCCCGCAAACAAGTTCGGAATCGCAGCCCAAGGACCATTAAACTCTGTTCCGGCCATAGGGTGCGATGCAACATAGTTCTTCCTTTTAGGATGATAATGAACCGATTCGTTCAATTTTTCTTTAGTGGAACATGTGTCAACCACCACCTGATTATCATTTATCTTGTCTAAGATGTCTGACAACATACGAATAGCAGCACTTACAGGAACTGCCAAAAGTATCAAATCACTCTGTTTTATCAAATCATCTACAGACATCACCGCATCCACCAAACCTATACGTTGGGCAGTTACCGCATTGAGTTCTGAATTATCGCTTCCAATAATTCGGTCTGCAAATTTATTTCTCCGAAGGTCTATTGCCATTGAACCGCCAATCAGACCTAAACCTATAATTCCTAAAGTCATATTTTAGAGCCTAAATCAATAGGATTTTATCAACAATGTCAAACTTCACCTGCTTTCACAAAAAAAAGACATTGAATCCCTTCATCCCTATCCGTTTTTACTAAGACAAGTTAGATATTCCTCGTCAACAAACTTTATCTTGCGTCCATCCACTTCAACAATGTTCTCCTTAGCCATCCAAGAAAGAGTGCGGATAGCATTGGAAGTAGTCATATTAGAAAGATTGGCGATGTCTTCACGAGAGAGGTTGGCCGCCAAAGTCTTGCCATCTTCCTCAAATCCGAAATTGTCGCGTAAGAAGATGAGAGACTCCGCTAAACGCCCCTTTACATGTTTTTGAGTTAGAGAAACCGAACGTTTGTCTGCCACACCCAAATCGAACGATAGTTTTGAAATGAAATACCAAGCCAAGTCAAAATTCTGAGACAGGAGCGTTTTAATCACATCCTGCGAAATCATATAGAGTTCCGATGCCTCGATAGCACTTGCGTTGGTTACAAAAGGCTCGCCCGCAAACATGGCACGATAAGCACACATTTCCCCTGGCTTCACCACACGAACAATCTGACTACGACCGCCTGCACCCGTACGATAAATCTTCAATTTTCCCTTTGCCACACACACTACATGCGTCGACTCTTCACCTTCGCTATAAACCAGCTCGTTCTTCTTAAATCTTCGTACGATACAGTGTCTGTTCAAGTAATACAACTGTTCCTCTGTCAGCACATGCCAAACAGGCGAAATCGTTTCAATGCCGTCATACTCAGAAACTATGTTCTTCATCTTTTACTTCTATTCTTAATTTAAGTGTGAAAACTCTCGCAAAAGTATAAAGTTTTTCTACAATTATGTTATAAAACACAAATTAGTTGTCTAATCGGCCAAAGACCTTCTTTAAAAGTTCTGACGTACGAGAAGCGGCGTTCGTTCTGATGTCTGCCTCCTTGTCTGCCACCTTCAAGAAAAGTCCGTCTAACGCCTTACCCGTAACATACTCTCCCAGATTAGTGTTGACAGATTCAAGAGCATCAATTTTATTATACAAGTCAGAATTTCCCGATGCGGTTAAACCTGCTTTCAAAGCGAGCATTGCGAATTTTCCTTTTGTATCACTCTTGTAAGAAACAATGTTATTATACTCAGAAGAGAAACTACTCCAAAAATCGTTCAAATTTTTGCCACTCACTTGAACCTGAGAGAATGTGGAAGTAACGACACTTCCAAAAGTGGTCTGCAGCCCACTGTAAGTCTTTTCGTGCAAATACTCTGTAGCAGCATTATTAGCACCAAACAAGATGTTCTCACCATCAGAAATGGTCATGCTGGTGATAGCGTTAGCAAATATCTCCGCACTCTCGGGAGCAGCTTTTTCTGCCGCTCTGTTCATAGCGACGACAAGGCTATCTGGCTGCATACTATTAGCACCAACTGCACTCAAGAATGTCTTTCCTGCCTCCGTCTGCATCAACTCTGCGATCGTCTGAATCTCGTCAGGCAAACCTATTTTCACGGTCGCATCTGCCAAATAACCATCTTTCACACCTAAATTGGTGGCAGCGGTCTTCGCACCGATTGTCAACGCCTCTTTCAACGCAGAAACAGTATCACCATCGCCTAAAATTGACGAAAGAGTATCTTCGTCGCAAGACGTTACCATCACCATGGCAGAGCAAATCATTATACACTTGCTGAAAAATCTACCTATTCCTTTCATATCTGTTCGTATTTTGTTCTTGACAAAAATACACCTTTTACAACAATTTTTAACGATTACCACATAACATTCTACTTTTTTATAATACCATTTTTTCATATTTTTGCTTTATAACGAATTATATAACTTCATAAAGACTACATTATGCAAATAGAGGCGATTTTATTAGGTTTATCAGTACTATTTCTTTTGAGTATATGTGCTGGAAAGATTAGTTCAAGATTAGGGACACCTGCTTTGCTGTTGTTTCTCATCATTGGAATGTTATGTGGAAGTGATGGATTAGGCATCCACTTCGAGGACACCTCCACAGCGCAAACCATTGGAACTGTCGCTCTTTGCGTTATTTTGTATTCGGGTGGGTTGTCAACACGTATCAATGAGATCAAGCCTGTGATGGTGCAAGGTATCTTATTGGCTACCATCGGTGTATTAT
>CAVKBM010000105.1:0-5643 GCA_963654355.1 Bacteroidaceae bacterium | reverse complement strand
CAGAAGGAATAGCATTCTCACTCGGAACAATTTTCTTTTGGAAGGATGAAAAACGCACCTACAACCATGCCATTTGGCATATCTTCATACTTATAGGTTGCCTCTGCCACACCGCCGTTTTGTGGTTTCTATTGTAAATCAACTATATATCTTAACCTACCTTACAAAAAAAGATGGAAGGAAACACGCACCCTCATATATTAGTGGCTCTTTTGCCACTTCTCTCTCTTATCTCACTAATCATTTGCGCATTGACACTATTTCCTGACGACGCACTATCGGGAGCATCACAAGTATCTTTAATGATAGCGACAGCCGTATGCGTAGCATTATCCATGTCAATCTACAAAACGAAATGGAGCGTTTTTGAGGAAATGATCAAGAAAACAGTCGGAGATGCAGGTGTTTCCATTCTCATTTTATTGCTCATCGGAATGATGTCTGCCACTTGGATGATCAGCGGCATCGTTCCGACACTCATCTACTATGGCGTACAAGTTATGTCTCCTACGTTCTTCCTCCCTTGTGCATGCATCATTTCATCAATAATTTCCGTCATGACAGGCACCTCATGGACTACCATTGCCACGATCGGTACTGCGTTGATGGGAATCGGCACTGCACTTGGTATTCCTGCTCCCTACACAGCAGGATCCATCATCTCGGGAGCTTATTTTGGAGACAAGCTTTCACCTATGAGCGATACCACCGTATTAGCCTCCACAATGGCAGGAGCAGACCTTTTCTCGCACATCCGTTACATGCTCTACACCACTGTGCCAAGCATCACACTCTCTTTACTGATGTATCTTATCTTGGGTCTATGGTATGACAGCAAACCAATGGAGATTTCAATATACACAGATGGATTAGAACGAGGCTTCAACATATCCCTTTGGACAATGCTTGTACCCCTCTTCACCGCTTGGCTAATTTACAAAAAAATACCATCGCTCATTACTTTGTTGCTGTCCGCACTCTCAGCATGCGTTTGCGCAGTTATCGTGCAACCCGATGTGCTTGTCTATATTTCTGGAGAATCAGAAACATCCATCAAAAGCATTTTTATGGGACTTATGACCACATGCTACACCTCAACCAACGTAGACACAGGTTATGCAGAAATCAATGATTTAGTGTCAACACGAGGAATGGCTGGAATGTTGAACACAATATGGCTGATTTTATGCGCCATGTGTTTCGGTTCGTGCATGGTGGCAAGTGGAATGTTGAAAAGTCTGACGCACGTCATGCTGAAAGCAATTCGCAACACAACCTCGTTAGTATGTTCAACAGTAGCGAGCGGTTGCCTACTCAATCTCATTATGGGCGACCAGTTTTTATCTATAATTATGAACTGTTCCATCTATAAGGAAGAATATGAAGAACGAGGTTACAAGCCCGAATTATTGAGCCGTTCAACAGAAGACTCAGCCACGGTCACCTCAGTTCTTGTACCATGGACAGCCTGCGGAATGACACAGAGCACAGTCCTCGGCATTGCCACTGTAACCTATCTTCCTTTCTGCTTCTTCTGCATCATCAGTCCGCTGATGAGCTGTTTGGTAGCAATCTTGGGATATGTGCCAGAACCCATTAAGAAAGATAATTTTCAGAAATAACATACAAATAATTACCTCTTCCCCATCACTCTCAAAGTCACTCTCAAAGCCCCACTATTCATACACTCTACCACCGAATATTCCACCGAAGTCGTTCCAAATTGAGCGTATGAACGTGCGATATTTTCTTGATTTCCCCCCTCAAAATCAAACACTTGCAAACCCCAATTGCGTGCATAGCGAATTGCTTCCCATACTAACAACGACGATGCGCCAGACATTTTATAGTCCTGCCGATAGGTCGGTATGAGATAATATGCTGAACGGATATCCCATACAAGAAATAAAGCAGCTTGCGCCCTGTCTTCCTCGTCAACTGCCCATAATATCGTTCCTTGTCCTCGTTTCACCGCTTCTTGACAGAGATTCATCTCAACAGTCTGCCGATTCATATTTCGCTCTCCTTTTTGTGCCAAACAAAAGTTGTGAAATGAGACGAACGACCTTGCCGCAAGCGCGCCTTCTCGCACAACGATTCCATTCCGCTGTGCCTTCCTAATCTGCCGTTGTTTTGCCGACGAAAAACTCTTAAACAATTCCGTTTCATCTCTTTGTAAATCACATAAGACAAACGTCTTTCGCCATGTACATTCATATCCGTTTTGCTCAAAGACAGATAAATGGCAAAACTGCTTTGGGAAAAATTGTTGAAACCATGCGACATTTAGTTTTTCTATCTTTTGATAAACCTGCTCTACAACTGCCTCTATCTGCTTGACAGACAATCCTTCTTTTATCCAAATTCCATTACACTGCGACAACAACGGTTGCAGAATCATACGAAACCACAGCTTTTTTACAATAACATAGGGCAAAAAAGCAACAATTTCATGATTTTCCTCAATCAAAATCACATTCCACGCTCTTTCTCCTGCAACACACGCCTGCCACCATGCTTGCTGAAACAACGGAATCGCAGGATGTTTCTCACAAAATTCTATGTATTTCTCCTTTTCTGTCATATCAAAAAAAAGAAGGCTTAACAAAACATGTAAAGCCCTCCTGATTTTTAAATTATCATTCAAGATATTACTAAGCCAACAGTATCTCCAAACATCTCCTCAGAGAATCTCTCCAATATGGCACATCAACACCTGCATCCTTTATCTTACGCTTGTTCAACACGCTATACGCAGGCCGTTCCGCCGCCGTGGGATACTCATAACTCTCAATCGCACCGACAGGAGTCTTGATACCAGCAATCTCAAAAATGGCCTTTGTGAAATCAAACCAACTTATTACTCCCTCATTTGAGAAATGATAAAGTTCAAAATCAGAGAATCCTTTCTCTAACAACGTCATAATGGCAACAGCCAAGTCCGTAGCGTATGTAGGCGTACCCACCTGATCGAACACAACATTTAGATGATCTTTCTCCTTTCCTAAACGAAGCATCGTCTTGACATAGTTCGCTCCAAACTCACTGTACAACCAAGCAGTCCTGATCACAATGGCGTCACATCCAGACATTTCAACTTCAGTCTCTCCCATACGTTTCGTACGTCCGTAAACACCTATCGGAGCAGGTTTATCCGTCTCCTTCAATGGCAAACATGACTTTCCTCCAAACACATAGTCTGTCGAAATATGCACCAATTTTGCTCCACTCTCCTTTGCAACCGTGGCTAAATTTTTAGGACCTTCTACATTGATCTTTGTAGCCAAATCTTTACAACTCTCAGCCTTGTCGACTGCAGTGAATGCGGCGCAGTTGATAATGGCATCGATGTTATTTTTCTTCACCAAATCACGCAACAAATCAACATTCGTGATGTCAACCTCTGGCATATCAGTGAAAAGGAAATTATTGCTTTTATAATTACCAGATATTTTTTTAATGGAACTACCTAACTGTCCATTTGCACCCGTAACCAATATATTCATATCACACACAATTCATTAATCAAACACCACAGCATCCTTCAAGAGCGGATGTTTCTGATCTTTGTCGGAAAGAAGCACTTTCGAAAAATCAATATCCCACAGAATATTGATTTGAGGGTCATTATACATGATTCCTGCATCTGCCTGAGGAGCATACGCATTATCCACCTTATAAGTAAATATAGCTTCCTCACTTCTTACCAGAAAACCATGAGCAAATCCTCTTGGAATAAACAATTGTTTCTTATTCTCCTCGCTTAACACTACGGCAACATGCTGACCAAAAGTAGGGCTACTCTTGCGAATGTCTACAGCCACATCCAAAACCTCTCCTTTTATGACACGCACTAATTTAGCTTGCGACCACTCCCCTTTCTGGTAATGTAAACCACGAAGCACTCCAAAAGAGGACTTTGATTCGTTGTCTTGCACAAAGTTCACCTTTCCAACATGCTCTTCAAACTCGTTTTGCTTAAAAGCCTCGAAAAAATATCCACGACTATCAGCAAAAACCTTTGGTTCAATAACCCAAACGCCTTTTATTTTTTGTTCAATGAAATTCATAGTCTTCTATCTTCTAATTTATCACCTTACCTATTCGGCACCACTATCTTCTCTCATCCAATAAAGATATGATATATTGACCATATTGTGTTTTTGATAATCTTTCTCCCAAAACACGCAACTGTTGATCATTGATCCAGTTGTTTCGCCACGCAATTTCCTCTATACACGCCACATAGTAACCTTGGCGCTTCTGTATAGTCGATACAAAATTACCTGCTTCCAACAAAGAATCACTGTTTCCTGTATCCAACCAAGCAAAACCTCGACCAAAAAGCTCTACACTCAAGGTTCCCTCCTCCAAATATACTTTGTTTAAGTCTGTTATCTCATACTCACCCCTATCGGACGGTTTAATTTTAGCTGCTTTCTCGGTTACCGTTCTATCATAGAAATAAAGTCCTGGAACCGCATAATTAGACTTTGGATTTTTAGGTTTTTCTTCCAAAGAAATTACCTTCCCGCTCTCATCAAATTCAGCAACACCATACGCAGTAGGATCCTTCACATAATAACCAAAGATAGTTGCTCCAACATTCTTTTTTGCAGCGCGCTTCAACATTGCAGAGAAATTCTGTCCGTGAAAAAGATTGTCACCTAATATCAGGCATCCTGCATCTCCATTCAAGAACTCTGCTCCTAAGACAAACGCCTGAGCCAATCCGTTGGGAGTTTCCTGCACCTTATAGGAAAATGACATTCCTAAATCCTTGCCATCTCCTAACAATTGGCGGAACATCGGCAAATCACGAGGAGTCGAGATAATCAACACCTCACGAATACCTGCCAGCATCAGCGTTGAAAGTGGATAATAAATCATCGGCTTGTCATACACTGGCATTATCTGCTTAGAGATAGCCTTCGAGAGAGGATACAAACGTGTTGCACTTCCTCCCGCCAAAATAATACCTTTCATAAGACAAGATTATTTTGATTTCTTGTGCCTCAAAACAACCGTCTCTATAGCATATTTCAATTCAGCCTTAGACATCGCACCTCGGCTCATCTCAGGGGATCCACTCATAGGCACAAACACCAAAAGAGGTATTGAAGTGGCTCCAAAAAGTCTCGCCAACTCTGGCTCTTTGTTTACATCCACCTTATAAACATAGATTTCGTCTTTATACTCCTCCGCCAATTCATCCAAATAAGGAGAAATCATACGACAAGGGCCACACCAAGTGGCAAAAAAATCAATCACACATGGTTTGTCTCCCAAATAATTCCAAGCTTTTTCAACATTGACGATTTTTTTATTGAATTCCTCATAGGTAGGATGAAGCACCTTACCTGAGTTACTGTTCTTATTGTCAGCAGCGAAAGCACACGAAGTTACGCCTAATAATAAGCAAACAACCAATGATTTCATTACTCTCATATTCATACTATGTAATATTACGTTTTAAACAAATGTTAATTTCTCAAAATTAACATTTATTACTAAATAACCATTATTAAGCGATAAATATATTTAGACAAAAACAAAAAAAGCGACTAACCGAAGTTAATCGCTTTACATTGCGGAGAGGGAGGGATTCGAACCCCCGGTACATTGCTGTACGGCGGTTTTCAA
>CAVKBM010000104.1:0-5724 GCA_963654355.1 Bacteroidaceae bacterium | reverse complement strand
TGTTTGTGCTTCGTGCGACACGCGAGACGACTATTACTATGAGCATGGCAAGAAGCCTATTGTGTCAGTCTATTCAGGGGATTCCCTATTAGATTCGGGGGATGTTCGGTATATTCGGATTTCTTTGAAAATGGGAGAGAGTAAAACATTGAAGTTCGGTTTTGAAAATCCGTATGAGGGAATGTTGTGGAATGATATTGAGGTGACAAATATCGTTGATTCTGAGTATGGCTCTAATTTGGAAGACTTGCGTCCGTACATAAACAAATACAACCCAAGTACAGGAGAATACAAGTTGAGTGGTTATCATACTGGGGTAAAAGTGAATCAAGTGGGTAATCAGTTGTACAATCTGTCGTTTTATAGGGGAGAGGGCTATAGTGAAATGACAAAGAGAGAGTTGACAGCAGACCTTGAGGTGACCTATACGATAACTTTGACGAATGCCATTGGTGTGAAGTCCTTTTTCTATGTCTATGTAGATATGAAAGGGAATAAAGCTCCTGATCCGCAGATCAAGGTGTCTGATTTGACGACAGATTGGGAGAAACTTATTGAAGTAGAAGAAGGTGCGGACCCAGATGAGGATGATATTGTGTTGTATGAATATTGTTTTGATGGTGTAACAGTTGGATCGGCAGGCTATGAATTTGAGTTCGGTCAAAGCGACTGCCCAGCTAAAATGTGTGCCTATAACGGTGTGTACATCACGACGACGCTGAATGGTGTGCGACATGCCTTCCAATCATCAGGTGTGCATACAATCGCTGTGCGTTGCAAAGACTCTCATGGCTATTGGAGCGATTGGAAAAAAGTTAATATAACTCTTAAATAATAAAAAATTACGTTAAATGAAAAGTGTTTTTAAAGCAAGATGGTTGCAGATACTTGTCTTGTTTGCAGTGTTTCTGGGGCAAAACCTATACGGAAGTAACCAGCATTGTAGTGGTTTTTCTACAGTTGGAATAAAATTGACAAAAACTCCCAAATTTGAGGTTAGCGAAAAGTATCATGATAGAGCGAATTCGGAAAATATCGTCTTTACGCTGAGTAACTTAGAATTCAGAGCTTCTGGAAGTTGGGGGTGGTTTGATAATGCGTCAATTGAAAAACTATCTGCACATTTTTTATTTCAGTTCTCTTTGAACGAAATAGACTGGGTGTCGCTATCTCCAACGCAAATGGGAGCATCTAAGGATGAATTTTCAGTTGGAGGAAATAGATGTCATTCTTTGAGCGTTGAGGATAATGATATTCCTGGTTCTTATCTTTTATCAAAAGATAAATTGTACGAAATCTTAGGTATATCGTCAGATGCTTGTTTTACTAAAGTATATTTCCGAATGGCGTATCAGGGAAGGGTAGAGTTTGATGAAAATGCCTCGGATCGATGGTTCCCAGGCGTTAATCAGTATGCCTATACAGATACGGATGCTCTCTATGTTTATGAGTGTTTAGGAAACAAAATTTCTGTAGATTCTACTCGTACTCCTCTGTGGACTCAAGGGGATGTATCTTATTTCGCAATCTATTCGGATAAAGCGTATTGGGAGAGAGCCAATAAGAGTATCTTGATAAAGAATGTTGAGGATCCATGTCGATTTGACGGTAGTGCAAGAGTATCTGAAAATGTCGTTTTAGATGGCAATGGTATATATTGGCCAATTTCGACAGATATTTACAATGACACTCCATTTGATATGGAAGTGCCTATTTCAAAAATTTCTTCGCTGACGGAAAGCGCTGACATTTATACAAATCGTAGATATAACAAGACGATAGAGAAAGGTGTTGCTATCCGATGTCCATCGAATAGATTGTATTTCGTTTGTGTGCCGCCATTGATGATCGATCCATTGAGAAACTCCGATGATAAAAGTGTCGTTAAGTTTTGCCAAGGAGATGGAACTTTGTTGATAAGGGGTAAGGCTGCTGCCATAAATAAGACAGAGGGGTTCAAGAAACTTTCATACAATGTCTCTGATTACGGCCCCATCTACGAGTGGCAATATCGTCGCGATGATGATGCCCGTTGGTATGATTTTATGAGAAATGATACGATTGCAGACGAGGATGGCGTGCGTATGGTGGAGTTTAGTGGAGCGGACTTGAAGGTTCAGAAGAAGTTTATCACGAAGAAGACTTATTTCCGTCAACGTTTGAGGATGGAAAAGTTCCCATTGGCACCTATCTATGCTGCGGAGGTTTGCCATGACGAGGTGGTGTTGGGTCCGGCTCAGACGTATGTGGAGTATGAGCCATACGCCGCTATTCAGAGAAGTAATTTCTCTATCTCGAAAGATGAGACGGCTTGTATGAATTCGTATTTTGATACTGATAATGGGGAGGGTGAGATTGAGGTATCATTCAACCCTACGAAAAATTACAAGTATTGCTCTAAATCGCTTTCAGACAAAGAAAATGATTTTACTTACAACTGGTATTGGGAAGATGAGGAGACGAGGGATTCTTTGGTGGATGCTGATACAGTGATATATCATAAGGATATGATGAAGTCGACGGTCTACTACACTTTAGTGGTGAAAGATGGTTGTGAGAATACTGTCAAATTGACTACTAAGAAGATAGCGAAGGAAAATCCTACGGTTGAGGCTGAATCGTTTACGTTCACCAATGCTGATACCTACGAGTATGGCAAGGCTTTGATGGTTGAGTCGGTCGATGGTAAGCAAGTGCTTGTTTCTGTGGATGATCCTGAAAAAAGCAGATATAACTACTATTTGGTATCGCCAGAGGGTAAAGATAGTGTGAAAGAGTTGCGACTTAGCACGTCTCGTGGTACAGAAATCATTATGGAAGAGAAGGTTCAACAATCTGCTTTAGGCGATATCTACATTGTGAAGAGAGATCGTTCCGCTTTGCAGTGTGAAAGTGAACCAATTTACTTGAAATTCTCGTTGGGGAGACCTATTGAGAATAAAATCTTTTTGAAAGATCCTACGAATCAGATGATTGAAGATGATACGATGCGTACCGTCTATGTCTGTGCAGGTAGTGCGTCTCCAGCCTTTGTGGGCGACACCATTGTGGGTGGATTCTCGAATGGTGATACTAAATATATTTGGGAACTCAAAACAAGTCTGAATGGCTCGTGGAGACAAATTTCTTCGAATACGATGTCTGTGAATTTGGATGAGGGTGCGGTAACCGTCAACAAAGGTGTGGACTACTATTTCCGTCGTCATGTTGTTTCTTCGACGAGCAAGACGAGTGTTGACAGTTACAGCCAGCCAATCTGCGTGCGTTCTTACACTACACCAGAATTGCGTGTGTATGCCAAGTCAAGCAAGGAGAACCGCTATGAACTTCACCGTGATCCTTGGAATGTATGTTATGGTTCAACCATTGATTTCAATTTCGTAACCAATAACGATACCATCCGTCAGAATGGTCGACCATCAATTGAAACGGTTCAATATATTGTTGCAAATGCAAAGGATTCTGTCTTGTATAAGTCTTCCGTTCCTTCTTATAGTCCAGTAAAGGAGAAAGTTTACTTGACGGCGAATGGTAAGTTCTGTAATGAGACGATAACCTCAACGAACAAGATTTCGGCTATTCCAGGAGAGAATTTGATAGTGCCAGAGTTCAGAGTTGAAGGATGTGGTGTTGTCGGAAACAAGCTCTTTGTGGATATCTCAAGTTGGTCGGATGATTATGATTATACGATTGTCGCTCCTAATGGAGAGGAAACAGACGAGCGGAAATTAGAATACAGGATTAGCGAGAAACCAGGTTCATCAGGTTTGACGTTTAAGGTGATCAAATCGTTGAATGCTTGTTCTGCCGAAAGAGTCGTTACCGTTAATCAGGTGGACATCAAGGATAAGTTGACAAAAAATGAATTGGTGGTTGCAGGTGAGAGCGTTGAAAAGGCAAATGGTAAATATATTGTTTGTAAAAACTCGACAATCTTAATTAAAGACAATCGTTTGGTTTATCCGTTGAGTGCAACTTATTCGTGGGGTATACTTGATGCGACAGGTTCGTTGACAACGATAAAGTGTGATGAAAAGCAGCTTTCGTACACATTGGCGAAGGGTGGTGTTTCGGTGGCATTTATTCGCACGACACGTTATACCAATGGGTGTGATGAGGTAACAGATACTGTGAATGTGTCTACTCGTCCTGATTTGAGTAAAAGTGGCTCTCCAACTGCTTCCGCGGAGAATGTATGTTATGGAGGTGAGGTTACTTTGAGTTTTGATGAGGCTGCTCTTTCTGGTGGTTCAGGTCATGGCTACGACTATGCTTGGTATCGCATTGTTGATGAGAATGCATTGGTTAGTAACACGTTGATTGCCAACAGTCCATCTTGTACGGAGAAGAATTTGCAGGAAACAACTACCTATTCGCTCTACGCAACGGATCAGTCGTGTCCTTCTTATTCTATCAAATTGGGTGGTGTTTCAGTTTCCGTTGTTCCTAATCTAACTATCCAAAAAGAGAAGATTTCAGTTCAACCAGCCGAGTTCTCAATGGATGTTTATCAGGATGTGGATTTTCTACAAACGGTTACTGTAACGGATTCTGTAGCACATCTTTTTTCTGACAATGCAACTGTATCGTTCTATTTGGAGGGTGAGTTGAAGAAAGAAAAGAGCGCATCAAAATACACGAGTTGCCAATATCAGATTGCAAAATCGGTTGCTGAGACTGGTTCTGGAAATGTCTCTTATTGCTTGATCCGCTCTGTGAAGACAGAAGATGCGACTTGTGTCTCTAAACCTTATTGCGGAAACATTTCAATTGAGTCGGGATTCGACGGAAGATTTGAAGTGAAAGCTAATAATGAGTTTTATGACTCCATTCGTGTATGTTCTTCCGACAATGTGGTCTTTGATTTTGACAATCTTCCGCTTTATAATGGTGAGGAGTTGAAAGTGAGCGACACAAATGTCTCGTTCCGTTGGAAACGTCGTCCAGCAGATGCAGTTGTTTGGTCTGTCTTGAATGGTGAAACGGCTGAGAGTCTGAAGGTTACGCCAATGACAACCGATTATTACTATGCGTGTGAATTGACTTACAAGACGAAAGCAGGTGTTTCTGTAAAGACCTTGTCTAACGAGATTCTTGTCATTGGTTATAAGAAGCAGACACCAGGCATTGTTTATGGTGCGGAGAGTTATTCAATCTGTCGAAACGAACAGGTGAAGGTTGTTGCCAAGTATTTAGGCACTGCAGGTGTAGGCGGACAGTATCAGTGGCAGATGTCGACCGACAATAAGACTTGGAAGGATGTTGTTGAGGATGAATTTGCGAATGGTACGGCAACCAAAGAGTTGACTTACAAGAACACCTTTGAGAAGACAACATTGTTCCGTTGTGTTGCAACAGATATGTGCGACAACGAGGTGGTTTCGTCAAATGTGATTCGTGTGGATGTCAATAATGGCGGTGAAATCAAGGCATCTGATATCAGAGTTCTCTCAGATGTCATTGTATATTATCATGACACTTTGAAAACCATAACCTTGGGCGCTCCGTTGGATGGAACGCATACCTATATGTGGTATTACACAGAGGATAAGGTTGCTACGGGTATGGAGAAGAATCGTATCACTTTGCATTATACGGATGATTATATTCCTAATAAAACGGAGGGTGAGGTGAAGAGTTTCTATAAAGCGGGTGATCATACGTTGAATGTATATAAGGTATCAAGAGAGGGTTGTGTCTCTGATACGATTCCTTACACATTTA
>CAVKBM010000103.1:0-5756 GCA_963654355.1 Bacteroidaceae bacterium | reverse complement strand
CGTCTCAACCTCCACTATGGAGATATTTCGAAAGAATCTTATTTTCGCGATTATATGGGTTTGAACTATGAAGGCTATCCTTTATATGCCAAAAACTCAAAGGGTGAAAACGTTCAATTAGATGAAGTTGGTTGGGATGCGGATGCGACACCCACGCATATCATCATCCGCTTTTCTGCGGGCTATGGAGGAGCCTATGTGGGTGCAATTGGCGATTGCCTGTGGATTGACAATGTCGAATTAATCGAGGATTAGTAACTTTTAGAGACTCAATCTTTTGAGTCTCTTTTTTTATAAAGAAATTCTATAATGATTGTATTTCCTAACGCAAAGATAAACATCGGATTAAATGTTGTTGAGAAAAGACCAGACAACTACCACAACATTGAAAGTATATTTGTTCCGATTCCTTTCAAAGATATATTAGAAATTGTCGTATCAAACTCAAAAGAGACGAGCCTTCATCTTTCTGGCATCCCAATAAATGGAGACTCCGATGACAACCTCGTTATGAGGGCATTCCGACAGATACAAAAAGATTTCAAAATTCCTAATGTAGACATCTATTTAGAGAAAATAATTCCTTTTGGAGCAGGCTTAGGTGGGGGCTCTGCAGATGCTGCTTTCACACTAAAAGCATTAAACACAATGTTTTATTTGAACTTGTCAAATGAGACACTTTGTCAATATGCTACTAAATTAGGTGCAGATTGTCCTTTCTTCATAGAGAACAAAGCGAAATACATTACAGGAATCGGAGAAATTCTCTCACCAATAGAATTAGATTTAAATCGTTACTATATCGTTTTAGTAAAACCTAACGATTTCATATCTACCAAAGAGGCATACGCACATATCACGCCTAAAAAGACCGAAATCAGCGTCAATGAGACGATTCACTATTCCATTGAACAATGGAGAGAATACATCGTAAATGATTTTGAAAACAGTGTTTTCCCTAATCATCCCAACATTGCAAAAGCTAAAGAAAAATTCTACGACAATGGCGCTGTATACGCATCTATGACAGGTTCTGGATCTGCAGTTTTCGGATTATTCGTTAAACAGCCAATCATTGAATTTGAGAATACAATCTTCAAAGGAAAACTTTAAGAAAAAGACAAAAGGATTTTTCATTCTTACATCGGAATGAGATTCTTTTGTAGTGACTTTTTATTACAACACTTTTTTTTAGAATTGGAAATAGATAAATTTCTGTAAGTCAGCGGTGATAAATTGATAAATCACAAACACGAACAAAGCTACAGAAACCGCCATTACAGGTAACGGTAACTGCGCAAAGAGCAAACGGTAACGTCGTTTGAAATTTTCTGGAATCCAATGAATAATCATTCCTAAAACTATCAATACAAAAACATTAGCGTAAGCCAACGTAATATCAGGGATTAAAGAACAGTCCCATGTTCCACCAATCTGACCTACCATATTTTTCGCGGTGTTCCACGCTTTTTCATTCGCTTCTGCGGGGTCTAAGTTGGATCCTGCACGGAAGAAAAGTCGAGTCCATGTGATGAAGACAAACGTTTGAAAAACAGCCCAACACATTTCCAATTTTGAAAGCGTATATTTTCCACCTAAAACATTGTATATCAAACGAACAAATGATCCGATGAAGATGATTCCCGCCCAAACGACTGCAATGTTCCATACGGGAGCGGGAAAAAGATAAGCAATCGCACCGCACACTATTGTAATGAAAGCGATGACAGCAGTACGTATATAAACATCCCAGTCTTTCCAAAACCGATACACAATCATTCCTATACCATTCAAGCCACCCCATATCATAAAATTCCAACTTGCTCCATGCCACAAACCTCCGAGCAACATCGTATTCAGACGGTTCATATTGGAAGTGAGATTTTTCTTCTTGTCAGGATAACGATAGCAGTTGATCGTTACAATAGAAGCGATTGAAAGTAAGATAATCGCCACCCATACACTCCCCGAAAGGATTGTACCTACCAAGGAAATTGTTATAATACAGGCGTATGTTCCAAACGAAGCAGTGCGATTTCCTCCCAACGGAATATAAAGGTAGTCCTGCAACCATTTTGACAAAGAGATATGCCAACGTTTCCAAAAACCTCCAGGATTGGTTGCCTTGTAAGGAGAATTAAAGTTTTGAGGGAGGTAGAATCCCATTAACATAGCCACACCAATGGCAATATCCGTATATCCAGAAAAATCGGCATACACCTGCAAAGAGTAACCAAAGAGAGCCACTAAATTTTCAAATCCTGTGTACATAGTAGGATTATCAAAAACGCGATCTACGAAATTAACCGCTATATAGTCGCTCAAAATAATTTTCTTAGCCATACCATTCAGAATCCAAAACATAGCAATTCCAAACTGACGACGAGTCAGAAAATATTTCTTATAAATCTGCGGAATGAACTCGCTCGCCCTCACAATCGGTCCGGCGACCAAAGAAGGGAAGAAAGTGACATAAAAACCAAAATCTAAAATATTAGAGACAGGTGTCACACGATTTCGGAACATATCCATCAAATAACTGATACATTGGAAAGTATAGAATGAAATTCCGACAGGAAGCAAAATGCGATCCACAGAGAAAACAGGTTCACCCGCCACAACATTTCCGAACCATGCAAACGCATTGAAAACTTCCAAATGCAATCCGAAAAGATTATTCAACATATCCGCAAAGAAATACGAATATTTGAAATAGCACAATGTAACAAGGTTGATAACCAATCCAAACACCAACCAAGCCTTTTTTCTTCCTTCTGATTCCGCTTTGTAAATCTTCGCCCCTGTAAAATAATTAAAGAAAGTGGAGAAAACTAATATTAAAGTAAACCATCCACTTGTCTTGTAATAGAAAAAAACGCTAACAACAAACAAAAATGCGTTACGCATCAACACTTTGTTATGCAAGAAACTGAATATGGCAAACACCACTAAGAAAAAGATCCAAAAATAATGTTGTGTAAACAACAAAGGTGACTGAGGATCAAACGCAAATGTATCGCCTAAAAAATTCAGGAATGTATGAATCAAACTATTTTCCATCTTCTGTATCTCTATCTAAATAAGACCTCATCATTGCATTATAAAATGCAGTTCCAATCTTTTCATAACCTTTCTTTGTAAAATGAACTTTGTCTTTTCGTGCCAAGCCATGTTTTTCCCATTCTCTCATAGACTTCAGTCCGCCCATCCAACCGAACAAATCCCAATAACCGCCTTGATGCTTCTCTGCCAACACACGAAAAGCATGTTCGACTTTCAAACCATTGAGATTCACATTATAACGACGACCTTGCTTTCGAAACGAATCATTATTTGTCATAAAAATATAAAAGCAGGAAGGATTCACTTTCTCTACAATTGAAATAAGTGAATCATAGCGAGAAATGAAAGTATCTTCCGAAAAGTTAAATGGCACCGCGTCATTGATGCCAATCGCAAAGACAACCATATCTGGACGAATGAGTTCTAAATCATTCTCAAAATCCTGACATGTAAGGTAAGACGAGACAGAAGCACCATTTACGCCTATTGAATGATACACAATTCCTGGTTCATCATTTTCTGCGATAAACCCCCGCAAATGGAATTTATGAGGGACAGAATCCGTTTGAGCAATCCACAATGCGAAACTATCTTGTGGAGAATTAAACTCATACAAAAAACTTTTATGTCCTTCATCTTCCATAGGAAAATGATACGAACTATCCTCTTCACAGAGCAAAGGTACTGCCATCGAATCGCCATAACCCAGAAGTCGTAAGCGAGTGAACGTCCAACGGTTTAAAGAATCAGAGTTCAATTTAATCTGGATTCCCGCAGAATAATCTTGCGTGGATACTGCAATACCCGTCATTCCCAAAAGAGCTTCTCGTTCCTTCTTCACGTTTCGAGACGTAATCCACTCTCCCGACGACTTTACTCTGAAATTACTTGGATTATTTGTTTTTGCCACTTTAAAAGGGAAAAAGACACCGCGGGAGGGGCGAAACTCTTCATTCAAAGAATCAAAATGACAACGTATAGCGTGCGAAATACAATCCGCTTGAACATGCGAACCTCCAATGTGAAGAATACTTATCTTTCCCTTACGACACAACACCAACGAATCTAACTTGTCATAGAAAGCATTTCTTCTTTCAAAATGTACAGAATCTGGAAATTGAAGAACGGACAAAGAATCTACGATAAACGGATAGGTTACAGTATCTTTCGCTAAAATAGAGCGAGCCATCGTGCCACTCAGCCATACAGATAAAAAAAGAAATAAAATAAAATGCCTTTTCATCTTTCTATTTTATACCACTCCACCTTTCGTTTCTCTTCAAGAAGTTATAATAGTCGTAAGTATTCAAAAACGACTGCAAAAAGACCTCTGCAATTCTATTTGCCCCACTCTCAGTGAAATGCACATAGTCTGACCCCGCCCACGCAGGTGAATGATCTACCCATTTCAACATAGAATTTTTTCCACCCATCACCTCATACATATTCCAAAACATAGCACCATTTTCCATTGCTGCTTCTCGCAACGCTTGAACAGTCTTTTCTAAATAAGGATATGACTGTAATTCACCATCAATCCTTGTCGACATATCTGCAGGTCCTATAAACAAAATTGCAGCAGAAGGATAAATCTTCCTCAAATAAGCGATTTGTCGAGATATAGTACTCTTATAATACTCAACACTTTTATCATTTTTTATGTATGGCGTTGAATTTCCGCCAAACTCTAACATAATAAGGCGAGTATCCAAAGCCTTCAACGTGCTACTCAACAAATGAGAGGAAATTTTAGTGAAAAAAGTACCTGAAGAACCTCGCAAAGGAATATTCGATACAAAGACCCCATTTCTCGACCCCATTTCGATAGCGTATAGTTCGCCTCTACCCGAAACTGTCAAAGTGAAATTCTTGATGTAGTCGTCCAACTGCCATGTCAACATTGACAAATATGGATCAGCCTCACTCTTTGTAATTGTAGAGTCCTTTCCTGAATATGAGAGGGTTACAGAGAAATTATCATCAGTATTTCCGACAAAAAGAGAGACTTTCGAGAACTTACGCACATGCGAGAAAGTCTGCTTCCAATTCCTTGAAGCCACCTTGATTTTTGCTGTTTTACCTTTCAACTCTGCCACCTGAGCCAAAATGCCGTAACGATCACTTGACAACTTACGCCGCATCGTACCATCTGCAATGTAGCGAGGCAAACTATCAGAAACAGATTGTTCCACAGACATTGAAGGGATAGGCTGAACAACTGGTATCAACCCAGCACCATAACCGCCAAAACGAGTCTGCAAACCTTCTCTGATATAACCTGTTATACGATCCTGTTCAATCTGAGAATCCCCATAATGCAAAATATGAATAGACTCTTTACCTTTTGCACAACGATCCAAAGCATCAAACAATGGATAAAGAATTGAAATATCGTTATTAGGACACTCAATGCGCGCCGTTGTTTCAAAAATTAGTTTTTGATAAGATTTCAACGTGTCAACATACGACAAGGAATCGGCGTTGAGTACATTAATCAACGAATCCTGTTCAATCTTTAACTTTAACTCTTCCTCGGCACGAGCTAATTTTTCATCGGCCGACTCTGTGTCTTTATTTTTCTTGGACATAGCCTCCTCCAAAGTTGGAAACCGCAGCAACTTTCCAAACACTTCCACACCATCTTTTGGGAAAAACAGGCAGATACCTACGACCAACAACAATACAGAGCATAG
>CAVKBM010000102.1:0-5758 GCA_963654355.1 Bacteroidaceae bacterium | reverse complement strand
GGAATCATAGGGTCTGACTCTGTGTTGGAACATGCCATTAACGTGGCTGTACAGGTGGCTGCTACCGATTTGTCAGTTCTCGTCACAGGTGAAAGTGGTGTAGGAAAGGATAAGTTTCCACATATTATTCACGAGTATAGTCAACGCAAACACGGACCATGTATAGCAGTCAATTGTGGTGCTATACCTGAGGGAACAATAGATTCTGAGCTTTTCGGGCATGAGAAAGGCTCTTTTACGGGAGCCATATCCGACCGTAAGGGCTATTTTGAGGTGGCGGACAAAGGTACTATATTTTTAGACGAGGTGGGAGAGTTGCCCTTGACCACCCAAGTGCGTCTACTTCGTGTGTTGGAGTCGGGCGAGTTTATTCGCGTCGGTTCATCGAAAGTGCAGAAATGTGATGTGCGTGTTGTTGCGGCCACTAATTTGGATATGCTAAAAGCTATAAACGAGGGTCGTTTTCGAGAGGATCTTTATTATCGTCTTAATTCCGTACCCATTGTGGTTCCTCCTTTAAGGAATAGAGGAACGGATATTTATCTGCTATTTCGCAAGTTTGCAGTAGATTTTTCTGAAAAATACAGAATGCCTCCTGTTACGCTTACTTCCGACGCACGAGAGGTGTTGTTGAGGTATCCATGGCCTGGCAACGTTCGTCAGTTGAAGAACATTACAGAGCAGATATCAATATTGGAAACAGATAGAGAGATCTCTAAGGAAGCGTTGATCAGTTATCTGCCGAATCAGACAGAGTCGAATATTCCTATGTTCGCAGGTAGTGGAATCACTTCAAATGGAAAGAGTTTCAGTAATGAACGAGAGATTCTATATCAGGTGTTGTTTGATATGCGGAAGGATGTGAATGATTTGCGAAAGTTAGTGAATGACATTCTTCGAAATGGAGGTAAGATAGATACCTCGCACATATCGGACACCAACTTGCAATCAGTGGAGTCGTTTGAGAATCTTTTGCCAAAGCCCTACACTGAGCCATCGTCTGATACACCCACAGTTGTGCATCCAACGACGACTCAGCCCATTCAAAAGCCGTCGTCTATCCACCAGCGTGATATTCAAGATACGGAAGAGTATATAGAGGAGAATTTCTCGTTAGAGGAAGTAGAAAAGGAAATGATCCGAAAGGCATTGGAGAGAAATAACAATAAAAGGAAGAATGCAGCGCAGGATTTGAATATATCGGAGCGCACATTATATAGAAAGATTAAAGAATATGGTTTGGAATAGAGGTGTAAAAAAAAGTTATTTCTCTTGTGTGATGTTTTGTATCGTGGTGTTTGTCGTTTGCGGTATCGCCTCGTGTAGAATATCCTACAAGTTTAATGGTTCATCTATTGATTATACGAAGATTAAAACCATTTCGGTGTCTGATTTTCCTAATAGAGCTCCTTTGGTTTATGCCACGCTGTCTGCTGATTTTTCGGAAGGCTTGAAAGATGAATTTTCCTCTAAGACAGCGTTGAAGATGGTTGAAACGGACGGAGATTTGCAGATTTCTGGTGCGATAACAGGATATAATGTGATTTCATCTGGAGTTAACTCTTCTGGAACAGCGGCAGAATCGCGTTTGCAGATGACCGTTCAAGTGAAATTTGTCAATAAGGTAAATTCATCGGAGAGTTTTGATAGGTCGTTTACTGCCTATCAGGTATTCTCTAACGAATACACTATTGATCAGGTTCAAGCAGAGCTCAACGAGCAGTTGATGGACGACATCATCAACCAAATCTTTAATGCGACAGTAGCCAATTGGTAGACGATTGAGGGTTTGAAAAAAGAAGAAAGAAGAAAAAGAGATGACGCAGCAAGACATCATAGAGATGGTAAAAAATCCTGAGGAAATAAAACCTCGATGGATACCAGAATTGAGTGAGTTCCTCAGAGAATATCCCTATTCTCAGACTTTTCGAATGCTATACTTGAAGGCTTTGAAAAATGCGGGTGATTTTCGGTATGAATCAGAGAGGTCTCATGTATCCGTCTATATAGTAGATCGCGTTGTGTTGGCAGATTTGATGGATCGAGTACCTCAGCATCGATTCTCTGAAGAGGGAAAACAAAAGAGTTTGGACGTAAATCAGACAGAACTGAAGTCTGAAACAACACCGAAGAAAAATGTTGCGGTCTCTCCGATTACGGATATTATGGCAGAATTAGAACAGATGCAACCGGTATCTGTTCAACCCAAGAAAAAATCAAGTTCGAGAAGGCAAGGATTGATTGATAACTTCTTAGAGGAGAGTAAAGGAAAATCTGTGGAAATAAAAGTAAAGCAAGAACCTGAAAGTCAGACAGTTGAAGATAGAACAGAGGGGCAGGGAAATGAGCAGTTTTACACGGAAACATTAGCAAAAATCTATGTGAAACAGAAGAAATATGATCAGGCTGTTAAAATATTTAAGCGTCTGATGACTAAAAATTCCGAAAAAAGTGTTTATTTTGCCGCTCAAGTCAGGTTCTTTGAGAGACTGATGGAGAATTTATAGAAGTGTAGAACTATAAAATTGGCTTTTAAAGAAGGAACTATAAACATTAAAAAGACATGGTTTATACATTGATTACGATTATCGTTGTGATTGCTTCCATCCTCTTAGTAGGTATTGTGTTGGTTCAGAATTCAAAAGGAGGGGGGCTTGCTTCAAGTTTCCAATCACAAAACCAAATTATGGGAGTGAAAAAAACAACTGATTTCGTTGAGAAGGCAACATGGGTGTTGGTATCTGTTGTTGTGTTTTTGAGTATCGCTTCTGCGGCATTCTATCCAAGAGAGATTGCTACGGAGGATTCCCAGTTGAGGAGTCAGGTTGAGGAGATGTTTCCTGCGAATAGTGATGCTGAGTAGTGACGGTAGGATTGGCGATTGAAGAGAAAAAGACGAAACTCATTATTTTCAGAAAGGCTGGATGTTAATCCAGCCTTTCTTTATTTCTATGGATGCGGATTTCAATGAAAAGAGGATTGGTTGCATAATACCTAAACCTAAAAATTTTTATGCTACATTTGTAGAAATGTGGTTTTTAGATTTGAGCGTCTAAGGAACTTAGAGTGTAGAGAATTTTTGATGAAATAATTTAAGAAGATGGGTCGAGATATTGTTGTCGTGATTGATCATAAAATACAAAGTATTGTAGATTGGATTTCAGGGAAGTCGTATTCAAATTTTGCTTTGTTGCTGTATGATCTTTTTTGCGTTGCCCTATCTTTTTTCATCATGATTGCAATGGAATATGAAGCAGAAGGAGAGCAGTTGATAAAGTTTGCAGGTGCTTGTTTCGCTTATTTGCTTGCCTTCTTGCTTGGTAGAACGCATAAATGTGTAGTACGTTGTACGGGGTTGCGAGACATTTGCTGTATTTTCGCCTGCTCTTTTTTTGCTTTCGGAATATACGTCGTGGCGTGTTACATAGTGGAACAAATTGACGTTTCCTATTCTATTTATTTTATTCGGCCTATAGAGTTTCTTTTTATCTCATTTATAACGACGACCTTAATAGTATTTTCAAGACTATACGTAAAGTATCAGTATGTTCGTCGACTGTATCTTAGTGGGAGCTCAGTTTCTAAGTCAATAGTCTATGGAGCGGAAACAATGGAAGACATCGTTTTAAGTAGTTGTGGACGGCTGCCATCGTTGGAACATATTAATATTGTTGCGTTTATAAGCAATGATAAATTAAGGATAGGAAAGAACATAGATGGTGTGCCGATATTGTCAGCGTCAACGGCATTAGAAGAGTCTTTTGTGAAGAAGAACAATGTACATACGTTTTTGATTTTTGATGTGAATAAGAATGAGGAAGAAAGGCGGCGTGTCATATCCAAGGCTTTAGATTTGAAATTGAAGGTTGGAGAATTGACTTTGACAAGTGAGATGAAAAGTCGTACGGAGCGGTCAAGTGTAATGGTGAAAAAAATCAGCGTGGAGGATTTGCTCTATAGAGCTGAGAAGGTGTTGGCGACAAAGAGATTGAAGTCTGAGATAGAGGGGAAGGTGGTGATGGTTACGGGTGCTGCTGGATCCATCGGAAGTGAAATCGTTCGACAAGTGTTACAGTTGAATCCGAAGGAGGTGTTGGCAATTGATTCTGCAGAAACTCCTATGTTTGACCTACGTATTGGCTTGAGTTCATCACGAGAATTCAAAGATAAACTTGACAAAGTAAGTTTCCTGATTGCAGATATAAAGGATAGTATTTTTTTGGAAAGGATATTCTCAGATCATCGACCTGACATAGTCTACCATGCCGCTGCCTATAAACATGTTCCATTAATGGAGGAGAATCCGTATGAAGCGGTTTGTACTAATGTATTTGGAACGAAGAATATGGCGGACTTGGCGATGAAATATATGGTGAAGAAATTTGTAATGATTTCGACGGATAAAGCGGTGAATCCAACAAATGTGATGGGAGCGACCAAACGTTTGGCAGAGATATACGTACAGAGTCGTATTTCGCAGACGGTTTTCATAACGACTCGTTTCGGCAATGTTTTAGGATCAAATGGTTCGGTTATTCCCCTATTCAAAAAACAGATTTTCCAAGGTGGACCTGTAACGCTGACTCATAAGGATGTGGTTCGTTATTTTATGACGATAGAGGAAGCGTGTGGTTTAGTATTGGAGGCGGGGGCGATAGGTGAGAAAGAGGAGGTATATGTTTTTGATATGGGAAACCCTGTACGGATATATGATTTGGCGAAGGACATGATTCGTTTGTATGGGGTTAAAGATGTGGAGGTTAAGGAGGTTGGACTAAGACCAGGAGAGAAATTGAAGGAAGAGGTTTTAGCAGATAGAGAAAAAGTAATGCCGTCGGAAAATCCGCAGATATTTTGCGCCAAATGTGTGAAATACACGGAGACGGAAGTAGACCAATTTGTAAAAGAGTTGAAAGAGGTTGTTGAGGAGGTAGATTTCTATGATATTGTAAAAAAAATTAAGAGCTTTATACCAGAATATAAAAGTAACAATAGTGTTTTTGAGAGCTTAGACAAGCAATAAGAGTTATTTTATTTTTTAATAAGCGCAATTTGGTTATGATAAGTCTTTATCCGTTTGTATTTGATTTAAATCTGCACGAGTTGGTGTGGGGAGGCAATCGATTGTGCGAAATGAAAGGTCTGCCTTGTAAGGACACGGATCATTTTGGAGAAAGTTGGGAAGTTAGCGCGGTTCCAGGCAATGAGTCTGTTGTGGTGAATGGGCCGTTAAAAGGACGAAAGTTGACGGAGTTGGTCTCTGAATATAAAGAGTGGCTTTTGGGCAAGTCGGTCTTCAATCATTATGGTGGTAAGTTTCCACTTTTGGTGAAATTTATTGATGCGGCGAGTGATCTGTCGATACAAGTTCATCCCAACGATGAGTTGGCGAAAAGGAGACACAATTCGTTTGGAAAAAATGAGATGTGGTATGTGATGGACTCGAAAGAAGAGGGGAAACTATTGTGTGGATTTAATGAAGATCTTACGAAAGAGGAATATCGTAAGAGAATAGCAGAAAATACGATTTGTGATGTATTGCAGCAGTACGCTGTAGAGCGAGGAGATGTCTTTTACATTCCAGCGGGGCGTGTTCATGCGATATGCGGTGGGACGTTGGTAGCCGAGGTTCAACAGAGTAGTGATATCACCTATCGTTTGTACGATTACGGAAGGTTAGGTTTGGATGGAAAACCACGTGAATTACACACAGAATTGGCGGAGGAAGCAATTGATTATAAAGTGAGCGAGTCTGTTC
>CAVKBM010000101.1:0-5858 GCA_963654355.1 Bacteroidaceae bacterium | reverse complement strand
ATTCTAAAAAGTCAGGGGAGGTAATTGATTAATATGAATACAGCTAGTTTAAAGAAAGATTACGCTGAGCGTATCGTTCCTTCCTTGATGAAGGAGTTCAACTACAAAACGGTTATGCAGGTCCCTGTACTTGAGAAAATCGTTATCAACGAGGGTTTGGGTCAAGCGGTAGCAGACAAGAAGATTATAGATGTCGCTATAAATGAGTTGACAGCAATCTCAGGTCAAAAAGCGATTGCGACTTACTCAAAGAAGGATATTTCTAACTTCAAAGTACGTAAGGGAATGCCAATCGGTGTTCGTGTCACATTGCGAAGAGAGAAGATGTACGAGTTTATGGAAAGATTGATTCGTGTATCTTTGCCACGCGTGAGAGACTTCAAGGGTATTGACTCTAAGTTTGACGGAAGAGGTAACTATACTTTGGGAATAGACGAACAAATCATTTTCCCGGAAATAAATATTGATTCTATACAGAAAATGTTAGGAATGAATATTACCTTTGTAACCTCTGCAAAAACAGATGAGGAAGGTTACGCTCTCTTGAAGGAGTTCGGTTTACCGTTTAAAAATGCTAAAAAGTAAATATAATGGCAAAAGAATCAATGAAGGCTCGTGAAGTAAAACGAGCAAAACTTTGCGCCAAATATGCAGAAAAAAGGGCACGCTTGAAGGCTGAAGGTGATTACGAGGGCTTGCAAGCGCTCCCTCGTAACGCATCACCAGTACGTAAGCACAATCGTTGTGAGCTTACTGGAAGACCAAGAGGTTATATGCGTCAGTTTGGCATCTCAAGAATTCAATTTAGAGAGATGGCTTCTGCAGGTTTGATTCCTGGCGTAAAGAAAGCAAGCTGGTAAAAATAAAGTGTTAAATATTGTCGGGGGATCCCGATCAATTTAATTAATTAATCATGACAGATCCAATAGCAGATTATCTAACGAGAGTTAGAAATGCGATTCAAGCAAAACACAGAGTGCTTGAGATTCCATCTTCAAACTTGAAGAAGGAGATTACGAAGATATTGCTCGATAAGGGTTATATCTTGAATTACAAGTTCGAAAACGATGGAACTCCGAAAAGTTCTATTAAGATTGCTTTGAAGTATGATCCAGTCAACAAGGTTAATGCAATCAAGGGGTTGAAAAGAATTTCAACTCCAGGTTTGCGTAAATATGTTGGATATAAGGACATGCCAAAAGTATTGAATGGTTTAGGAATTGCCATTCTATCAACATCAAAGGGCGTGATGACTGACAAAGAGGCGCGCGACCTAAAGATTGGTGGTGAAGTTTTGTGTTACATCTATTAATGGGGAGGAATTGTAAATGTCAAGAATAGGAAAATTACCGATTAGTGTTCCTTCAGGTGTTACAGTTTCTTACAAGGATAATGTTGTAACCGTAAAAGGTCCTAAGGGAGAATTGTCGCAGGCAATTAATCCAAGCATTAGTGTAGACGTGAAAGATGGTCAAATTTCTTTTACTCGTCCATCGGATGAACCTAATGTACGAGCATTGCATGGTTTGTATCGTGCTTTGGTTAATAATATGGTAGTAGGTGTATCTGAAGGTTACAAGAAAGAGTTGGAACTTGTCGGAGTTGGATATCGTGTTTCTAATCAGGGACAGGTAATCGAGTTCGCTTTGGGATATACACACAATATCTTCTTACAATTGCCAAAAGAGATTAAGATTGAGACGAAGAGCGAAAGAAATCAAAATCCTTTGGTAATCCTTGAAAGTTGTGATAAGCAATTATTAGGTCAGGTTTGTGCAAAGATTCGTACTTTCCGTAAGCCAGAGCCATATAAGGGTAAAGGTGTTAAGTTCGTAGGCGAGCAGATTCGTCGTAAGGCTGGTAAATCGGCTGGTGCAAAGTAATTTGATTAAAAGAAAATTATTATGACTTCAAAGATAGAAAGAAGAGCAAAGATCAAAAGAGCCATACGTGGAAAGATTTCTGGATCTGCCGCACGTCCTCGTTTGACTGTTTTTAGAAGTAACAAGCAAATCTATGCTCAGCTTATCAGTGATGATAACGAGAAGGGTTCTGTTACATTGGTGGCAGCTGATTCTACTAAGTTTACTGAGAAAGTAACGAAGAAGGAGCAGGCTGCAAAAGTTGGAGAGTTGATAGCGAAGAAGGCTCAAGAAGCTGGAATTACGGAAGTGGTATTTGACCGTAATGGTTACCTTTACCATGGTAGAATTCAAGAATTGGCGGACGCTGCTCGTAAGGGTGGACTTAAATTTTAATGGATTATGGCAGAAAATAATAAGGTAAAGTCGACAAACGATTTGGAACTGAAGGATAGATTAGTTGCCATTAATCGTGTAACGAAAGTCACAAAAGGAGGACGTACGTTCAGTTTTGCTGCAATTGTTGTGGTAGGAAATGGAGATGGTGTTGTAGGTTATGGACTCGGAAAAGCGAGTGAAGTAACTGCGGCTATCGCCAAGGGTGTGGAAATGGCTAAGAAGAACTTGGTAAAGGTTCCGGTATTGAAAGGTACTATTCCTCACGAGCAAGAGTCAAAGTTTGGTGGAGCTAATGTTTTGTTGAGACCAGCTTCTCAAGGTACTGGAGTAAAGGCAGGAGGTGCTATGCGTGCTGTACTTGAGAGTGTGGGTGTGACTGATGTGTTGGCGAAGTCAAAAGGTTCATCGAATCCGCACAATTTGGTAAAGGCAACAATTTTGGCTTTGTCAGAGTTGCGTGATCCTTATACAGTTGCACAGAATCGTGGTGTATCTTTGGAAAAAGTGTTTAAAGGTTAATCTTAGGAATAATGGCAACAATAAAGATTAGACAAGTCAAGAGTAAGATTAAGTGTCCTAAGAACCAAAAGGCTACGTTGGCTGCATTGGGGCTTAAGAAGATCAACGATGTTGTTGAGCATGAGGACAATGAATCCATCAGAGGAATGGTGAATACGGTAAAGCACCTTGTGGTAGTAGAATAGTATTTTAAAACGTTAAAGATTTTAGAAATGGACTTAAGTAATTTGAAACCTGCAGCAGGTTCTACGAAGACGAGAAAGAGAATTGGACGTGGTCCAGGTTCTGGTCTTGGTGGTACATCTACTAGAGGTCATAAAGGTGCGAAATCACGTTCTGGATATTCACGAAAGATTGGTTTTGAGGGTGGACAGATGCCTTTGCAACGACGTCTGCCTAAGTTTGGATTCAAGAATATCAACCGTGTGGAATACAAGGCTGTGAATCTTGAGACAATTCAGAAGTTGGCAAGTGAGAAAGGATTGGATACAATCGGTTTTGACGAGTTGTTAGCTGCACGTTTGATTTCAAAGAAATCGTTAGTGAAAGTATTAGCAACTGGTGAATTAACTTCAAAATTAACTGTATCAGCACATGCGTTCTCTGCAGCTGCGAAGGCGGCTATTGAGGCACAGGGTGGATCCGTTGTAATTATTGAGAAATAATGAAGAAGCTGATTGAAACAATTAAAAATATTTACAGGATTGCGGATCTTCGGACTCGCATCCTGATAACAGTTTTATTTGTTTTAATATATCGCTTTGGTTCGTTTGTTGTCCTTCCAGGTATTGACCCTGCGGCGTTGACAAAATTGAGTGAGCAAACGAGTTCTGGATTAATGGCCCTCTTGGATATGTTTTCTGGAGGTGCCTTTTCCAATGCATCAATATTTGCTCTTGGTATTATGCCGTACATTTCGGCTTCTATCGTTATTCAATTGTTGACGATTGCTGTTCCTTCTTTCCAGAAGAAGCAGAGTGAGGGTGAGAGTGGACGTAAGAAGATACAGCAATACACGAGATATTTGACTGTCTTGATTTTGTTATTGCAGGGACCTTCGTATTTGGTCAATCTTTCTATGCAAATGACGGCTGCAGGATCAGCGCTTCCAGCAGGATGGTGGTTTAGAATTTCATCAACTATCATATTGTGTGCGGGAAGTATGTTTGTGATGTGGTTGGGCGAGCGTATTACAGATAAAGGTGTTGGAAATGGTATTTCATTCATCATTTTGGTGGGTATTATCGCTAGATTCCCTAGTGCAATAACTCAAGAGTTCGCTTCATGTTTGAATCAAGCAGGAGGTGGATTGATTAAGTTTTTGCTTGAGATAGTTTTCTTGTTTATTGTAGCAGCGGCAGCAGTTTTGTTGGTGCAGGGTATAAGAAAAGTTCCAGTGCAATATGCGAAGAGAATGGAGAATGGTCAGCAGTATGGAGGTGTTCGAAATTATATACCGTTGAAGGTTAATGCAGCGGGAGTAATGCCAATCATTTTTGCGCAAGCCATTATGTTCATTCCGTTGTCTGTTGCTCCTTGGTTTATGTCTGAGGGTGCAGATGGAGGAGTCCTATTAAACACGCTTCGTGATACGAATGGTTTTTGGTATAACTTCGTATTTGCTGTATTGATTATACTATTTACATATTTGTATACGGCCATAACAATTAATCCGAATAAGATGTCGGAGGAGATGAAGCGCAATAATGGATTTATTCCAGGAGTTAAGCCTGGTTCTCCAACTGCGGAGTATCTTGATACAATTATGTCTCGTATCACTCTTCCAGGTGCGATTTTCCTTGCTATCATAGCTATTTTGCCTGCGATAATAAGTCTGTTTGGAGTAACAATGCAGTTTTCACATTTCTTTGGTGGAACCTCCTTGTTGATTATTGTTGGAGTTGTTTTGGATACTTTGCAACAGGTAGAGAGTCATCTTTTGATGCATCATTACGATGGACTGATGGAGAGTGGACGAATCAGAGGAAGGTCTGGTCAGTCTGCCTATTAAAATTTGAAATGATATATTTAAAGACGGACGAGGAAGTTGAACTGATAAAGGAGAGTAATTTGTTGGTTGCAAAGACACTTGCAGAGGTCGGGAAAAATGTTAGACCAGGAATTACGACTTTACAGTTGGATAGAATCGCGGAGGATTTCATACGGTCGAATGGGGGAATACCAAGTTTCCTTGGGTATGCTGGTTTTCCCAATTCGATTTGTACATCTGTAAATGAGCAAGTTGTTCATGGGATACCGTCAAATAGACCGTTGAAAGAGGGGGACGTTGTTTCTGTTGATTGTGGGGCTTTAAAGAATGGCTTTCATGGAGATTCCTGTTACACTTTTTGTGTCGGGGATGTCTCTTTTGAGGTGATGAAATTATTAAAGACGACAAAAAATGCGCTCTATAAAGGAATAGAAGTGGCTGTGGCAGGAGCAAGGTTAGGTAACATTGGAGATGCGATACAGACCTATTGCGAAGGGAATGGATTTTCTGTGGTGAGAGAGTTTGTTGGTCATGGTATTGGACACGATATGCATGAGGAACCGATGGTGCCGAATTATGGGCGCAAGGGCAGTGGCATGAAATTAAGAGATGGAATGGTAATTGCAATAGAGCCTATGATTTGTTCTGGAAAGCGAAATGTTTATATGATGGAAGATGGGTGGACGGTTGTAACTTCGGATGGCAAGTATGCAGCTCATTATGAGCATACACTGGTTATAAAGAGGGGAAAATCTGAGATTCTTTCGTCTTTTGAATATGTCGAGCAAGTTTTAGGAAAAAAAGCAATATAAAGATGGCAAAGCAAGCAGCTATAGAGCAAGATGGAACAATAGTAGAAGCGTTGTCGAATGCTATGTTCCGAGTAGAGTTGGAGAATGGGCATGAGATAACAGCTCATATATCTGGGAAGATGAGGATGCATTACATCAAGATCTTGCCAGGGGACAAAGTTCGGGTGGAGATGTCACCATACGATTTATCAAAAGGTCGTATAGCATTTAGATATAAATAATAAGTAATTCATAGAGATGAAAGTAAGAGCTTCTTTAAAGAAACGTACCCCAGAT
>CAVKBM010000100.1:0-5863 GCA_963654355.1 Bacteroidaceae bacterium | reverse complement strand
GCTAACGGATCCATCAGTCGTCGGCCAATAGAAACAGCCCCTCGCACCGTCACGTCATAGTCAGGAAACTCTTCGCGAGCCACCGAAGAAGCAGAGTATATAGATGCTCCATTTTCGCTCACCACAAATATCTGCACCTTACGGTCGAATGCGATGGAACGCACGAAATGTTCCGTTTCACGACTTGCTGTTCCGTTACCTATTGAAATAGCTTGAATGTTGAATTTCTTGACTAAGTAAGCAATCTTTTTTTGAGCTTCTTCATATTGATTTTGAGGAGGATGAGGAAAAATAGCCTCGTGATGAAGTAATACGCCTTGTTCGTTTAAGCAGACTATCTTACAACCTGTCCGATAGCCTGGGTCAATGGCTAAAACCCTTTTTTCGCCTAAGGGAGCAGCCAATAAAAGTTGACGAAGATTTTCAGAAAACACCTTGATTGCTTCATCTTCAGAGCTTTCCTTTGTGCTGTTAAAAAATTCCGTCTCAATAGAAGGTTTTAAAAGCCTTTTATATGCATCTGCGACTGCATCCGCCACTAAACTCGTTGATTCGTTATTACTTTTCAGATATTGAGATTGAATTTTTTCTATTGTCTGTTCTTCATCAGGAGAGATATTTATTCGCAGAAATCCTTCTTTCTCACCACGTTGCATCGCTAAAAAACGATGGGAAGTGCATCGACGCAACGGTTCTTCCCAATCAAAATAATCTTGGTATTTATCCGCCTCTTTTTCTTTACCTTTTACCAATTTAGAAGTAATAGTAGCCTCTCTCTTAAACGAATTTCTAACACGATTTCTCGTGCTTTCGTTTTCGTTAACCCATTCTGCGATAATGTCTTTTGCACCTTTAATAGCTTCTTCGACATTTTCAACTTTATCATTTAAAAACTTCAAGGCGCGTGCGAATGGATCTTTTTCATTTTGAGTCATCAAGATTTTAGCGAGTGGTTCTAATCCTTTTTCTCGTGCGATTTCCGCTCTTGTTCGCTTCTTAGGTTTAAACGGTAGATAAATATCTTCTATTTCCGTCAATGAAATGCATGATTCTATTCTATTTTTTAAATCGGGAGTCAATTTTCCTTGATCATCAATGCTTTTCCTCACAAAGTCTTTTCTTTTTTCTAACTCCGTCAGTTTCTCTGACAAAATCTGAATATCCTGAATTTGTACTTCATTCAGACCTCCCGTTTTTTCTTTTCTGTAACGACTGATAAAAGGTATCGTAGCACCATCAGAGAGCAACTGAAGGGTGTTGTCCACTTGTTGCTCTCTGATATTTAGATTTTTGGCAATTACTGCACTAAGATTCATAAGTTATCGTCTCTTTTTCTATTTATAAGGTTCGTCTACTACTATATAACCACCATTGACAGGTTCAAACCATGTTTCTCCGCCATACCAATAGAGTTTCCCGTTGACAATCACACGTTTACTACCATAAGGAAGTTCACTTACAAAGTTGGTAAGATTGATATTTCCATCCTCCTCTACAATGTCATAACTCTCTGCATTATCTACTAATATATAACCTCCATCAACTGGTAAGAAAAGGTTGTTTTCTCCTGAATAATAAGTTGTTCCGTCAATTATCACTTTTTTACAAGAGAATGGTAATGTAGTAAGGTACACTTCAGCTGTGGCTGCTAATGGGCGATTAATAATCACAAAACCATTATTTTGTTTTGAAAACCAAACACCATCTCCATACCAATAAGGGGTAGAGTTCACATATACTTTCACGCAGGCGAATGGGAGCGTAGAAAAAAACATTCCCAAAGGGCGAGCTACCAATTCATATCCCAAAGTGGCATGCCATTTGTAGAAATTACCGCAATTGACATAGAAACGATTGCCGTGATGATCAAAACGATGTGCTATAGGCGGAACTTCGCGAAAATATTTATGTCCATTTACAATATGAGGATGACCCATCGGATGAGTAGGGTGTAGTCTGGTAAACTCGTGAGGACGAGGCTCTTGTCTCATTCTGAATGAACCCTCGTTTCGGTGAGCAGGAGTAGGTCCCAAACGTGGATTTTCTGGTTTTCTATTATCTGCGGGACTACCAGGTAATGCCACTCTTTTATTGCCCAACTGGAGTGGAGCGGCTGGTCTTGGTCCACTTGGACGAGAGGGCTGAGATGGTCGTTGAGCGTTCCGAAAACCGCCCTGTGGCTGCGATGGATTGTTCTGAGGACGAACATTTTGTTGCGGACGTGAACTGTTCATCTGCGGACGATTCTGAGTCTCTGACGGACGAATAGATCTATTATTAGATGGTGCAAATCCTTGTCTATTATTGCCAGAATTTTGTGGACGAGAGGCAGACTGAGATTGACGTGATTGCGTATTAGAAGAATTACGAACACCGCCACCACCAGTGCGTACATTTCCTCCACCATTACTTCTTGATTCTGTACGAAGGGAATTGCTATCTCTACCTGAGGATCTTTGAGCTTCTGCTGTCGTGCATGTCATCACTACTGCGGTGACAACCAATGCTATTAACTTATTTGTTTTCATAACCGTAGTATTTTTATAGTTTAACAAATATGTTTAATTCTATCTTTATTTAAGGTAAAACAGAAAAAACTCGCCATTATTGTCGCTTTTTTCCTGTTTACAGTTCTAATTTGTGCAAAGACCTAATTATATAAAAGTTTCATTGATAAGCAATTTGTTTTTATAGACAACTAACTATCTTGAAAAACATATTTTAAAACATTACACTCTAATATTGTCTCACTAAAGTTATTTAGTCGCAAAGAGCGTAAAGATCCTTTCTTGGATTGATGACCATTACTGGAACAGTGCTTTTATCAACCACTTTTTGTTCTTTCGGTCCGAAAATAATGTCATCCATACCATATTCACGCGATGCCGAGATAAGTAAAAGTCCTGCATTAAGTTCCTCTGTACGTTTGACCGCCTCAATTTCAACTTTAAAGCTATTTTTTTTTGCTTCTACATCACAATATTTGATATTGAATTTATCCAGTAAAGTCTTGATACCCTCCGTATTCTCTTTGGCACGAGAACCATAGTCGTTAGCAGTCATCAGAAGAATTTCAGATTGAAAAAAACGCCCCATTCCGCTACTAAAAACACCCTTCTCTCGTTCTTCAACCAAAAAGCCAACAGGTACAAGCACTCTTTTGTAATCAATATTCTGGTTTGGTTTCACAAAATAATAAGGAATACGCAACTGACGGCACAATTTGAGTGCTTTTTTACAATTGCGATAGCGACCATTACCATCTAATTCGAAAATAACGGCTCGCTGCTCGTATTCTTCCATAAACTCAGTAAAATCTGTCTGTATATCAGTTTCCCCCGTGTCGATAAGTATTTGATAATCTAAAGGTTGCTGAAGCATAGACGAATATTGTTCAACCCATCCTGTAAGTATGACATCCGCCTTAGACTGATCTTCTTTAGGTGTTGATAAATGGAGTAGCGTCACCCCCTTTTCATGAGCAGAGGAGAGGCGACTTGCCAATTCAAAGGCTTTGGATGGAAATCTGTCAACCTCAGCCATTATGATAATTCTATCTTTTGTTGGTAAAGTCATATATATTATGATTTTTATTTTTAATAATAGTTATATCTTTTTTAGATTAGCGTACTTCTTTAGAATGTTTCTTTCGCCCATCTGATCAAATAGTATCGTTAGCTTGTAATCGTTACCTAAATTTTCAATATTTGATATAATACCTTTCCCAAAACGTTCATGTAGCACCGTTTCGCCCACTTCAAACCCAGAAAGATTAGGTGCGTCATTTTGTGTTGTTGAAATAATTCGTTTTAAAGATCCTCGAGACTGAGAAGGTGCATTAGAAGCAGATGTCGTAGATCGACTATCATACGATGGACGATTATTAGCATTGAATCCACTAATTTGAGGACTTTTCTTGCCACTAAATTTATAAAAATCGAACTCGTTGTTGTTTGAAGATGAATTATAAAAAAAGCGTTTACTACTATTTCCGAAATTATTAGAAGACTCCTCAAAATCTAACAAACTTGAGTCTATGTCTCCAAGAAACCGACTTGGGGACGAATAAAACATTTTACCGTTGCGAAATCGACTTCTTGCGTATGTTATAAAACAATTCTTTTCAGCACGCGTAATCGCCACATAGAAAAGTCTTCGTTCTTCCTCTAAGTCGCCTTCTCGCATGGCGATACCAGAAGGAAACAGTTCTTCTTCCAAACCAACGACAATGACATTCTTAAACTCTAAACCCTTAGCAGAGTGTATGGTCATTAAAGTGACGACATTTTTGTTTTTTGACTGTTTTGTGTCCATATCTGTCAATAGGGAGACAGATTGTAAGTAGTCTGTGATGGAAGCTGAGGAGTTTCCTTCTTCTTGACGTTCTTGAATAAAATCGTAGACACTGTGTAGAACCTCGTCCGCCACTTTCAGATTTTCTTTACCTTCTTCCGATTGGTCTCGTGCCAATTCCTCTAACAACCCAAAATCTTTCATGACTCGAGTAGCCAAAGAATAAGCATCTACAATGCCGACTTCATTTGTCAAAGCCTCAATTTTATCTCTGAACGCATAGATACGCTTGATGGCAGCCGCACCAATGTCCACATTATTGCCAACCAAATCTGAGATCACGTTCCACATCGACAAATTCTTCTCTATAGAAATTTCCCGAATCTTGCTTAATGTGGTGTCTCCAATACCTTTCCTCGGATACTTTATGGCACGCAACAAAGCCTCTTCGTCGTTAAGATTGACAATCAGGCGAAAATAGGCGAGAATATCTTTGACAACCTTCTGATCAAAAAACGAAAGTCCACCATAAATGATATAAGGAATACCATTTTTTAACAAAGATTCCTCAAATTTACGAGATTGCGCCCTTGTACGATATAAAATAGCAGTGTCTTCGTATTTAAAGCCCTTGAGATCACGTTTGAGAATATCGCATACACGGGAACTTTCAAAATCATCAGAATCGGTAGCGATGACTTTTACTTTATTGCCAACTTCATTATTAGAAAAAACATTTTTCTTAATCTGTCCTGCATTTTTGGAAATCAAACTATTGGCTACGTTCACGACATTCTGCGTAGATCGGTAGTTCTGCTCCAATTTAAACAATCTATATTCTGGATAATAATCCTTAAAATGCAATATATTTTCAATATTCGCCCCTCTGAAAGAATAGATACTTTGTGCATCATCACCTACAACACAAATATGATGATGTTTCTCACATAGTTTTTGTATGATAACATGTTGAGCCAAATTGGTATCTTGATACTCATCTACCAGAACAAATTGGAAAAGTTCCTGATACTTTTTCAGGATATCTTTATAATCACGAAACAAGACATTCGTATATAGCAAAATATCATCAAAATCCATCACATTGTCACGATGGCAATCATTCATGTAGATTCTATAGATTTCACCTAAACGTGGCATTTCTATATCAACAAACCTTTCTTCGTTTTTGTTTTGGTAAGATGTAGGTGTTACCAAACGATTCTTCAAAGAAGAAATGCGCCATTGTATCTTTTTCGCATCATACTTCTTATCGTCCAAGTTTAAGTCTTTTACAATCTGTTTGATACGATTTCTTGAGTCTGTTTGGTCGTAGATAGTATAGTTGCTATTGAATCCTAAAACATCACCGTCTATGCGAAGAATACGAGAGAAAATTGAGTGGAACGTCCCCATCCAAAGCTGTCCGACTTCTTTTTCGTTGATTGTCTGGGCAATACGGCTTTTCATCTCACGAGCGGCTTTGTTGGTGAAAGTGAGAGCGAGCAAGTTTTGTGGTTTATAGCCTAACTTAAGCAATATGGCTATCTTATAGGTCAGCACCCTTGTTTTT
>CAVKBM010000099.1:0-5936 GCA_963654355.1 Bacteroidaceae bacterium | reverse complement strand
GCATGTATCTCTCCGTCGTATGTAAAGGTGTCGGTATGTTCAACAATCACTACCTCAACGCCAAGTCGAGGAGTTACAACCATAGAATGTTTGTCGATCACATAGGCCACATTGGAGAAATTCTTGTTGAGATTCTCAAAACTTTCGCTTGTTACATTCATCGTCGTCACACCTACATCCGTACGAACAGCAGTGGAATCTGCCTTCGTTCCAACAAATTTCAAATCCTCTTTTTTATATGAAGAATGCGAAATCTCTGTGATGTCAAAACCTGTAACCGAATGTTCTTCTCCGTCATACTCAACGGTATCTCCATGAAGAGTAATGTAGATTATCAAATCTTCGTTAGGCGTTATTCTCAAAGAATCATGCTTGATGACGAATTGAACATTCACGAAGTTTTCATTGTCGTTGACGAAATCCTCAGGTTGCAAGTTCATTCCGTAACTTCCCACATCCGTACCCATTGTAGTTGAATCGCCTGTGAAATGGAAGAACTCTTCAAGATAGAGATCCGTTGACGAAGCGAAATCATAACCTGTTACCGAATGTTGCATTCCATCATAGACTGCTGTTCCGTTATGCTCCGAAATCGTCACAACAACATCTTTCTTAGGAGTAATGACCAAAGAATCCTTTTTCAAATGGAAAACGACCTGTTCAAAGTTCGGATTTATATTGATAAAGTCTGCCTCCGTCATAGTTGGATGATAGACACCCACATTCGTACCAGAGACACAATCCTTACCCTCAACCGTCAAACTAACATCTTCAGAAGAATACAACTCGTTATCGGAGTGGAACGTGTAGCCACACATTCTATGTTCTTCTCCGTCATATTCATAGACAGCACCCTTCTCTTCGATTGTGACAACGACACCCGTCAAAGGCTTGATTACCAAATCATGGTCAACCACAATGAATTTAACATTCTTATAGTTAGAATTGACATTTGAGAACAAAGTCTGATCTACATTCATTGGATAAGATCCAACATCACGACCCTCAGAATGAGCCTCTCCACCATATTGGAAATCAGCGCCAGTATAGGTCTTCGAATTAGTTGTAAAGTCATAACCATCCAATTGTTGAACTGTTCCATTATAGATAAAGGTATCCGTACGTTCAATGATTGTAACTTCAACCGTTGAGTCTGGAACAATTACCAGTTTACCATAGATAACCTCTACGTCATAATTGCTCTCTTTTGTATTATCATTAAGAGTATAAGTGAATGTATTATCCACAGAACCGACATTTGTAATCGTACCCTTCACATTGTAAGTCGCCCCCTCGTTCTCTGCAAACCCATTTCCGCGAACTTGAACGGAATCGTATGTAAGAGGAGTTCCATCATACATGCGAGTAGAATCCATTGAAGCAAGGATAATGCTACGCTTCGTGATTTCAAGTGTTCCGTAAGTATATTCTATATTATAGTTGTGCAAAACGCTGTCAAGCATACCCTGAGTTTTTGCATCAACCGTAAACTCATTGAACACGGAGCCTACATCCGTCAATTTATTTTTGAAATTGTAGAACAAATCACCTGCCTCAAGATTATTCAATTCACGCAATGCCCATCCATCGCCACCGACAGCAACAGACTCAGCCTTCAAAGGTTTTCCGTCGTAGATACGAGCGTCATCTAAAGAAGTAAGTGTGATAGAACGTTTCGTCACGGTCAAAGTACCCTTCTCTGGAGTAGCAAATGTATAGTTTTTCGTCACATCTACCGTACCACGAAGCACCTTGTAACTCTTCACCACATTGGCAATAGAACCAACTTCAGTGATAGAAGATGCCATCTCAACAGCGAGAGAATCGCCATCCACTAAAACTCCATTCGTGTAAGTGAACGAAGGCTGAACGAGAGGAGTCCCGTCATAGCGTTTCGTAGAATCATTTGGAATGATGATAATAGAAGTGCCAATAGGGACAATCTCCAACCACCCATCGGTAACGACAAAAGACACATTGTCAAAGTTCTTGTTGAGGTTAACAAATTGTTTTTCAGCAAGATTCATATTGTAGACATTAACATCGACTCCGTCAACGACACTATCGCCAGTGAACTTGAAGCAAGTCTCGTCGTAGCCATTAAAGTTCGTCGAGAAGCTATAACCAGAAATCGTCTTCGTTGTTCCGTCATAGACCCTCGTACCTGTGTTTCCAACAATTGATACGACAACATCCATTTTTGGAGTAATCTTCAACTGACCATCAACAACCACGAACTCTACATTTGCAAAGTTTTCATCATTGTTTTTGAAATCAGAAGAACGTAGTTGCATATCGTAAAACCCAACGTTTGTACCCTTAGCGATCGAATCCGATTCAGAACCGTTGTAGGAGTAGATGTTCGCCACGTTTATGTCATACAACTCATTGTCAGAAGTGGCGGAGAAGCCTGTGATCTTATGCTCCCTGCCGTCAAACACCTCAGTGCCAGAGTTTTCTGTAATCGTAACAATAACCTTATCCGTGTATGGAGTTATCTCCAATTCACCATTTTCAACCTTGAACGTTACAGTAAAATTGTCGTTTTTATTCGTGAAATCCAACTCGTCCAAAATCATTGGATACTTGCCGACTGTCGTACCTTGAGCAAGAGAATCGCCCTTATAATCGAAGTCAAGCGTCGTGTAGAGGTCGCTCGTTGAACTGAAGTCGTAACCAGTAACAGCTTGGTTCTCTCCGTTGTAGACCTTAGAGACCTTGTGCCCCGTGATGGACACCGTTACGTCTAACTTCTTGATTTCCAACTTCACGCACCGCTCGATTTGGAACGTCACTTGCACGTTCGCGTTGCCGCAGGTGAACTCGTCAGCCTTCAACTCGCGCTCGTAGACTCCCACATCCGTCTTGCTGAGTTTCGTGTTCTCTGGTCCGCTGAGCTCGCCCTCCGTGATCAGCGTGCTCGGGTTGCCCTCTTCGTCCAATATCTCGTAGGTGTAGCCCTCGACCTCGTACGCCCCGCCGTTGTAGATGTTGCCCAGCGACTGGTTTCCGTACACCTTGACGATGACCTCCGCCTTCTCTATCTTCAGCTCTCCGTTCTCGACCTCGAACGTCACCTCGAAGTTCTCGTTCTCGTTCTCGAACTTGCCGCTCTTCAATTCCATCGGGTAGGTGCCCACGTCCGTCTTCGCAACAACCGAGTCGCCTGTGAACGTGAGGTACTCCTCCTTGTACAGCTCGCTGCTCGATGCGAAGTCGTACTGGCTCACCCTGTGCTCATTGCCGTCGTAGATCGCGCTCGACTTGTGCCCCGTGATGGTCACCGTTACGTCTAACTTCTTGATCTCCAATTCCACGCTCCGCTCGATTTCAAACGTCACTTGCACGTTCGCGTTGCCGCAGGTGAACTCGTCAGCCTGCAACTCGCGCTCGTAGACTCCCACATCCGTCTTGCTGAGTTTCGTGTTCTCTGGTCCGCTGAGCTCGCCCTCCGTGATCAGCGTGCTCGGGTTGCCCTCTTCGTCCAATATCTCGTAGGTGTAGCCCTCGACCTCGTACGCCCCGCCGTTGTAGATGTTGCCCAGCGACTGGTTTCCGTACACCTTGACGATGACCTCCGCCTTCTCTATCTTCAGCTCTCCGTTCTCGACCTCGAACGTCACCTCGAAGTTCTCGTTCTCGTTCTCGAACTTGCCGCTCTTCAATTCCATCGGGTAGGTGCCCACGTCCGTCTTCGCAACAACCGAGTCGCCTGTGAACGTGAGGTACTCCTCCTTGTACAGCTCGCTGCTCGATGCGAAGTCGTACTGGCTCACCCTGTGCTCCTTGCCGTCGTAGATCGCGCTCGACTTGTGTCCCGTGATGGTTACCGTTACGTCTAACTTCTTGATCTCCAACTCGCCTGACACGGTTGTGATGTTGTAACGGCAGGTTACATCTTCGTCGCCTCGCATCACCTTGTATGACTTCACTGCAACCTTTTGTGTTCCAACATTCGTAATGGATTGCGTTTCCATCTCTGCCGTCAACACATCGCCAGCTTGCAATGCCTCTTCTCCCGTAACGTCATAATCCGTAACAGTATTCGTCAACGGAGTGCCATCGTACACTTTTTCTAATTTCTTTCCTGAAATTTTTATTTCTTTGTCGTTTTGGATAATCTCTCCTGTCCCTTGTGCAAAACAATAGTTTGCATCGCTTACTTGGAATCCAAACTCACCATTTGAAATATTTTCTATTGTGTAAGGATTTGAAATATTTTCTATTGTGTAAGGATTTGAAATATTTTCTTTTTCTTGATAATCTGTATATGTCCAATAAGTGACTTTGTATGGAGACTCTCCTCCCGAGTATGAGATAGTTGCTGTTGCATCATCCACGTCTCGGCAACCCTCATCAACAATTACATTGTCTATTTTCAAAGTATTGGCAGGAATGACAACCATGGCCGTCATTGTCTTTGTACGACCAACACCATCTTTTACAGTAACCGTAACGTCTTTTGTCTGTTCTGTCTCACCCTGTTTTATCAGAGTTCCCGCTTCCTCACTCTGCGTTATAGTTAAATCTCCACAATAATCCGAAACATGTTTTTTTGCTTCCTCTGTCAAGTCTGGAATTGAGTAAGCACACCAAGTGCTAGGATTACTTGAAGATGCAGAAGGCATTCCGTTTATCGTAAAATCCTCTACCGTCATCTCTGGCAAATTCACCTCCACCATATTTGTGTTATGGCGATTACCTTTCACCGTAATCTGCACTCCATCAGTCAAATCAGAAGGCAAAGTCAGCGTATAGGTAACCGTTCCCTTGGCAGGCTTGGTTATTGGGAATGTCAATGTTCCTCCATCCTTACGAATAACCTCTACCGTCAAATAATTTTTATGATTGTTATCGATTATCGTCAACGTTAACGTCTCCCCTGGACACGCTGTAGTTTTATCTGAGGAAAGTTGGAAATTGCCTTGGTAGACCAAAACCGATTTACTACCTAACGGAGTAAGAGTAGCATCAGAGTACAACCAAGGGAAAGAATAATATTCACTATATGTCCACTTTCCCCAATATATCGTATACTGAGAGGAGGTACAATTCTGAGGTACAACAAAAGAATATGGATTACTCTGAGTCGAATTTGTACTAAACAACAAGGAAGAAGAAGAACATCTTGAATAATCAAAATCATCTGCACCCATAGCCCTTGTTAAAGAACACGAAGTGAACTCTTTATCAGAATACACCCAACCTTTCTGTGTAGGACTTAGGTAATTGCCTCCGTTTGGGTTGTATTTTTGAGGATTTTCATCTCCACTATTTCCTGAAAAATTAAAGCTAACCTGATCTCCTGGCTCCGCCTCGTAAACATCATCTGGGATAGTAACCGTTACATCCGCGAACGCCACAACCCCACACAGCGACATAACGACAAGCGCGAGACAGCGTCGCCAAAGGGTCGCCGTTTGCGTGAGGTGCTTCATAATATATGCTTTATCGTATACTTGTTTCATATCATCCTGCTTTTTCCGCACGTCCCAATCCATGCGAAGTTATACTTTAAGAATATCCTTAAATGACAAAAGTATGAGAAATTTTCAAAACGGAGCAGATTGGAGAAGAGATTTTAATGATAAGATAGAAAGAGGGGGTAAGATAGGAAGATACGAAACCCACAAAAGCCTATAATTTAGAAACAATACCCTTCCTAATTCAGTTTTCAATCTATTCTTCAAATTCTGTCAAATATCCACAAATTTCTGCTTCCAAAACAGGCAAATCACTGATAATCACCGACCATACAACATCATTATCAATCTGGAAATATTCGTGCACAATATAGTTTCTCATTCCAACAACCATTTCCCAAGGTGTTTGATTATGCGAAACACGAAACGACTCCGTTAACATATTTGCAGCCTCACCAATTATTTTAATATTCTTCACAACTGCATAGTACACCATATCATAAGACAGTTGTT
>CAVKBM010000098.1:4374-6056 GCA_963654355.1 Bacteroidaceae bacterium | reverse complement strand
GTTCTTGCGATTGGAGTGAATGGAGAGACACGAGATTTGAATCGTCCAATTAATGAGGACTGCTCGATCAAGTTGTTCAAGTTTGATGATGAAGAAGGAAAGCACACTTTTTGGCACACATCTGCCCACTTGATGGCTCAGGCTATTCAGATGCTCTATCCGAACGCTAAGTTTGGTATCGGTCCCGCCATTGAGAATGGTTTCTATTATGATATAGACTTCGGAGAGGAAGTCTTGAAAGAGTCAGATTTCGCTGCGATAGAGAAAAAGATGATGGAGATTGTAGCCACCAAGCAAACTCTGTCTCGTGTAGACATAAGTAAGGCGGATGCTATGAAAATGTTCTCTGATCGAGGAGAAGTCTACAAGACTGAGTTGATCAGTGAATTAGAGGATGGCAAAATAACACTCTACGAGCAGGGATCGTTCACTGATCTTTGTCGTGGTCCTCACTTGCCAGACGTTTCACCAATCAAGGCTGTGAAAATCACTTCATTAGCAGGCGCATATTGGAGAGGCGATGAGAAACGCAAGCAGTTGACTCGACTTTACGCTATCACTTTCCCTAAGAAGAAAATGCTTGATGAGTATTTGGCTTTGTTGGAAGAAGCAAAGAAGAGGGATCATCGTAAGATTGGTAAAGAGTTGGAGTTGTTCATGTTCACCGATATGGTGGGTAAAGGATTGCCAATGTGGTTGCCAAAGGGAACGGCACTCAGACTTCGTTTGGAAGAGTTCTTGAAAAAGATACAAAAGAAATTTGGTTACCAGCAAGTGATGACTCCGCATATAGGAAACAAGCAGTTGTATGTAACATCAGGACACTGGGATCACTACGGAGAAGACAGTTTCCGACCTATCACCACTCCAGAAGAGGGAGAGGTTTATATGTTAAAGCCAATGAACTGCCCTCACCACTGTATGATTTACAAGTGGCAACCACGTTCATATCGCGATCTTCCATTAAGATTGGCTGAGTTCGGTACAGTTTATCGTTACGAACAGAGCGGAGAGCTTCATGGTTTGACACGTGTACGTTCATTCACTCAAGACGATGCTCACATTTATTGTCGTCCAGATCAGGTAAAAGATGAGTTTATCCGAGTAATGGACATCATCTCAATCATCTTCAAAGCTTTGGACTTCCAAAATTTTGAAGCTCAAATTTCGTTGAGAGACCCTAATGACAAGACTAAATATGTTGGTTCGGACGAGAATTGGGAAAAGGCGGAGGCTGCGATTGTGGAAGCCTGCAAGGAGAAGAACATGCCAGCTAAGGTTGAATATGGCGAGGCTGCGTTCTACGGACCAAAATTGGATTTCATGGTGAAAGATGCCATAGGAAGACGTTGGCAGTTAGGAACGATTCAGGTAGACTATAATTTGCCAGAGAGATTTGGATTGGAATATGTCGGAGAGGACAATCAGAAGCATAGACCTGTGATGATTCACCGTGCGCCATTCGGTTCAATGGAGCGTTTCGTAGCTGTGTTAATTGAGCATACAGGTGGTAAGTTCCCATTGTGGTTGACCCCAGATCAGGTAGTTATTCTGCCAATCAGTGAGAAATACAATGATTATGCGAGAAAAGTAGCATCTTACTTGGACGACAATGACATCAGAGCCATTGTGGATGATAGAAACGAGAAGATTGGAAGAAAGATTCGTGATAATGAAGTAAA
>CAVKBM010000098.1:0-4364 GCA_963654355.1 Bacteroidaceae bacterium | reverse complement strand
GAGGATACCTTATATGCTCATTGTAGGTGAAAAAGAAGCAGAAAATGATGAAGTATCAGTAAGAAAACAGGGCGAAGGTGACCAAGGTTCAATAAAAATTGCTAAATTTGCTGCCAATTTGAAGGATGAAGTCAACAAGATGATGACCAATTGGTGATTAGAATGAAGATTCAAATTTCAGAGAAATAAGTGATAGTCAGTAAGTTAAACTTAAAATTAGGAGGAATAAGTTATCGTAACGAAACCGTTTGTTAGGAATAATTCCGAAGTAAGAGGAAATTCTAACACAAAAGAAAAGCATCGTATCAATGATCGTATCAAAGAGAAGGAGGTACGCTTGGTGGGTGAGAATGTTGAGCAGGGAGTTTACTCTATCGAGGAGGCTTTGCGCATTGCCGATGAGCAAGAGTTAGACTTGATTGAGATTTCTCCGAATGCGGTTCCGCCAGTTTGTAGAGTTGCTGACTATCAGAAGTTCCTTTACCAACAGAAGAAGAAGGAAAAGGAGAATAAAGCCAAGCAGGCAAAGGTTGTAGTCAAGGAAATCCGATTCGGACCTCAGACAGATGAGCATGACTATGATTTCAAGTTGAAGCATGCGATCGGTTTTTTGGAGGATGGCGCTAAATTAAAGGCGTATGTCTTCTTCAAAGGACGTTCAATTTTGTTTAAGGAGCAGGGTGAAGTTTTGTTACTTCGGTTTGCCAACGACTTGGAAGAGTATGCGAAAGTAGACCAGTTGCCGGTGTTGGAGGGAAAGAGGATGACGATACAACTCTCGCCAAAGAAGAAGAAATGATTTATCATATTCATAATTAAATTTTTTAGTAAAAATGCCAAAAGTAAAGACTAATTCCGGTGCCAAAAAGAGGTTTGCCCTTACCGGATCAGGAAAGATTAAGAGAAAGCACGCTTTCAAACGTCACATCTTGACTAAGAAGACTAAGAAGCAGAAACTTGCGTTGACTCACGATACGATTGTAGCTTCTGCAGACGTAAAGAACGTTAAGAGAATGCTTTGCATCTAATCAAATTTAATTATTAATCGATTGCTTAGCTTTAAGTTCACATTCAGAACTAAAAATGTTTGGAAATGGGGCGCTAACGGTCATAAAAAGTTTAAAAAATGCCAAGATCAGTAAATCATGTTGCTTCTAGAGCAAAGAGAAAGAGAATTTTAAAACTTACCAGAGGTTACTACGGTGCAAGAAAGAATGTTTGGACAGTAGCGAAGAATACTTGGGAGAAAGGTCTTTTGTATGCTTACCGTGATCGTAAGAACAAGAAGAGAAATTTCCGTGCATTGTGGATTCAGCGTATCAACGCAGCTGCTCGTCTTGAGGGATATTCTTACTCTCAGTTGATGGGTGCAATCCACAAGAGTGGTATTGAGATGAACCGTAAGGTGTTAGCAGATTTAGCAATGAACCAACCAGAGGCATTCAAGGCTGTGGTTGCTAAGATCAAGAACGCTTAATCTGAAATTCTTTGATAGAGTTAGGAGAGTCTTCTGTATAGGAGGCTCTCTTTTTTTTGTGATAATTTATGGGTTGCTTTGATAGTGATAGGAGATTTTTATCGCCTTGTGATTTTTCCGACGAAATTTTTTAATTTTGTGGAAAAGAAGAATAAAAATGGAGAATAGTCTGAAATTGGATGCTGGTCGTCCGACGATATTGATAACGAATGACGATGGTGTTTATTCGAAAGGAATAACGGAGTTGATAGCGGTTGCTCGTGAGTTTGGAAACGTGGTGGTTGTGGCTCCAGATGGTGGACGGTCAGGTATGTCGAGTGCGATAACGCATACTAAGGAGGTGCATCTGAACAAGTTGCATGAAGAGTCTGGCTTTGTGGTATTCGCTTGCGACGGAACGCCTGTCGATTGTGTTAAAGTGTCGTTGTTTGCGTTGTTCTCTGAAAAATACCCTGATTTGCTTTTATCTGGCATCAATCATGGGTCGAATGCATCTGTGAATGCAGTTTATTCGGCTACGGTGGGTGCTGCTACGGAGGGGTGTGCAAATAACGTGCAGACGATAGCGCTTTCACTGTGTGATCATAATGCTGATGCCGATTTCAGTTTTGTGTTGCCAGAGATACGAAAGATTATTGCGAGAGTGTTGAAGAATCCGTTGCCATATGCGACGTTCTTGAATGTTAATTTTCCTGTCGGACCATTAAAAGGAACGAAAGTGTGCCGACAGTCTGATGCTTGTTGGAGTGAAGAATATACGCTGAAAGAGCATCCATACGGTCAGCGGTCATATCAGTTGGCTGGCTTCTATGTATGTAGAGAGCCTGAGTTGACCGATACGGATAATTGGGCGTTGACGAACCATTACGGTTCGATTGTGCCATCGCAGATAGACAGAACAAATTATGATAGTCTCACCCAATTAAAATCTATATATGAGTGATTTTGATAAAATAGACAATGAGTTTGATCAAGAATCGTCAGGATATTTAGAATTGGAGAAGAAAAGCTTTGATAAATTTATTATCGGTTTTTCACTTTCTGCAGTTTTGACGTGCATTGTTTTGTATTTATTGACAATGAATTATGTTGGTACGGTAGAGGGAATGGAAGCGAAAATAAGGGCGATATATGCCTTGCCTAATTTTACAACATTGATGATTGGTGCGATATTTCCATCGATGTTTCTTTTCTTCTTCTTTTACAAAACAGATCGTTTTCAGTCGGGCAAGGGGCTAATCGTAGCGGTTTTGCTGGCGATGATTTTTGTTGTAATGAATTAGAAATCAATGAAATACTTTATTATAGCAGGAGAAGCTTCGGGCGATTTGCATGCATCAATTTTGATGTCTGCGTTAAAACGACAAGATGAGCATGCGGAATTTTGTTTCTTAGGAGGGGATTTGATGCAGGCTCAGGGCGGTAAGATGGTGCGACATTACAAAGCGATGGCGTATATGGGTTTTATTCCCGTCTTTTTGCATGCGAGGACGATCTTGAAGAATATGAAAGACTGCAAGCAGGCGATATTAGATTATCAGCCAGATATTTTGATATTGGTTGATTATCCAAGTTTCAATCTGCAAATGGCAGAGTTTACAAAGAAGAATCTTAAGCAAACTTCTGTATATTATTATATATCACCAAAACTGTGGGCGTGGAAGGAGTATCGATTGAAATCTATTAAGAAATATGTTGATAAAGTATATTCCATTTTGCCGTTTGAAGTTGATTGGTATAGAAAGAGGGGCTATGAGGTGGATTATGTTGGGAATCCGTGTGTGGATGCGGTGAGAGAGTACCGACAGAAATATGCCACGAGAAGAGATTTCTTGAGCAATATTGGATTAGATGACAAGCCGATAATGGCTTTATTGGCAGGCAGTAGAATGCAAGAGATTGAAGGCTCTTTGCCAGTGATGTTGGAGACGGCTGCGAAATATGATGATTATCAAGTGGTTGTGGCAGGAGCACCTTCGATAGAGCATAGCGTGTATGATTGCTATTTAAAAGGGTATAATGCGAAAGTAGTTTATGGGGAGACGTATGAATTGTTGAAGCATTCAGAGTTGGCGATAGTAACGTCGGGGACGGCGACATTGGAGACTGCGTTGATGCGTGTGCCACAGGTGGTCGTTTATAAAATGGGCGGAGGCAAGCTTGTCCATAAGTTCTTTGAAAAAATACTCAATGTAAAGTATATATCGTTGGTAAATCTGATAACTAACAGACGTTTAGTAACAGAATTGGTGGTAGAAGAGGTAACAGTGGAGAAGGTGTCTGAGGAGGTTGAGAAGTTGCGAAATGCGGAATATCGAAGGAGTGTTTTGCAAGGTTATGACGAATTGATAAAAACTCTGGGAGACGAGCCTGTGTCGGAGAAGGCGGCGAGAATGATGTTACAAAATTATCGTTCTAAAATAGTTTGATATTATTTGTATGTCATTAATAGACAATATATTAGATTTGTAAAAGTCTATATAGGATGAAAAAATAGGTAAAAATGCTAAAGATTTTTCAGACAATTAGTCGACTTTTAGCGAGCCATGCATCGCTATTCGTGATATGTGTTGCGGTTTTCACATTTTTCTTACCCCATACATTTGATTGGGTAAGAGGAACCTCACAAACGGTGATTTTGGGCATTATCATGTTGACGATGGGATTGACGTTGACAACGAGAGATTTCAAGATATTGGCATCAAGACCGATAGACATCTTTACGGGAGCATGCGCACAGTTTATCATTATGCCAGGAGTGGCATATTTGTTGGTACATTTTTTCAAGTTAGATCCAGCGTTGGCTTTAGGAATTTTGTTGGTAGGATGCTGTCCTGGTGGTGTGTCGAGCAACATTATGAGTTATCTCTGTCATGGAGATGTGGCG
>CAVKBM010000097.1:0-6264 GCA_963654355.1 Bacteroidaceae bacterium | reverse complement strand
ACATAGATGCTCTTCTATGTAATCAATGGGTTCAGAAGACAACGCATACAGTAAATCAAAAGCACCATTTGAAGAACGAAGATTCATAGAATGCGCACAGATATTTTTTTCTTTGTAATCCTTTAAGCCATGTTTAACAGACTCTTCCGCAGTATCTTTATCCGAACTTCCGTGATTACGACCTCCATAGACTAACATCACCGAAGTCTGACTCAAATGATATTTTTCTTTTAGAGAATCTTTCAAAAGAAAAGTTACATCTGATGCACCAAACGGTTCTTTCTTGAAATAAAGAATCTTATAAGGTTTGTAGGTTTCAACATAGTCTTTAAATTGTTGCTCTATTTCTTCAACATCACGGTTGACTTTTATCTTCATAAAACTAACCGTCGCATTCGTCAACTCACAACTTTCAACAAAGACCATCCTATTTCCCTTGTAAACTGTACTGCAAGTGTTTTTAGGGACATTCTCTATGGGAACGATCGTAACAGCCTCCGACTCCCATTCGGCGTTCCAAATCAACTTCGGGAAAAGCAAGCTTTTAAACAAAGCAATATCATACTCACCGATGCAGAGAATATTTCTTCTCTGCTTCAGCATTTTTTTAATCAATTCATTGTTACTCATCAGCAATCACCAATTTCGACTTGTAATCAGACAATGTCTTGAAATAATCTTCATCATTTTGTTGGCGACTTTTTCGTTGCTCCACAATCTGTTCCAACTGCGATTTAGAGTCGTTCAACTGTTGTGTGGCATAGAAATTTTCCGCCTGAATGATTTTTTCAGAAAGACTCTTCAAGTCCTCATTCAATCGTTTCTTCAACATCTCGGCATAGTCGCTTACGGACGAAGCATATTTCTCAATGATTTGAGCCGCTACGTCTTTACAATATTTTGTCCGCTTTTGTGACTCAAATTCTCGAATTTTATCTTCAAATTCTGCTTTCAACCACGCTTCCGCTTTTTCTCTCTCCATCTTCTCTCGCTGTTTCAGAAGTAGTTCATCTTCCACTTGCATTTGTCGCCTGTATTGCTCAACTCGTTGCTGAACCAACAAATCGACTTCAGCTTGCCTTTGCCTGCATTCTTCTCTGAACTGATTTTCTTTCTCCGTATCTACTTCTAAATGAGGAGGATCTATAAACTCACCTAACTTGCCCATCCAATGAGAAATTGAAAGATAGTCGAAGATATTTGTCTTCTTGTTTCCTGACTGTAAATTAGAAGCTCCTTCAAGTCCGCTCTTCTGATTTGCTCTCTCTTTCGCACCTTCTTTTATGCGATTTAAAGTCCTCATTATAGGCTCACCAAAAACCATTCCCACATTTCTCGCGCCGAACATTGCTTTCACACTATTAGCAGCCTTGCCTGCGTATGAAGCAATCTTTGTCCATCCTGTAGCAGGTATGAAAATTGTGGCAATGTCCAGAACCTTTCCAACATTTCTTAGTCTATCGCCCAATTTACCTGACTTTTCAATGTATGAAACCTCATGATTTTGAATAAAATCTTTCACAATTTTTTGAGCCTCCTGAATCGTCTGATCAAACTGAGCCAAGCCTTGTTCCATCTCATTCTTTTTCAGTCCAATCTCCGCCAACGCCTGCTCATCCATAGATTGCAACCAGAGCTTCATAGTTTGCTTGTTCTTCTGCGATTTCTTCTACCTTAGACAAGTCAAAATTGCACGAGAAATCAATGTCAGACGACTTCATATCTTGTGCAACTCGCTGCAAATCGGACTGAATTTCCTCTGTAGAACCTTCTGAGAACTCTTTTAAAGTCTTCGTTGCAATTTCTCCAAGCGCATCAAACGCAATAGGCAACTCGTTCTTATACAGAGTTTTTACATTTTCAGCATAGTCATCGTCTTTTTTTACTGACAGCAATTTTTCATTGAAGTTCTCATTAATCTCTCTTTCTTTACTTTTGAACTCAGATTTAACTGCGTCGGATAGGTTGTTTTTGCGTCTATCCATCGACTTTACATTCTTCTCTATATCACGATTAAGTGAATTTAAAGCTGTAGTTATCGCTACTTGTTGTTGACCCAACTCGTCAATATTTTTAGTTGACGAAAGTCGATACAGGCTCTCCCTTTGTTCCAACTGACTCATAAATTTATCACGAACCAACTGCAAACGTGCCTTTATGCTATGCTCAAATAATTGAGCAACATTCTTCGCAATGTCTTCCGTAAGATAACACATAAAGAGATAGAACCATTCCTTCCATACATCTTTGTCTCTAACCGATTCGTCATTTGAGACAGCAAAATAAACGACATTATCAGCAGACAGAGCCTCGCAGATAGTTGACCTTTCTTTTCTGATCGTCTCCACAGGATTCTCTTCTGACAAGTGAATCAAATCGGCTTTGTTCCTAACAAAGACCATCGGAATGTTCAGATTATGGATTTGCTTCATCATCTGAATATCGGTCGCCGTAGGTGCCATTCCCATCACATAAACCACATACTGAGAAGACTGAAGAAGCTCCTCTGTCATACGCACATGTTCGGAAATTAACGTGTTCACGCCTGGAGTGTCAACAATTATCAATCCAGATTTCAGCACGTCCAACGGCATTGTTACCTGCAGAGAGGAGATTGCACGACTATCTTTTGTTGCAGTCCAATCTAAATCATGGATCTTTTCTATATCTACCTTTTCTGTCGTCCCATCAACATAAAACAACATTGCTGATTCTTGCTCACCGTATGCGATGTAAGTCAAAAATGCGGTCGTCTCAACACTTTTCGTTGGTAGTATTTCCCACCCCAAGATATGATTGATGAGTTTAGACTTTCCTGCAGAGAACTGACCGATAAAAGGCAAGAAATACGATTTTCGCTCTATGTTCTCTTTGAACTTTTCAAGAAGACTTACCGTCGCCGCCTCGTCAAGATAGCGGCCTACTTCTATGTATTGGTCAATTTGAGTTGTTAGCATACACATTCCTTAATTTTGTCCGTTTCAATATCCTCGATTTCATTTTGCAAATCGAAAGCCTCTTCCTTGAGGGTCATCGCCTCTTCAATCAACACCTCTTTTTGCTTGATTGCTTTCTCTAAGACTCTTTTGACTCGCTCATTTTTTGAATCAATGTCTTGTAGTCATTTTCTTTTTGTTCAAGCACATCTTTCAAATTCTCCTTGATAAAGTCCTTGGCAATATCAGACAGCTGACCTTCTTTGGCTTTCAATGCATCAATAAACTTGTCTCTTCCATTCTTCTCAAAATCATCAATGAGTTCATCCAAATAGCTCTCTGCCCTACGTCTGTTTTCTCGTTGAAACTTCGCAACTTTGGTTCTCATTTCTTCATCCAACTGATTCAACTCTTCTTGGATTCTCTTATATTCACGTTCAATCCTTTTTTGTAGCATTCTTTGCTTATCTGGGTCGGCATCAGAAATTTTATTCAATTCTGCTTGCAAACGCTTTATCTCCGCATCACGCTCGCTCATCAACCGTTCTCTTTCACTTTCCCAATTTCTTTGAGCCGAATCATCTACCTCTCTACAAGTTACGGGTCTCGTCTCTGTTTTTTTTCCCAATATTCCACAGGCATCCCAACCAAATATTTTACGATTTCGTTCATACACTTCATTCACAGTATAACGGTAAACTACTACCTCTGGATGTGAGCCTATATGATTCATTTCATCTTTATAATTTTTGCAAGCCTGTTCAATTTTCTCCTCTAAGGCTTTCTTCTTTCTTAATGCTTCTTCTGCTCTAAAGACAAGACAGTCAGCTTCATCCGCTTTATTTTCCAATTCGCCTCTCTCTGCTTTCAACTTGGCCTTTCGCTCAAAGTAATCAGCCAAATCCACATCTACATCAAACTGTGAACTATCAATCTTGATTCGATCTAAAGAAACATCACCTGCAACAAAGCTGTTCAAACGCTCCTGAACTTGATTGGACAAAGAAGAGAATTGAGTCATCAACAAATCACGATACGCACTTTCCACATTTGCCAAGGCATCTGAGTAAACATCCGCATATTCACTGCCTAAACGATTCATATACAACTCCGCATCTTGGTACAGATTATCTATTTCATCCGCCTCCTTGATCTTTGACAAATACTTCTCTTTAATGCCTTTGGTATTCGCTTTCACCTCTTTCTCCGCACCTCTGAATATCTCGTGAGTCTTAGCGTTTATCTCTGTGCTGATTCCTTTCATCCGCACCTCAAGTTCAGACTTTTCTTTCTCTATACTTGCCTTTTCTTTTTCCAAATCTTCAACAGACGCATCGCTTTTCAAAGTTTCAACCTCTGCCTTCAGATTTTTCACCGTGGCATCTATGCTTGAAAAGACCTTCTCCACTGGCGACTGAAGCTTTTTCTTCGTCTTTTCTCCTTTCGTCAGATAACGCATAAGACAATCCTCAAACGCCTCTATGCGAGAATTTTTAAGAAAATCCGCTTTCTGTTCCTCAGTGTGTTTTGTGTCGTCATGATAATGCATATCATGCCCACTTCGTGCCACCAATGCAGGATAGGCCGCAATAGGCCAAATCTTTGGAACCGTGTCTTCAGGAAACTGACTCGTATAACTTTTCTTCAGAGTTTCTATCACCGACTCTACACTTTGTTCACTCCGATTTACACAATCAATTCGATTCAAAACGATGATGACAGAGCCACATTTCTGCTTCAAAGATCTTAAAATTGAAAAGTCGAAAGCTGACCCCGGCTGTGTAGCCGTAAACAGAAAGATTGCCGCATGCGATCGTTCTATCTGCTGATCCGTTATTTCCTTATGCCCTTTCAAAACTCCATTTAAACCTGGACTATCTACCAAACATACTCCATCGTTTAAATATTTCGAGTCAAAGAAGACTTCTATCGACTCCACCTTTTGAGCCACCTGATTTCCTCTCGTACTAACATATTTTTCAATAGTATTAGCATCAACTGTTTCAACGATTTGTGGCACGCAATCCTCTTTGTAGTTGATAACCAACGCCTCCTTTCCAGGAATCGGACTATCCTTGATAGAACGAAGAATATTGATGGTCGCCGTTGTTTCGTCCGAAAATGACGGAAGATAGCTGTCTCCCATCAAGGCATTTAGAAATGTCGACTTTCCTGCAGAAAACTGTCCTACCACAACGATGGAGAAAAAACCTTTCTCGGTCTTCTCCTTCAAATCTCGCAACGTTTTTGACTTGTCGCCCATCGTCGTCTGACCTTCGTTCGTCTCCAACGACTGCAACTTGTCATAGTATACAGCCACTTTTTCAAGGAGATTCACAACCTGTTCCTTACGCTGCTTGTGTTCATCTAATAAAGTTCTACTCATCATATTATTCCTACTTTATATTTTTAACTTCGTTTTCTATCTCTTGCTTAACATCAGCGATTCTCTTCAAATCTGCCTTGTAAGCATTTACCTTATCTTGACTTTCCTTGTTTTCTCCTTTCTCCATCTCCCTGCGAAGGACAATCTGAATGTTCTCCTTGTAGTCCCTCAGTTTCTTATCATATTCGGCATTTATGCTTTGCTCCATTGATTTTTGGCAGTTTCTAAGATTTTCGAGGAAACAAGATCTGAGATTCAGATAAACAGAACCACCGTCGTTCAGCCAATCATCCAACTCTCTACCAATCTGTTGCTTGACACTCTTCAAGTAGGCAGTTTTTGCGTTTTGTTTTGCAAACTCAGCCTCTCTATGTAATTCCTCTAATTCCTCACGCTTTCTTGACAAAGACCGCTCCACCTGCTCTCTGAGTTGCTCGTTTTCTCGCGCCGTTTCAAGCAAACCCTCATACATCTCCAATTATCTCTGGTTCTCCTTTAACTTTGAATTGTATTTTTCATCAATAGAAGACTTCTTTTGATTCCATGTCTGTCCTGCAGAATCATCAGATTGACGAATCCTCTGTGTTTTATAGATAGGAACCTGCTCTGAATCGCCCCAAGTCCATGGCTTATACCACTTTGAGGTCGACACCGTTTCATATTCGTCACAAACTTCTACCGTTGTATACCATACCGAAACACTTGGTCTTGACCCTAATCTTTGTCTTTCAGACGCCTGCTCATTCTGCAAAGTCTGCAGTTTCCTCTTTGCATTAGCCAACTTCATCTCTATTCCACTTACGCTCGGATTTCCCTGCATTTGTCGTAATTTCTGCTCAAGCTCACTAATCTCACGTTGCATCCTTGCAGACTCAATAGAGTCAAAAGGTGAGTCTTCAGGTTTAACATATTGAATATTAACCCTACTATCCACAGACACCT
>CAVKBM010000096.1:2708-6523 GCA_963654355.1 Bacteroidaceae bacterium | reverse complement strand
GCTACATACTTCTTTTGTATCTCAATAGATGGAACTTCTAATTCAATGTCGCAGAAAGCATCCCAATTCATGCCATCTCTTATTGATGAATCACAATGGAACCAAAAATATCTATCCTTTTCATTTGATTTTAACATCATAAACAAAAATTCTTTAAGTAGCACTGAGTCGCCAGTCCATTCAAAAACTGTATAAGCTGGGCTAACGATCTTATTTTTTTCTGAAGTATTTAGTGCAATAGGTAAAACAACATCCCTGCCGACGTGCATGATGTTACAAGCAAAGCACTTTGGAGGAACGATTTTATAATTTGAAGTGTCTTCACCTACTTGCTTTGAAGGTTCAAAGAATTCTTTATCTCTATTGATGCCAGATACATCGTCAGGAGTAAGATTAGAAATGTCACATTTCTCTTTGATTAGTTTAATGTAATCCCCGAATCTAACTTTACTCAATGCCATATCCGATACCCCTAAAGGCGTCTTCTAATTGCTTTTGAGAAGCCTTTTCCTCTTTCAGTAATTCTTTCATTTCCCGTTGGATGCGAGCCATTTCCTTCGGGAAGTCGATCTCCAAATCATGATCAATAAATTCGATATAGTTTGACGGAACAAGCGACCATAAAGACTCATTTTCCTTGAGGTCAATATTTGTTCCGTTTTCTTTTTGCTTTTTATCGGTTACTCCATTTTTAATTTCTTTAATAGTAACGGACTGACATAACTCAGGAATATCCTTATAAAGAGTTTTCCAATCAGGCGATTGCCAAGAATTAAAAATTTCTTTAACCATACTTACCGTTTCTTCATCTAATTCTACGTTTCCTAAATTTGTTTTAGTTCCTTTTGTACGTAAATCCATCATTAAAACGTCGTTACTTCTATCTCTTAGTCTCCTTTTTACTCCAAGAGATTCGATGGTTTTTTCTTTTTTATTATTATCAATAATCCATAAAGTAACTGATATATTAGGATAGAAGAACATTTCTCGTGGAAGAATTATTATCGCCTCAATTTTGCCATTCTTTAAAAGGTTCTTTCTGATTTCTAAATTGTTTTTTTCTGAATCATTCAAAGCACCATTGGCAAGTAGAAAACCAGCAACGCCATTAAATGATAATTTAGAAAGCATATGAAGGATCCAAGCATAGTTGGCATTTGAAACAGGTGGTAAACCATACCCAGCCCAGCGTGCGTCATTTACTAATTCTTTTTCGCTTCTCCAATCTGGGAGATTAAATGGAGGATTGGCCATAATATAATCAAATTTCTCGTCTTTATGTTGGTCATTGCTAAATGTATCGGCATTGGTTTTCCCTAATTTTGCAGGAATACCACGAATTCCAAGGTTCATTTTGGCAAGTTTCCATGTATCTGGATTTGATTCTTGGCCATAGACAGAAATGTTTTTTATGTCACCTTTATTTCTCTCAACAAATTTATATGATTGGACAAACATCCCTCCAGTTCCGCAGGCAGGATCATAGACCTTGCCTTTATATGGCTCTATCAGTACATCGATTAGATTGACGATATTAGCAGGCGTGAAAAACTCACCCTTTTCACTCGCTGTGTTTTTTGAAAAAGCCATTAACATATGTTGATAGGTGTTTCCAATTAAATCATTCATTGGATGCTCTTTGTCTTCATGAATTTTATCTATTTCAGAAATTAACGAAGAAAAATTCGACATAGGAATAGAGGCTTTACTATATGTTCCAATCGGTAATGCTCCTTTTAAATCATTATTGCTTTTTTCTAATTCATCTAACGCATTATCAATTAACATGCCTAACGACATCTCTTTTTTTACCACGCAGCCAGATTCAACAACTTCAACAATTGTTTTGTCTTTTTTTGAATTGTCTTTAATGAATGACCATCTAGAATTTTTAGGTATAAAAAACACATTCTTTTCGGTATAAAAAGAAGGTATATCTACAGCAAACGAATCTTCAGAATTCAATAATTCATCTCTACGCTTTTCAAATTTTAGCGAAGCAAACTTTAAGAACACTAAGCCCATGACAAAATACATGTAGTTGATTCCGCTCATGTTGGAACGGAGCTTATTGCAAGAGTCCATCAACACTTGTTCTAATGGTTTTTGATTTTTTTCTTTTTTAGGCGCCATAACTATTCACCCTCCTTTTCCAAAGTTATATCGTTTTCTTCAAAAAGATCGTTGAGTTTCTCTTTAATTATTATTGTTGGCTCATGCTTGCCGTTTTCCCAGCGATTAACCGACATAAAAGAAACGTTTAAAATCTTTGCCAAGTCCTCCTGGGATAAATCGAGTTTCGCCCTTAGTTTTTTGAGGGCTTTTGGATAATTGTATTTCATATAGCCTCCTGCTGTTAAGACAAATATATACATATTATAACACATTTTTCTAAGATATCCTAATGTTTGACTGTATTTCACGAAAAATTTTCAACCCATATTAAGCGAGTCTCCGTCTGTCTTGGCGGAGGCTTTTTTGCATTTCCAGATAAAAATCTCAAAACATAGGTCCGCAAAAGGCACTTCTTTTCTCCAAATAGTGAAGGGGAAAGAAAAAAGATGAAATTTTCTCAAATACCACCCCGACCAAAGCGCACGTTTTTTCACCGTTTAGCGAAGAAAAAGAAAAAAGTTTTCAAAACAGGGACCTCAAAACAGGCTCCAAATCTCCATATGGTGAGGAAAGACACGACTTTCGCGGAGCAGTCGCTAAAGAACATCGCAACCAAGGATTTCACCTTACTGGCCAGTGGATGAAGCAAATCAATCAAAGGAGGCATTAGAACAATGCATGAAACAAGAATCAACAAGAGGCACGAACATGGAAGCGGTCATATATGCATCTGACGTCTTGGATTGCCCAGCCAACTGCAGCTATCCGTATGAAGTGCTTGTAAAAGACGTCGAATCGGCTAGACAAGCGTTCTCGCACGACTATGTCTGCGCCAAGTATCAAGGCAACCGCAGAAGCATCAAGAACTTCGTGTCGTCGAACCTTCTCCCCTTCGATATCGACAACGACTTCATCGACGATGAAAGCAAGTGGATAACGCCTGATGATGTATCGCTCTTCTTCGACGGAGTCCCTTTCATAGTCCATTACTCAAGGAACCACATGAAGGAGAAAAACGGCAAGAAGCCAAGGCCGAAGTTCCACGTGATCTTCCCAATCAAGGAAATAACGGACCATAAGGAATACGAAGGCTATAAGCAAAGGGTCTATAAGCTCTTCCCCTATGTGGACGATAACGCTCTGGATTCCGCCAGATACTTCAACGGCACACCTGATCCGCAGGTGGAATTCTTCGAAGGCACCAGAACGATCGATGAGTTCGTCGATGAGATGGAAAAGCCAGACGAAGCACTTTCTGACGATTCCATCCCGCAAGGCAAAAGGAACGCCACGATGCTAAAAATCGCCGTACGCATCCTGAAACGCGACGGCAACACCAAGGAGACTAGGGAGCTATATCGGAAAGAGTCTGAAAGGTGCGATCCGCCGCTTACTAAAGACGAGCTGAACGCCATCTGGAAGCAGGCACTCAAATACTACGAGAGAATCAAGTCCCAGCCAAACTACACCAAACCCGAAGATTATGGGAAGAACAAGTTCGATGAGATCATCCCGCTTCCCGAAGTATCTTTGCCCGAATTCCCGATAGAGACGCTTCCGAGTGCGGTCAAGGACTTCTGCTTGGAGGTCGCCGAAAGCACCCAGACGCCTGTGGATATGGCTTGCGTTTCCGCCCTAGCCATTTTGGCCCTATCGATGCAAAGGCATTACAAGGTCGTCGGCAAAGCCGACTGGGAGGA
>CAVKBM010000096.1:0-2208 GCA_963654355.1 Bacteroidaceae bacterium | reverse complement strand
TATTGACGGTCCAGCCGAAGGTGCTTGAGATCTTCATAACGAACCCCATTTTCGCGGGCAGGGGCCTGACGGCTAGGTTCCTCTATTCCGTGCCGAAGTCGAGAGTCGGTACAAGGAAGTTCTATACCGAGCCCATCAAACGCGATTCGAAGGCGAGATTCGGCGATCTTGTCACGGGCATCCTGAGCGAGACCCATGCTTCGACGACATATATCTATCTAAGCGGCGATGCGGCGGATCTATTGGAAGAGTTCCACGATTCCTTTGAAACAAGGCTCGCTGGCGACTTGAAGGAAATAGGCTCGTGGGCTGGGAAGCTATGCGGGAACATCCTTCGCTTCTCGGCGATCCTAACCCGCGCAAGAGGCGTCAGATATGATGAGTTCACAAGCGATCCCTCAAGCAATGAAGACGCCGCATGGATCGTGCAGAAAGAGGACATGGCCAATGCCATAAAGCTCGGCGAGTATTTCCTCTCCCATGCCCAGTGCGCATTCAACCTCCTTGGGGTGGATCAGCAGACCAAGGACGCGAAGACGCTTCTGAAGATACTGAGGGAACACACGCCGCATCTGAAGGAAGTGAACGCAAGAACCATCGCGAGAATTACCGCCAAGCTAGGCAAGAAAGACAGGATAAACGGGGTTTTGTCAATGCTCGCCGACTACGGATACCTCAAAGAGAAGGAGCAAACCAGCGGATTCGGCAGGCCCAGAAGCGAGACCTACCTCGTGAACCCGAAGATCTACGACGACGATGGCGAACCGCCTTAGGCAAACGCGACTTTTGTCAACAATGTCAAAGCGTCAATATAGAAGCATTTTTATGATTATCTATCTATCACTAATTTCTTCTTGCTGACGCCATAAATCAAGGCTTCCACGCATGAGGAGGTCTGACAATATTGACAAAAGTACCCCATGGGGCGGTCAGAATCCCTAGGGCAATTCTCTAGGAGATCGGCCTGGGGTTTTATACGCAAAAATCCGATTTCAAACGGGGTATATGCCCGATTTCAAAGGGACCCCGAAAAAAATAATTTTAGGAGGCAAAAAATGCTATTTAGAGTCAATTACGGTGGAGAATCGCACCTTACCAAAAAAGATTTGAAGTGCTTCTCGGACGACAAGTACGCCTGCAGGCACCTATTCGAAACCGCCGATGGCAACATCGTCATCGTGTTGGAAAGCAGGTCGAGAAAGGTCCGCGGCTGGAGGATCAGCTACAACCAATCGAACGTCTACTTCAACAGCGAGGAAGACGCGCTGACTTTCGTCAAAGAGAGATTCGCCAATGCGAAGGAGGCGAAGTAGATGGATAAGCTTTACCCAAGATACTTCCCCCTCATCGAGGTGGGAGACGGCATCAGGATGGCGATGATCCCGACCGACGATCCCAAGGTCATCAAAACGACCTGCAAACACTACCTGTCAGAATCGCCTTTGCACACATATAGGCTCATCGCCAACGGCAAAGATGACGAGGAGGAATTCGACGTCTGCTGCCCTTACTGCCACAGCGTCATGAGCCCCATCACGATTCAAGGGGACGCAAAGCTCGTGGTTTACGTCTGCGAGCGATGCAATTTCAGAGATTTGAACAGAAACAAGGAGAACCAAAAACGATGAAAATCACGAATTATTACAGCAAAGCACTAGAGAACATGCTCAGGAACAGAACCAAGACCGAAGACTACAACTTCCTAAGCGAAGGAAGCACTGGGGAGAGCTCTTTCTACTTCCCGATCGACGATGAGATCCTCAAGAAAGACAACCTCTTCAGAAGATACGCCACCGTCATAAGCGGCGGAAGAAGCGACGGCAAGATCGTCGCGACCGTGTGTAACGCCAAAGCCGCCCTCATGGAGGAAGGGAGCCAATACCCAGAGCAATCCGACAACTTCAGGGAAATCAGATTCGCTTCTTATAAAATCGGCTCCTTGGCCAAGATCAAGGACTGGTTCGTCAGGGACAACAACTTCGACGTCAAAGCCTATCTCTCGACCGAGTTCTCGAGAAGATTCGGCAAGGAGGAGGAATACCTCTTCCTAAACGGCGACGGCGTGAATGAGCCAACTGGCCTATTGAAATCGTCCAAGGTCGGTGCGACAGCCACATCGCTCACCGATTCCAGCGTTTACGACGCACTCGTGAGCCTCTATTTCTCCATCGGCAAGGAATATAGGGGCAACGCAATCTGGATCATGAG
>CAVKBM010000095.1:0-6904 GCA_963654355.1 Bacteroidaceae bacterium | reverse complement strand
ATTGTGCAGGCGTGGGCGGTAGCATCCTTATCATTGGATCCGCAGCGGGTGTTGTAGTAATGGGCTTAGAAAAGATCACTTTTGGATGGTATTTGAAGCACATCTCATGGCTTGCGTTGCTAGGTTATTTGTGTGGAGCTGCCATTTTCATAGTTACAGAATACTTGATTCATTAATCATATATATAGTTTACAATTGCTTCACAGAAATATGCGAAAAAAGGAGGGGTCGGTTGTCGTGATGACAACCGACCCCTCAATTTATTTAAAATGCAAATTATTTTGCTGCATCTATAGCTTTTGAGATAGACTCAAAAATTTCATCAATAGAACCAACGCCCTTGATATCAACACAAGTTCCTTCCTTCTTATAGAAGTCAATAACAGGAGTAGTTTGTTCGTTGTAAGTCTTGATACGCTTTGTAATCGTCTCAAGATTATCATCAGAACGACCTGATGTCTTACCACGCTCTAAAAGACGCTTGATTAGCTCGTCCTCACCTACCTGAATATTTAACATTACAGCAACATCAGTACCTCTTTTGTTCAACATCTTTTTAAGAGCCTCCGCTTGCGCATAGGTACGTGGGAACCCGTCAAAGATAACACCAGAAGCACCTTTTGCAGAATCCAACTCTGCATCAAGCATGTTAATAATCAACTCGTCAGTAACCAACTTACCTTCATCAATAAAAGTCTTGGCTATCTTTCCCAACTCAGTTTCGTCTTTGATTTGCTTTCTCAAAATGTCACCAGTTGAAAAATGCTTGTAACCATACTTCTTGATGATGTTCTCACTCTGTGTTCCTTTACCTGAACCTGGAGCTCCAAAAATTACTACGTTCTTCATTTTTAAACTTATTATCGTTTAGTTATCTTTATCAATCCTCTAAGACATAAAGACCAGGAAGGTTTCGTCCAAAACCATCATAATCCAGTCCGAATCCAACAACGAACTTGTTTGGCAAGGGCATACCCAAATATTTGATGCTCACCCTGTCTTGTAGAACCTCTGGCTTACAAAAAAGACTTGCTACAACTACTGATTTAGGTTCAAGTCCTTTCATCATATCTAAAATTTTAGACATTGTCATTCCAGTATCAACAATGTCTTCTAAAATTATCACATCGCGACCTTTTATATCATTTTGAATGGGGACAACAGCCTTAAGAACCCCTGTTGAGTGCATACCTTCATACGAAGCATATTTCACAAACTGAACCTCACAAGAGTCGTCCATCGCACGCAAAAAATCTGCCGCAAAAATGAAAGCACCATTCAGCATTACAAGAAAGAGAGGATTCTTTCCTTGATAGTCTCTCTTTACATCATTAGCCATACGAGAAACTATCCTGTTCATCTCCTCCGGAGATATGTACTCAATAAAGTTCTTATCTTTTATTCTCATCTTTTTATTGAAAACAAGTGCGAAGTTACGATAAAATTATGATTTTTTATCATTTAAAGGTTACGACATCACAGACAAACTCAATTAGAATTCACCACAGCTATACTATAACATTTTTACAATCTTCTTTCTGATAGTACTTTTTCAAAAAATGAATAACAATATAAGCTAACGGAGTACCCGTCAAAGCCTCTATAGCCAATTTTGAGAAATATTGCAAAAGGATCATCTTAACTAAATCGCCCGCAGGAACCACACCAAAGAATGCTATTAAAACGAAAGGTAACGAGTCAAACACATAACCAACCATTGAGCTTCCAATTGTACGAACCCAAAGATGCTTCCCTTTCGTCCATTCTTTTATTCGTTCCATAAAATAGGCGTTTGAAAGTTCCCCACAAAGGAAACCGACCAAAGAAGCGAGTACAATACGCGGAACACAAGAAAAAATATGTTCGTACGCCGCCGCCGTTTCATTCATATAGTCAGGATAAGGGAGATAAACTCCTATCGTCGTACATACGACCAATAAGATATTGCAAGTGAGTGTCAATAGAATGACCTTGCGCGACGTCTTATAGCCCCACACTTCAGTGAGAACATCACCTAACATATAGGCAAAAGGGAAAGTGATAGTACCCGCATCAAAATAAAGCAAATCAAATATGCCTATTACTTTGACAGCCATTAAATTAGACACTAGATAAAGAGTCACGAACAAACCAGTCACCACCATCAGAGGCGTATCGAATGTTCGGTTTTTGAAAGGGTTTTCCGATACCTTGTAATCCATATTATTATAAAATTAAGTTAGAAAATTTCATTTCTACTGACGCGCTCGCCGATACAGGTAGACTCCGATTAACAAAAAAACTATGTTAGGCAACCAAACAGCCAAAGTCGGTGGAAAAGATCCATTGACTGAGAACGTTGACGAAACGGATTCAAACAATATATACGCACAACTCAATAACAATCCAATACCTAAATTAAGTCCCATTCCACCCTTTATTTTACGAGAGGAAAGAGAAACGCCAATCAACGTAAGAATAAACGAAGCGAAAGCATTTGCATATCTCTTTGCATATTCAATTTCAAAATTTTGAATATTTCCAATTCCACGAGATTTTTGTCTTTCAATATATTCCTTCAATTCAGGCAACGTCATCTGTTCCTGCATACTTGAGAAAACAAAAAAATCATCTGGAATAATATTTAGGCGAATCTCCTTTTGTCCCCCTTTATAAACATGCTCATAAAGTCCATCAAATTCACGCACCATATAGTCACAAACTCGCCATTTGTCTCCTCCCAACCAATAGATATAGCCTGCGGTAGTTCTCTTTTTTAGCGTTTTTCCATCAAAAACATCAATAGAGGCACGTCTTCCACTTTGATCTTGCTTATCATAATAGTCAATAAACAAAATAGTGTTTTCAGTTACTTTCATTTGAATCTTAACCGCCTGGTCTTTCTTCTTCTTCTTCACATATACCTCTTGAAAGTCAATACGTTCTTTATTGGCTGGAGGTATGATAAAACCACCCAAAATAAAAGTTATAACCGCAATAACTGCGGCTGCCTCCATATAAGGTCGAACGAATCTACTATATTTCACACCTGAAGCAAAAATGGCAATGATTTCTGATTTGTCAGCCATTTTTGAGGTGAAGAAAATCACCGCAATGAAAGTGAACAAGGGACTAAACAAATTCGCATAATAAGGAATGAAATTCAAATAATAGTCGAAAATGATAGCTTTAAGAGGAGCTTGATTCTCCATAAAGTCATCCAATTTCTCCGTTATATCAAAAACCACTGCGATGCTGATAATCAACGCAATAGATAAAAAGAATGTTCCAAGAAACTTTTTTATAATATATCGGTCTATTAGTTTAAACACAATCCACAATTTTTGATTGTTTGAAGCAAATTTACAATCTCTCGCCCAATTTTTTCACCATACGATCCTTCCATACAGAAAAAGTGCCTGCAATAATCTGTTTTCTTGCTTCACCCACCAACCAAAGATAGAAAGCAAGATTATGAATAGATGCGATCTGCATACCTAATAACTCGTCAACTGAGAATAGATGGCGAACGTACGCTTTTGTATAGAACTGATCAACGTAGGATGTCCCCTCTGGGTCTAATGGAGAAAAATCATCCTCCCATTTCTTATTTTTCATATTCATTGTGCCATTACGGGTAAAAAGAAGACCATTACGACCATTACGAGTTGGCATGACACAATCAAACATATCAACACCTCGCTCAATCCCTTCAAGGATATTGATTGGTGTACCGACACCCATTAAATAGCGAGGTTTGTCCTTAGGCAAAATGGCATTGACAAACTCAATCATTTCATACATAACATCTGCAGGTTCACCAACGGCAAGTCCACCGATAGCATTACCATCGCACCCCTTATTAGCGACAGACTCCGCCGCACGTTCACGCAAATCCCTGTAAGTACAACCTTGCACAATCGGAAAGAAAGTCTGGCTATATCCATATTTAGGTTCTGTCTCATCAAAACGCTTCAAACCTCGATCCAACCAACGAAGCGTACGATCTAAAGAACGCTTGGCATACTGATAATCTGCCGTTCCTGGCGTACATTCATCCAATGCCATAATAATATCAGCACCAATAGAACGTTGCGTGTCAACATTGTTTTCTGGAGTGAAAATATGCTTCGAGCCATCAATATGCGAGCGGAAAGTACAACCCTCTTCCGTTAGTTTCCTGTTTTCGGAAAGGGAAAAAACCTGAAACCCCCCACTATCCGTAAGCATAGGTTTATTCCACCCATTGAAACGATGCAAACCACCCGCCTTTTCTAAAATATCCAAACCTGGACGAAGATAAAGATGATAGGTATTGCCTAAGATTATCTGGGCACGCACATCGTCCAACAACTCTCTTTGATGGACAGCCTTGACTGTTGCACAAGTGCCAACAGGCATAAATATAGGAGTTTCAATCGTGCCATGGTCGGTTGTGATTTTACCTGCTCTGGCATTACTCTTCGGATCAGTGTATTGAAGGTCAAACAGCATAACAAAAAAACATTAGGCGAAAAAGCCGAACGCAAAGTTACAAAATTGTTTGAAATTTCACCAAGGCATCCTCAAGAGACATACCAGCATATTCCTGAGCAGAAATCCAACGTCCACTCTTACAATCATCAGCAAACGCACCTAAAACCATACCTGGAATAGCAGAATCAGGATCATTCGGAGCTTTGGGTCCTCCCAAATCCGTTCGACACCAACCTGGATCCACCAAATTAATCATTACATCCGTTCCCTCAACCGTAGAACCTAAATCCCTTGTTACTTTATCTAAAGCAGCCTTGCTTGCCGAATAACCAGCTTGCTCAGGTTCATTTAGGATTCCACTCGTTGTATTAACAATTCTTCCAAATCCACGCTTCTTCATATCAGGTAAAAAAGCATAACATAGCATCATCGGTGCAATGGCGTTAATCATAAAACTTTCTGTGAAATCGGATACTGGGGTTTCAAAATAATTCGTACGATATGCCACTTGTACTGCGGCATTATTAAAGACAATATCAATTTGTTTTTTATTCTGTTTTATTTCTTCAACCATTCTATTAATTTCATCTGGTCTTGAAAGTTCTGCCGCAACACAATAAGCCTCCACCCCCATTGTCTTAACCTCTTCAAAAACAGTTCTTGTATGTTCGAGGCTACGACTATGAAGCACCAAATTGACACCCTGCTGAGCCATAAATTTACTTATACGATAACCCAGACCGCGATTTGCGCCCGTAATCAACGCCCATTTATTTTTCAGTTCTTTCATAAGATTAACATTAGAAACGCACAAATTTAAGAAAATTAATTACTTAAGCACCTAATCCAATGATTATGATTCTCACAAAAAAAGTCGCAGAACCACTTAAGGTTCTACGACTTAAAAAATTATGGAAATTTAAATTATCCTAAGAATGAAATCAAAATACCTGCAGCAACAGCAGAGCCAATAACACCTGCTACATTACTTGACATACAATAGTTCAAAACATGGTTCTTTGGATCATACTTCAATGCAATCTCATTAGCAACGCGCGACGCCATAGGCACAGCACTTAAACCAGTTGCACCTACCAACGGATTGATTTTCTTCTTTGAGAAGAGATTCACTGTTTTCACTAACATTATGCCTCCGAAAATTGAGAATCCGAATGCGAAGAAGCCTCCAGTAACAATACCAATAGTCTGCAAGTTTAAGAAAGATTCTGCCGTCATTGTTGCACCAACGCAAAGTCCTAAGAAGATGGTTGCCGTATTCATGATACCGTTTGATGCAGTATTGAACAGTCGTGAAGTGTTATTCCCAATCTCCTTAATCAAATTACCAAACATCAACATTCCGACCAATGATACAGCATCTGGAACGATGATAGCAACAATTGTAGTTGTAAGGATTGGGAAAAGGATCTTCAAAACACGCATGTTCTTAAACTCTTGCTTGTTTGGATAGAGCTTGTCTTGCTCCTTCATATTGATAGACAACTCCTTCTTTGAACAAGTCAAGTTCACTACCAATGGAACAATAACTGGCACCAAAGCCATGTAAGAATAAGCTGCAATAGCTATTGGTCCTAACAAATGTGGAGCCAATTTCAATGTTGTAAAGATAGCGGTTGGTCCGTCAGCACCACCGATGATTGCAAGAGAAGCAGCCTCCTGCATTGTAAAGAACTGACTTGCAACCAACAACACTGCGAAGATACCGAACTGCGCACCAGCACCGAAGATAGCCAATTTCAAGTTACGCAACATTGGTCCGAAGTCTGTCAACGCACCCACACCCATGAAGATGATAGGAGGAAGTAAACCAGACTTGATCAAAGCGTAATACAAGAAATTCATAATTCCATAATCGTGAGCAATCTGCGGAAGAGACATCTCATAAACAGTCTGCGCTGTTGGCTGTCCGTTGATCATCAAATGACCGACACCATCTGTAGCGAGGACACCCATACCACCACCAGGAAAGTTTGCGATAAGCACACCAAATGCGATTGGCACGAGCAACAACGGCTCAAATTCCTTCTTGATACCAAGGTATAACAAGAAGAAACCAAGGGCAATCATCACAATGTACGACGGTTGAGAAATCAACGTTCCCAACGCTGTCATATCGTAAATTTTACTTAAAATTTCTCCCATAACCGTGATTATTTAATCTTCATAATGATATCATCCTCTGCTACAGATGTTCCACTGCCTTGGCAGATCTCCGTAACAACACCATCCCACTCTGAAGCGATAGCGTTGAAAGTCTTCATAGCCTCAATGTAGCAAACTACTTGACCTTTCTTAACCTGATCTCCCACCTTGATAGGGGTTGCACCAGCCTCTTTCACCAAGTAAAATTTACCCTCTAATGGAGAAGCCAATCCGTTGCCCTCACCTGTAGCTGCGCTTGCTGCGACAGATGCTGCTGGAACCGCAC
>CAVKBM010000094.1:0-6924 GCA_963654355.1 Bacteroidaceae bacterium | reverse complement strand
CATTCCTAATATGCCTGCACATTGCAATGCTGCTACTGCCATCAGTATTCCTAAGAAAAAGAGAATTGTCGTCATATCAACTCTCTTCAGAACTTTAGAAATGGTCGCTTTTGATTCTTCTGGCATATCTTTTTTTCGATGATACATCAGTTCTGTGTAGAACCAAATTATGCTCAACCCTAATAAAACTCCTATGAACGGAGGTAAATGCGTGAGCGTTTTGAAAATTGGTACAAACACTAAACTTCCTACACCTAAGAAAAATAAGCAACGCTGTTCAAATTTTGTAATGTAAATAGAAGGCCCTTGAGTCTCGGTCGTTTCTTCTACAATTTGTGACAACGCTGAAATTTTTGCTGCGTTTGGATGAAGTAGACGAGAAGCAAATAGGGTAGGAACGACAACGGACACAATGGCAGGAATAATCAACATTGGAATGATTCCCCCTGTTGATATGTTGCCTTTCACCCAAAGCATGATCGTTGTAACATCTCCAATGGGGGAGAACGCGCCTCCACTATTAGCAGCAATGATTATAATGGAACCGTATACCCATCTGTCCTTCTGATCACTAATGAGTTTCCGAAGCATCATGATCATCACAATTGATGTTGTGAGGTTGTCCAATACGGCAGACATAAAGAAAGTGATGAAAGCAATCTTCCACAAAAGTTTACGCTTGTCGCTTACCTTAATATGGTCTGTTATGATAGAGAATCCTCCGTGAACATCTATCAGTTCAACGATGGTCATAGCCCCCATAAGGAAGAATAAGATCTCCGCAACATCACCAACATGTTCTATTATCTGAGTATTGGTGACAAAATTGAATATGTTTTCCTTGAATGAAAGTTCGCTATTTTCACTCGCATACGTCGTAAAATCGGCAGAATCGCCGATTAGATTTGGTGCCGCAAAAATGTAAACTATCCACAAAAGACAACAAAGTATCAAGGCAGATGCCGCTTTGTTGATGTTTATTTTGTGTTCCATGGCTATAGCCGCATAGCCTAATAGGAACAACACAACCATTACTACCAACATATAAAAGAGAATTTAAAGAGAAGAAAGATGTCTATGCTTTCTCAGAATACAAGCGGACAAGAGTTGCTAAAGCATTGACTTCGTTTGCATCCGTGTGTTTTACTGTGTCGTAAACTGGTACATATTGGTATGGCACATATTTCATCAGCTGAGTATAATAGAGTTTCCCATTTTCTGTGCCACATACATGCAAAACAATGCCCGATTGGTTCCCTTTTTTTAGGTTCGCAATAGAACCGAAGTCGCGCTGTTCATACAAACGTGAGATATTCCCTAATTCTGTTGTGTCAAAAAATATATCGGAGTTCTTCAGTTCTTCTTGTGATTGCTTTTCAATAAAAACCGTCTTTTTTGACAAAAGTTTTGTAACACCAATGATTAAAATCACAATTCCAACAGAACCTGCCAACAATGATGGCATTCCGCTTGGCACAAGCGAAGTTGCTGTTAATGCTGATACTACAATTCCGATTAGGGTCGCTGCTATACCAATGTTAGAAATTACCTTTTTTTGCTCTATTCTCTCTTTATCTGATGCAATGTATTCTTCAAAAGTCAAATTCTTGTTCTCCATTTTGATTTTAATTATTATTGAAAATTTGTGTGTGTGAAAAGTTTTTCCTTTTTAGTATAATCTAAAGCCGACCCCCTAACAACGTAGAGGGTAGGAAATGACAAAGACTAAATAGGTCAATTTTCAAATAATAATTCTGCGCAACTGATAAATGTAATAACCAATCAGTTTTAAATGGGATTTTTGTCTATTCTCTTGAATGAATCTTTCTTTCAATCTAACACCTGCGTAGATTATCGTAGCTTGAAGATACGAAATGCTTCTTCCAGACGTTTGTTCTAACCCACTATTCGAACCATTTGAATTATTTCTTTCCAAAACGGGGACGGCAATCTCGTTAGGCATTAAAAGTTCGCTACTATGGTAGAATGTCCTTCCTTTTTCTAATGTGCCTCCCTGAAAATCTTCTTCTGAAAATGTTGCAATCTCGTTATCTCCGAGATTTACTGCGCTTTCATTAGGAAATGTTATTGTTGCAATTCGCCCAAAACAAGCAATCACCACAATTAGAACCATTGCAGTGAAACTACCGAACAATATGTTTTTCAACGAACGTGCCATAATTATCGATATGCAAATATAGTTGTATAAATGATAAAAACTATTTTTGTGATAAGATAAATTGAAAAATATGAGAAAAAATTTCGTTTGGCTTTGTTCTTCTTTTCTATTAATAACATCTTTTGTTTCGTGTTCTTATGTAACGGTTAAAGATCATACAAAGAAAGATGTAGTGGAAGAGCGTGTGCTTACCCAAGAACAGGTTTTCATTAAGAATTTGGCCGCTTTGCAGTACATCGATTATGCAACGGTTGTTGGAGATACTGCCTATTTGGGAATTGCCTCAAGTCGTGGTACTGTACATGGTCAAGACAACATTGCTAGTGTTTTTCTGAATGATATTCGTAAAAATGGTAAGTTTACTACGGTCAAGGCTTGTAGAGTGGTGAATGTAGCGCGTGATTTTGTTTTTGACGAGGATTCCGTTTCTGGACAGACCATTGGTTACGCCGAGGTGGAAGAGAATTAATTTAATTTTAGCGTAGAAACCGAAAGGGATAATCTTTTTGATTATCTCTTTTTTGTCCTCGTTGCCTTAAGCGTGTTTAAGTCCGTTTAAAAGAAAGTCTGTGAAGCCTTTCTTGTTTTCTGGGTAGAAGAAAGTGCGAAGCTCGCCACGAATAAATGGCACTTCACATCCTTTTAATGCGCAGTGGATTAATTTCGCCGCAAGTTGTGGATTTCGAACTTCAAAATCTCCACTTTGATTACCTTCAACAAGAATCGCTTCTAACATTTTCATTTCTGTTAAGTCTAATCTGTGGCGACTTTTCTCTACGACATAAATGTTGCGGAAGAAACTCGCCCGAAGATTACCGTTGCGCATCACTGCTTCGTGGAAAATTTCCATTCTCGCATAGATATAATTGATCAGTTTCTCTTTTGGGGTAGCCTCCTTCTGAAGTTCTTTCTGTAATTTGTGGGCAAGCATAAACAGTTCGCTTTCAATCACGGCATAGTAAATATCATCTTTGCTCTTAAAATAGGTATATAACGTGCGACGACCTTTTTGCGCTTCCTTAGCTATGTCATTCATCGTCGTGTTTTCCATACCTCTTTCTGCAAATAGTTTCCGTGCGACGTCGATAAATATAGAGCGAGTTTTGACTGTTCCCATTGTAATGACTATCCTATTTTGTATACAAGCTACAGTGTAAACTATTCTTGTTCTTTTTACTAATTGCAAATTTATTCTAATATTAGTTTTGAACGAAATTAATTCGGTCGTTTTTGCTAAATTTGCAACAAACTTTGTCGCATGGGAAGATTTTGTTTCGTCGTTATTGTTTTTGTTTCGTTGATTTCGTGTGCAGTAGATATTGCTCCGAAAAACAAAGGAGAAAAAGGTCTATTGGTTGATTCATGTGCAAATCGGATAAAACTAAAATATGCAGAAAAGTTTTCTGTGGATAGTTGCTCTTGGGGATATAGATTGACTGTTTTCTCGGACAATGAAAAACATGATAAAAATTTTTTTTATTTGGTTAGACAGTGTTGGGCAGACTCGGTGAAACATGTTATAAAAGATCCTTCTATTGTGATAGAAATACCACTCAAAAGGTTTGCTTCCAATAGTACGACTCATTTGGAATTTTATCGTCTGTTGGGGGTGTTACCTTCTCTTTGTGCAATTTGTAATGCGGAATACATCTACTCTGATACTGTATATAGTTGGGTGAAATCGGGTAAAATTGTAGAATTAGGTAATTCAATGCAGGTGGATGTAGAGCGTCTGTTGACAGCAGCTCCAGAGGTGCTTTTCTTTTCTGATTTAAGGGAAAAACCAAATGTTGATGTCTGTCCATCTATTGTATGTGCGGAATGGAGGGAGACGACCGCATTAGGGAGGGCAGAGTGGTTGAAATTTTTCTCTCTTTTTTTTGATAAGTATGTTGTTGCAGATTCAATTTTTAATGAGATAGAGAGAAATTATAATGATGTTAAGATAAAGGCGTCAAAAATGTCGCATACTCCCACTATTTTTGCAGGAGGAAGTTTCGGAGATACTTGGTATCTGACGGGGGGCAATGGATATATGTCGGCTTTATACGAAGATGCGAATGCTACGTATGTCTTGTCAGATACTTTGGTTGGTACTATAACTTGTGGGTTGGAGTGGGTGTTGAAGACTATGAAAGATGTGGACATTTGGATGAATTGTCAAGAGAACAGTCGTAGCTCGTTGGATGTGCGTTTGTCTATACTTAAGTCTTATAAGAATGAAGAAATTTATAATTTCAATAAACGTTCGGTGCGTCGTTCTGCACCAGCTGAAATTAGTGATTTCTATGAAGAGGCTGTTGCCCACCCAGATTGGCTTTTGGAAGATATAGTTGCGGTTTTTCATCATAGTGAAGATTTTGAATTTGAAACTCGTTATGTGAAAAGATTGAAGTGATTTTTTAATGAGTCGGTGTTCTATGTGTGTTTTGAATAAACAAGATATTGAAAATATAAATAAAACGAGATTTGTTTGCGTTTTCTTGTGCTTTTTGATGATAATTCTTTTTTTCACCGACATACTGTTTGGTAGTGTGAGTATTTCATTCTCAGATTGTCTAAAAGGGTTTGTAAATGAAGATTCAGTTTCTCGTACCATTTTTTTTGAAATAAGAATCCCCAAAGCTATAGGGGCGATTCTTGTTGGTGTTTCTTTGTCTGTTTCTGGTTTGTTAATGCAAACTTTTTTTAGAAATCCGTTGGCGGGTCCCTACGTTTTGGGGGTTAGTTCAGGTGCGTCTTTGGGTGTCGCTATTTTTATGTTGCTGATTCCTATATTGGGAATATCGGTGAGTAGCAGTATGATTCAATGGGGTTGTGCAATATTTGCTTTGGGTGGTGCTGTTTTACTTTTTGTGTTGATTTTGTTCGCATCTTTGCGATTACGAGAGTCAATTTCATTGTTGGTCGTGGGTATGTTATTAGGTTCGGTTGCTGGGGCTGTTATAACAATTCTGCAAAATTTGTCGGACCCAGAGTCTGTAAAGTTTTTTGTTAATTGGACATTTGGAAGTTTATCCTTGATAGGATGGCAACAGTTGGGTGTGATGTTGATTTTGTTTGTGGTCGCCCTCGTTTTAATGCTTCAATTGCTAAAACCATTGGATGCTATGTTAGTAGGAGAAGACTTTGCTAAGGGAGTTGGTGTTGATGTGAGGCGAACTCGCATCATCGTTATCGTTGTGACTGTATTATTGACAGGTGGAACAACGGCGTTTGCAGGTCCGATAGGTTTTGTTGGTTTGGCGGTGCCCCATGTCGCAAGACTGTTGGTTCAGACGTCTATCCATCGTCAAGTTCTGCCTTGTACTCTTTTATTGGGTGGATGTGCGATGTTATTAAGCGATATTCTCTCGCAACTTCCTAACAATGGTTATATCATTCCGATTAATGCGATAACGGCGTTGTTGGGAATCCCTGTTGTGCTATGGGTGGTATATTTGAAGCATACATGATGATTTATAGTTTAGAATAAACCTAATTCATGTAGAAATATGGTCAAGATACAGATAGGAGAGACGAAACGGATCATGAACAGATAGATATTGAATAATTTGTTTCTTGTTGTTCCATCGTTTGTGAACTCGTTTTTCACCAATTTTTTAGGTACATACCATCCCAATAGCAGGCAAGTGAAAAATGACCCCATCGGAAGTAAAATCTTGGCAGTGAGAAAATCGCAACAGTCAAGAAATGATTTTCCAAAAAACGATAATTTTGGAACTGCACCGCATGATAATGCACAAAGGGTAGCAATCGTGCAACAAACAATAGTTGTAATCCATGCAGCTTTTTTTCTTGATGTTTGAAATTCTTCGTGGAAGAATGCAGTTGCAATTTCGTGCATAGAAATCGTGGATGTGAGTGCCGCCAGCACTAATAAAGCATAAAATAGAATTGAAATTATATATCCAATTGCAGGTATGCTTTGAAATGCTTGTTGGAAAACGTTGGGTAGTGTAATGAAAATTAATGACGCTCCGCTGTCGGGTTCTATTCCGACAGAGAAAGCCGCAGGGAATATCATTAAGCCCGCTAATATGGCGATAATCGTGTCTATAGCCGCTATTTGGGAGGCTGATTTGAACAAATCTGTTTTTCTGTTGAAGTAAGAAGCGTAGGTGCAGAGGCAAGCGGTGCCTAAACTGAGGGAGAAAAATGCTTGTCCTAATGCATCTAGGAAAACATTTTGCGTGACTTTTCCAAAGTCTGGTTTTAGCAGAAATGCAATTCCTTTGATAGCTCCAGGTAGGGAACATGATGCTATAACGATGATAATGAGGAGAATGAATAGAATAGGCATCATTATCTTAGAGGCTTTTTCTATTCCATTTTGAATGCCTTTAACAATGACAACGTGTGTGATCATAATGAACACTATGGCCCATAGGATTGGAAGAAAAATACTTGAAGAGAAGTTTTGAAAATAGGTTTGTACGAAATGTGCATCTCCTTGAATTTCGCCAATAATGCTTGCATAGAGGTATTGTAAACACCAACCTGCAACGACTGCATAGAATCCAAGGATAATCATAGAGGTGAACACGCCAACATAGCCAATTAGCCCCCATGGTTTGCCATTCGATAGGTTCTTATAAGCTTTGGCTGCGTTAGAGGCTGAGTGTCTTCCAACGATAAATTCACTGATCATTCCGGGCAATCCTAAAAGAAGAATACATATTAAGTAGATGAGGACGAAAGCGGCTCCTCCGTTTTGACCCGTCATATATGGAAATCTCCATATA
>CAVKBM010000093.1:0-6930 GCA_963654355.1 Bacteroidaceae bacterium | reverse complement strand
GTGCCAGCCAACGCTATGGTATGCATTCCTCCTTTTGTACCCTCTAAAAGTATTTCGGGGGTTGCTCCTAACCATACGCCTGTCTCTTCGGATTTGAACAGATAGACCATTGCGTTGGAATGAATCTGACAGGCTTCTAAAAAAAGTTGTATCGCATCTATAGACTTTTTTATCTCCTTTGAACGTGCTAATACTAACTTTTGAAATTGCTGTTTCACCCCTGTATGAAAATGTTGAAAATCATTAGCATACGAGGGTGAAATTGGTTCTTCTATAATAGAGTAAGACTTTGGTGCTTTAGAAAAATCTTGCTCTGTTTTTATGTTAATCTCCCTATAATCTTTTGATTGCAAGACGATTATAGGTTTGTTCTTCTTTGAGAATGGAGCAAAGATAAATGAGGAGGGGTGGTTTTGAAGATCTTCTATCTTTCGTAGTAGAATAGAATTTTCTGCTTTAATTATCCTCAAGATTTTCTCATTTGGGAAACGGAAGATGGCAAAATTCTTCGTGCTATTTAAACAATTTTGTAAAAAATTAAATTCATCCGCCTCCATTTGTCTCTTCACTCTTTTCTATGTCTAAACTCTAAGTTCTCAGATCTATGTACTAAGTTCTGATTTTTAGTATCCTTTTTCTCTATTTTTCTCAATTTCATCCAACAGACTTTGAGGAATAGTTTCTTTCCCTTCTTTTTGAATGCATTTCAGACATGCCATTTCACGAGAGTACATTCGACCAATGCAGTAGTTGGAGTGGTCGCAGTTGACGCGGTAATGTTCGTCCTCTTTCATTTTATTGACGAACTCGGGGTCGTTTAACACGGCGCGTGCCATTGCCACAAATTCGAAACCATCATCTAAGACTTCGTCTATTTTGTCTCTTGAGATCAAACCTCCGATGTAGCACAACGGCATCTTTACTGCGGCGCGAAATTTCAAGGCATCCTCTAAGAAATAGGCTTCCTTGAATGGCACGCTTGGCACCATAAACTTTCCTCCGATACGTGCCAAGATTGGCATCAACAAGCCCTTCATATAGTAGGACATTGTACGGAGTGGCATTGCTCCACGCATCACGTTCATTGGTGCGCTGCTGACAAAACCGCTGCTCAGCACCAAAGCGTGTGCACCGCATTGTTCTAAGGTTTTCGCTACCTCTATGCTTTCATCAAGTTCCATACCATGTCGGCAACAATCGCGCATGTTCATTTTCACCAAAATAGCTATGTCATCTTTTGCTGCACTCATCACGCTGTCCATTGACATTTTCATAAAGCGCATACGATTCTCTAATGAGCCTCCGTATTCATCATGTCGGTGGTTGGTTGAAGGAGAAAGAAATTGGCTTATCAGATAACCATGTCCGGCATGCAATTCTACAGCGTCAAATCCTGCTTCACGAGCAAGGTTCACGCCCTCTCCGAAAGATTTTGCCACATGCTCGATTTCGTCTTTCCTCATACCACGTACGAATGTTGGCGAGTAGAGGTTGAATCCCGTAGAGGCTGAGATGGGTGTACATCCACAGATAGCGCGGTGCGACATGTTCCCACAGTGTCCGATTTGAATACTAACTGCGGCGCCTTCCTTGTGGATGGCATCTGTAATTTTGCGTAATCCCTCTATATTCTCTTTCTTCAGCCAAAGTTGGTGTGGAAAAGAAAGTCCACTCTGTTCTACGGATGCGTATGCTAATGTAGTCATACCGATACCTCCATGAGCGACGGAGACGTGGTAATTGTAAAGCATCTCTGATGGTGCGTTGTTCGGACACATGCCCTCGAAGGCAGCGGATCTAATGGTTCGGTTGCGCAATGTTAGCGGACCGATTTTACCAGGTGTGAATAATGTCGACATTTTATCTTTGGGTGAATAGTAAAAAAATTATGATACTATGGTATTGAGTATAAATGTTTCGTTAATAGATGAAAGGAAATACTCTTTTTAACTTGAGGTTCGCCATCTCTGGAAACATCACACGGTATTTTTTGTGGATTGTATTGGCACGGGGAACGAGATTTGCAAAAGTCCAAATGAAAAAGACAGCTCCTGCCCATGACCATGTGAGAATGGCCCATCCTAACCATTCGGTCAACTCTCCGAAATAGTTGGCAGATGTTACATAGTCATAAAAGCCACCTTTGGGCAGATAGTGATTGTGGTCTCCAGGTTTGCGAAGGTGTCTTACTATGTAGTCGGAATGTAGGTTTATGGACATACCTATAAAGAAAATAATGGTTCCGACAAAAAATTGAGGAGAGAGAAGCCAGTCATTCGTATAATAGTTGGCAGGTGAAAAGTGAAAAATCCAACCTCCTTGCATCAATCCGTTCAAAGTGTTGAAAACTACACCCATCAGCATAATAGAGATTGGCATTCTACTCTTTGTTTTGAAAAGCAAAGGAAAGATAAAAGAGCGTTGGAAATAGTGGGTTTGGAAGATGAGAAACATCACCAATGGAGCCGCTTGAAAAGTGCGTTCGGAGAACCACCAACAAAGGCACATCACGACGAAAACGGGAGCTTCCATCAGTATCCATCCCAATCGATTATTGACTGTTACTCCCCAATTCTTATTGTACATTATACCGTAACCTGCGTCAACAAAATAGAGTGCAATAAAAACAATGACGGCGATACCCGTCATAATCCATAGAAAAATGGAAAAATTTCCTGCGTTAAGAATGTCCATAAAAATTAACTGTATTTAAGTGTTTAGCAAATATACATTTAAAAAGTGTGAAGAGGCAAAATAGAGAAAAAGAAAAAAGTTTGAATATTATTTTTAAAGGCTTTATTTTTGTATTTGGTATCGGCGTTTTTTAGTTCGTCGCACCTAAATGTTTAAAATAAAAATACTTAAAATACAATGTTAGATTCTTTGCAAGTAGCGCAGCATGATTCTATTATGGCTGCACAGACGAAAGAGGCTTTGGCAAATGGTGATTATTCAACTGCGATTGAGACGATGCTCCAAAAAGGTATTGAGATGTCGATGGGATTGGTGTCTCGTATCTTGTTGGCGATTGTCGTCTATTTCATTCTTCGTTGGATAGTTCGTAAGTTGAACAAGGTTGTTATTCGTACGTTAGAGAAAAGAGATGTAGATGCTAGCTTGTCAACCTTTTTGAAGAGTCTCACAAGCATTGTTTTGAACTTCATTCTGATTATTGTCGTTATTGGCATTCTTGGTATTGAAACATCGTCGTTCGTTGCCTTGTTTGCTTCCGCAGGTGTTGCCATTGGTATGGCTTTGAGCGGAACTTTGCAAAACTTCGCAGGTGGTGTGATGATTCTGTTGTTTCGTCCATTTAAAGTTGGTGATTTTTTGGAAGTTACGGGTATCACAGGAACAGTTAAAGAAATTCAGATTTTTAACACTTTGATTTTAACTAATGACAACAAGATGGTGATTGTCCCTAACGGAAATCTTTCTACGAGTGTTGTAACGAACTATTCCAAAGAACCACGACGTCGTGTTGATTTTGAGTTCGGTATCGCATACGGAGATGATTACGATAAGGCGAAGGCTACCTTAACTAGAATCATCAACGAGAATCCTCATATTATTCAAAATGAAGCAGGATACGAACCATTTATCGCTTTGTCAAAATTAGACGCAAGTTCAGTGAACATAGTTGTTCGTGTTTGGTGTGATCCTGCTAACTATTGGGATATCTTCTTCAAGATGAATGAGGAGGTCTACAAAGTGTTTACCAGAGAAGGAATCAACATACCTTTCCCTCAGATGGATGTTCATGTTCATCAGGCGTAAGTCTCTTACTATCAGCGTATGAAAGTTCTTCGTTTTTTGTTGATTCTTTTCTCGGTACTATTATTGGGCTGTTTTCCTGTTTTCTGTCAGACGGATTATTTGGGTCTTCCAAAAGTCTCTTTGGCGGAGGGCGACTATCTTTTGCGTTGGTCGTCTAAAACGAAGTCGGGTAGATACTTAGAGGAGTTTTTGAAGAAGGACGAGAGTATGGTGCGCTTTGAGAGTAAGGTCATTGTTGAATGTACACCTAAGGGAGCTGAGGTTGAGAAAGAAGAAAATCAGCTGATGACGAAGTTGAGCCTTCAGAAAGAGCAGAACATTGTTTTCAGTTTCAATAAAATAGAACCATTGAAAGAGGGTGAATTGTGGATTGAATATGTGCAAGGCAATGTGCAAGGAGGAAAAACATTCACGTTAGAGTGGAATGTTGCAAGAATTCGTCAGGTGGAAGACAGGGTAGTCTTCTTTCGTTTCCTTCATAGAACTTATAAAGACGAATTGGATGCTTTTATGAAGAAAGTTGAAAAGAAGAGAAACGAATGGTTGAAAAATGCCTCTGATTTCAAATTGGAGTCTGTGAAAGTGAAAGATTGAATCAGTCGTAAGATGAAATAAATTAGAAAAATAAAAGCCAATAATAAAGGTATATGTTTGAAAGTTTAGGAGAAAGATTAGAAAGATCTTTTAAAATATTAAAAGGAGAAGGAAAGATAACAGAAATCAATGTCGCTGAGACGTTGAAAGACGTTCGAAAGGCGTTGTTAGACGCCGATGTCAACTATAAAGTAGCAAAGAACTTCACGGACATGGTGAAGGAAAAGGCGATGGGACAGAACGTTTTGACTGCGGTGAAGCCAAGCCAGTTGATGGTAAAAATCGTTCATGACGAGTTGGCTGAGTTGATGGGAGGAACAGCAACTGATATTGATCTTTCTGGAAAACCTACTGTTGTTTTGATGTCAGGTTTGCAAGGTTCAGGTAAGACGACTTTTACCGGAAAGTTGGCAAACTTGTTGAAGACAAAGAAGAATAAGAAGCCATTGTTAGTGGCTTGTGATGTGTATCGTCCTGCTGCGATTGAGCAGTTGCGTGTGTTGGCAGAACAGATAGCCGTTGATATATATACGGAGGAGGAAAATAAAAATCCAGTTCAGATAGCGCAAAATGCGATTGCGCAAGCGAAGGCGAAAGGAAATGATGTTGTTATCATAGATACGGCTGGTCGTCTGGCTGTTGATGAGCAGATGATGAACGAGATTGCTGCAATCAAAGAAGCAATTAAGCCGAATGAGATTTTGTTCGTTGTTGATTCAATGACAGGACAAGATGCTGTAAATACGGCGAAAGAGTTCAACGATCGTTTAGACTTCAATGGAGTAGTATTGACGAAGTTGGATGGTGATACTCGTGGTGGCGCGGCATTGTCTATTCGTTCTGTTGTCAACAAGCCGATAAAGTTTGTTGGTACAGGTGAAAAGATGGAAGCGATAGATGTGTTCCATCCACAACGTATGGCAGATCGTATCCTTGGAATGGGTGATATCGTAACCCTTGTGGAGCGTGCGCAGGAACAATATGACGAGGAGGAGGCTAAAAAACTTCAGAAGAAGATTGCAAAGAATCAGTTTGACTTCAATGATTTCTTGTCTCAGATTCACCAAATAAAGAAAATGGGTAATTTGAAGGATTTGGCATCAATGATTCCTGGTGTTGGAAAAGCTTTAAAAGATGTAGAAATCGATGATAGTGCGTTCAAAGGAATTGAAGCAATCATCTATTCAATGACTCCGGAGGAGCGTAAAAATCCTGGAATTTTGGATAGCAGTCGTCGTATGCGTATTGCGAAAGGAAGTGGTACAAATATCCAAGAGGTGAATCGTCTTTTGAAGCAATTTGAGGAGACACGTAAGATGATGAAGATGGTAACCCAAGGTGGACCACGCAATTTGAAATTTGGTATAGGAAAGAGGAAATAATTGAATATGGAGTTGATAGATGGGAAAGCAATCGCCGATCAGGTAAAATTGGAGATTGCTGAAGAAGTTAAACAAATAAAGGCCAACGGTGGAAAGACACCGCATTTGGCAGTGATCATTGTAGGACATGATGGAGGCAGCGAGACGTACGTTGCCCATAAGGTTAAATCTTGCGAGCAGGTTGGCTTTAAATCCACGAAGTTAGCTTTTGAGGCAGACATCACAGAGGAGGCTCTTTTGAAGGAAATTGAAAAATTGAATAATGATGACGATGTTGACGGTTTCATTGTTCAGTTGCCTTTGCCCAAGCATATTTCAGAGCAGAAAGTGATTGAGGCGATTGACTATCGCAAGGATGTTGATGGTTTCCATCCAATCAATGTTGGAAGAACTTCTATCGGCTTGCCATCGTTTGTTTCTGCGACACCTTCTGGAATCATGGAGTTGCTCAAACGATACAAGATAGAAACAGCAGGTAAGCACTGTGTGGTTATTGGTCGAAGTAATATAGTTGGAAAGCCTGTTGCTACCTTGATGATGCAGAAAGCATATCCAGGAGATGCAACGGTGACTGTTTGTCATAGTCGAACGAAGAATTTGAAGGAGATTACTTTACAGGCAGACATTATTATTGCTGCTTTAGGTTCTCCAAAATTCTTGACTGCAGATATGGTGAAGGATGGTGTCGTTATTATTGATGTTGGAACAACCCGAGTGCCTTCAGATAAGACTAAGAGTGGCTTTAAGTTGACGGGAGACGTTGACTTTGAAAATGTCGCTCCTAAGTGTAGTTATATAACACCAGTTCCTGGCGGTGTTGGACCAATGACTATTTGTTCGTTGTTGAAAAACACTTTATTGGCTGGGAAAAAAGCTATTTACAAGGATTAAGAATTGTAAGTTTTTAAAAGATTGTTGGAAGAATGATTTTTTATGCTCCAAACATTGCCGTTGACAATCGACTGTCAGAAGAGGAATCGCAACATGCTGTGAAGGTTCTTCGATTGGTTGAGGGAGATCAAATAGAGTTGGTTGATGGTCAAGGTGGATATTATACGGCAGAAATCGTTTTCCCACACCCAAAGCATTGTGAGGTGAGGATTCTCTCAAAGGAAGAGGATTATCACCCTCAGCCAGTGCATATACATGTTGCCATTGCGCCGACGAAGAATATGGA
>CAVKBM010000092.1:0-7163 GCA_963654355.1 Bacteroidaceae bacterium | reverse complement strand
ATACAGTATAATGCTGAGAGGTAAGTATGGTAAGCGAAATAGTTATGATAAAACGAGACGCTTTATGTATCACGGAGTACAGTTCTTGTCGGATGTCGCGAAAACGGGAGTGAAAGATATTTATGTGCGGATTAATGCCCGAGAAGAGGCAGATTTGAACACGAAATTGTTGGATTTCAAGACCCTGATAGCCGAGAAGATGAATGATGGAAATGTCGGAGGAGCAAACTTACATTTGGCTTTGCAGTTAGCATCGTCCCCTTATCCGATTAATTTGAAATCGCGAAATGCCTATCTTACTGTGAATAGAGAGTTACTGACGGCGTTGGACTCTCTTAATTTGACCTATTGGCTCACTTCAGAATATGCTTAAGTGAACAGCTAAATTACTGAAGTGTAGCTGTTCTCGTCCATTTCCATTCTAACGCGCCACTCTTGAGGGAATAGATTATTACATCTGTTCCCTAAGTTTTTGCCGAATCCCAAAGGAATATTTTTGAAGGTGAAGAGGACTATGCCTTGAGGAACATCGGGAAGATTAAGATTTTCTCTCTTAAGATACTTAATAGCCATATTCCAATCACATTCTACTGTTGGAAAGGCATCTTTATTGAATGACCAGGCAAGAGCCAGAGCTTCATCAGGAATGATGTCTTTACCTTTGAGTGTGCCTATAGGAAGACCATTTCGTAGTGTGCGTAGATTTTGTTGGAAGAGAGTAATATAGTCAATGAATGGTTTTGAAACTGCGGAAATAACGTTGCTGTCGAAAATAAATTCATATTTGTCATTCAACCATCCACTGCATTGAGTTTTAATGTTTTGAGGTAGGGAGATGCTTTTTGATTTTATACTTTCTTTTGCGTTTTTCCTAATTTTCAATTTCAAGGTTGATTGTTCACTTGTTTTTTGAAGAATGGCGAGGAAAAGACCTTCGCTCTTCGTTCTATGAGGGTAGAAGTGGTAGCCACAGTCCGATTCAGAGATTTCCCAATCGTGGTTGACGTCAATTTTCAGAATGTCAGCACCTAAGTTTTCTGCGATCCAGCGTACGTTTTTTTCGTTCTCCTCTTCGTTGTAGGTGCAGGTGCTGTAGACGAGTAGTCCGTTTTCTCTGAGGGAAGGGAAAACATCGGACACAATACGGCGTTGTCTTTCGCAACAGAGTTGCACGTTGTTGAGCGACCAGTCCTCAATGGCCTTGTCATCTTTTCGAAACATTCCTTCACCCGAACAAGGAGCGTCCACAAGAATGAGGTCGAAAATACCGGATAGTTTGCCAAAATCTTTCGGGTCGTTTTGTGCGACGGTAATGTTGGGTGCACCCCATTTCGTTAGATTTTCGTTAAGAATTCCGACACGAGTTTTCATAACCTCGTTAGCCACCAACCAACCTTTCCCTTTTAAAATAGAAGCAAGAATAGATGATTTTCCGCCTGGAGCTGCGCATAGGTCCAACATAAGAGGTTCGTCCGTCTCCAATTTGTCAAAATGCTGTTTAACAACATATTCGAGGAACATAGATGCCGCCTCTTGAGGGTAGTAGACACCTGCGTGAAGCAGAGGGTCCATTGTGAATAGAGGTCTATTAGACAGATATTTACCTGAAATACACCAAGGAACTTTGTCCGAAGAATTGGTTTCATTAAGTATATTTTCAGCACATTTTGCAGTGTTGAGACGAACACTCGTAACACGTTCGCTATCAATGGCTTTCAGTAAGTCAGCAGTCTCATTTTCACCTAAAAGACTAATCATTTGTCGGATAAAATCCTCAGAAATGGGTTGCATACGAAAACAATAAATTTTGACACGGCAAAATTCGTACTAATTTGCTATTTTTGCAAGTAAATGCGTTTGTAAGTGATAAAATAAACGTTTGAAAAGAAGAGACAAATAGAGAAAAAAGAGACGAAAGAGAGGATCGTAAGGTGGAAAAATACTTGGATAACAAGGTCTTCCGACTGATTTCGGAAGTGGCTGATTCGCAAGGCGTTGAGTGTTATGTGATTGGTGGTTTTGTTCGTGATATTTTGTTAGAGAGACCATCTAACGATATAGATATTGTGGTTGTAGGATCTGGAATTGCTGTAGCGGAGGCGTTTCATAAAGCTTGGAAAGGGAGTACTCTTTCGGTTTTTAAGAGTTTTGGAACGGCTCAGGTGAAGTTGAAGCATATAGAAGTGGAGTTTGTAGGCGCACGAAAGGAGTCGTATCGTGCAGATTCTCGCAATCCTATCGTGGAAGATGGAACGTTAGAAGACGACCAAAACAGAAGAGATTTTACGGTGAATGCGATGGCTTTGTGCTTGAACAAGAATCGTTTTGGCGAATTAGTAGACCCTTTTAACGGTATGGAGGATTTGGAGAACAAGATATTGCGCACTCCGTTGAATCCAGACGTAACCTTTAGCGATGATCCTTTGCGGATGATGCGTTGTGTACGTTTTGCCTCCCAGTTGTCGTTTTTCATTGAGCAGAACACGTTTGACGCGTTGGGAAGGATGAAAGAGCGAATTTCCATCATCACGAAAGAGCGAATTAACGAGGAGTTGAATAAAATTATGATGTCTAAACGTCCGTCTGTGGGGTTAGTTTTGATGGAGCAGTGTGGATTGATGGAGTTGGTTTTGCCAGAGATTCATGCGTTGGCTGCTACAGAAGAGAAGGATGGAGTTGGACACAAGAATAATTTCACCCATACTATGCAAGTAGTTGATAGTGTGGCGGAGAAGTCTGACGACCTTTGGCTACGTTGGGCTGCGTTGCTCCATGATGTTGGAAAACCCGCAACGAAGAAGTGGGTGGACAAGGTAGGGTGGACGTTCTATAATCATAATTATGTGGGTGCAAAGATCACGTCGAAACTTTTCAAGCGCATGAAGATGCCAATGAACGAGAAGATGAAGTTCGTCATCAAGATGGTGTTGCTTCACATGCGTCCGATAGCGTTGGTAGAAGATGGTGTAACCGATTCAGCCATTCGACGTTTGCTGTTTGATGCTGGCGATGATATTGATGCCTTGATGATACTTTGTCAGGCGGACATTACTTCGAAGAATCAGGAGAGGGTGCGCAAGTATAAGGAAAATTACGCAAGAGTGCAGCAGAAAATGAAGGAGATTGAGGAGAAAGACAGAGTTCGCAATTTCCAGCCCCCAGTCTCAGGTGAAGAGATTATGAAAGTGTTTAGTTTGCCTCCGTGCGCTGAGATTGGTAAGATTAAGAATGCGATAAAGGATGCTGTATTGGATGGAGTTATCCCTAATGAATATGAGCCTGCTTATGAATTTATGATACAAGAGGCTAAAAAATTAGGAATAGAGAAGAAGGTGTAATATAGTATTTTATGAAAACTGATATGAATTAAAACTTTAGGAGTAGATATGGATGATATTCAACATATAATGGAACATGGGACAGTTTTCAAAAAATCGTCCGAGCATGTCGATAAAGATCAAAAGAAAGGGGTGAAGACGAAAGCCAAGCGCACTTCGTATGTGAAAGGCGCTCATGGATCGGGGTCTGCGAAGATGAAAGCCGAGTACAAGCGTAGGAGACAAAATCGTCACAAAAAATAGTAAGGCAGAGAGGCGAAAGAAGGTTTCCTGTCTGTTCCTATCAGATATAATAGGGGAATGAGAAACGGATGTCGGAAGGTAGGCGTGACAATAATAGCAACGATATTTGCGTTGTGCGCCTTGTCGTATACGGTAGAGCAAGGGTGTCCTGATTTTATGGACATCAGGGGGGCTTTTGTTCAGGGTTTCACAGGAATGGTTGACGATCCATTTCAAGCAGTGGGGGTGATAGAGAACCGTCAAACATTGAATGAAAAAGTCTCTTTCGATGAAAACACGGGAGGACAATTGGCTACAATACCAGATGGAGAGTTGAAATCTATTAGGTTAGGAAACGACAACATAGGAGGAGAGGCAGAAGCCATTGTCTATCATTTTGTTGTAGACCCTGAAAATACGATTTTGTTTGTAAATTTTGCAATTGTTTTGGAAGATCCAGGACATGAGAAGTCCGACCAGCCACGTTTTGTAGTGCGTGTGACAGATAAAGAAGGAAATTTAGTGTCTGATTGTGCTGAGTATGATGTTTCTGCGGCAGAAGGAATACCAGGTTTTCAAGACTATGCAGATGGATATACAGCAAGACGTTGGCGAGACTGGACAAAGGTGGGGTTGGATTTGACACCTTATGCCAATCAGGAGGTACAAGTACAATTTATCACCTACGACTGCGCATTGATGGGTCATTTCGGCTATGCCTATTTCACAGCACATTGTGCCCCCAATCAGTTGGATATGGACAACTGTGGTGAGTCAGACATTACTCTGTCTGCACCCGAAGGCTTCTCATCGTACTTATGGAGCAATGGCGATACTACACGGACAACGACTGTTTCAGTAGATGGAGGCGACAAGACGATCTACTGCGAAGTAACATCTGTAACGGGTTGCACATTTATCCAAAGCGCATTTATTTCGAATAAATCGCAAAGTTCGGAGACGCAAATTGTTGATACAGTTTGTCAAGGAGAGACTTATAAGAAATATAATTTTGATCTTCCTGCGCAGAATAATGTAGGTTGGAATACCTATTATAACGACATATTCGATCCTTCCACCTGTTCCAAGCAAGGAAAGGTCGAACTGCGATTGTATGTTATACAGCAAATATTTGATATTGAAGCGTCAATTTGCATAGGAGACGATTATAATGAGAATGGATTTTTGATTTCGCAACCTCCAGTGGGTGTCTTGTACGACACGTTGAGATATACCAGAACGCAGCCAATAGGAAGTCATTATTGTACTGATAGTTTGGTCTGCTTGCGACTGACCGTCAATGATTTACTTCATTTTGAGGGGACTTTGGTAGGAGACCAGACACCATGCACGAATGTTGCGACTACCTATTACGTAGAAAGTAATAATGCAGCCACAACATTTAGATGGACATTGCCAGAGAACGTGAAAGTGCAGAAAGGACAATATTCGCCGCAGATAGTGTTGTCGTTTACAGATTCAACACCAGGAAAATTGATTTTAACGGGAATCAATGGGTGTGGTTCGACCTCACTTCCGTTGGAGGTGAGTCCTCGTCCTTCTTATCATCAGTTTTTCAATGATACCGCCTGTGTTAATTCTGTGTATGAAAAATATAATTTCAATATAGGTAAACTTTCATCAACAGGCTATTACACCTACACGCAAGAGTTGAAGACGGAGGCAGGTTGTGATAGTGTGGTTGTTTTGGCATTGACGGTGGTCGAAGAGCCAACAGTGTCGATAATTTCGAGTGACACGACATCATTCTTCTGTGGTAAGCACCAGTTGTCTTTGGTTGCAGAGGCAAATGGAAGCAGTATTATTTTGCACGATTGTGATTCTGTGCCAGTTGTGCCAGGTGATGTCTATTGTAGCGATGGGAAATTTATGACGTTGAGTGCTTTTCAGAAAGATGGAAAGAAGACGGCAGAAGGAGTTGTTTTCTATGTTGATACTAACTATGAATATGCGTTGGTAGCTGATTTGACAGATAATCCCAATCATAAACTTACATGGGGAAAAATGGGGTACGACATACCTGCGTTGCCCAATCACAACAAGATACGTTTGGTTTTGTCAGATCAGGATGGATATGGGAATACGGCGATAATGCGTGCAGCAGGCAATTCAGTTGATTATCCGATAGCGTGGGCGGTTGATTATGAAAATGGTTGGTATGTGCCTGCCGTGGGGGAGTTGTGGTTGCTGTTTTCTCGTCTAAACATTGTGAATCCTATATTTACGGCATTGGGAGGAACAATCTTTCCTCCAGATGACAAAAGCTACTCCTACTTTTCTTCCACCGAGTTGTCAGAGAGGTATTTTTGCGCCTTGACAGACATAGGAGAGATTATGGGGAATACAAAAAGCTCCTACTATCGGAATTTTTTGAGGGCGGTGAAATCTGTTTCATTACGTAATAATCTAAGTCACCCCAATGTGAAAGTAGGAGATTTAGTCGAGAACGAATATGGGGAAAAAGGAATAGCGGTAGAAATTCTAAAAAATGGTCGCACAGGCTGGATGGTGGCTTTAAATGATTGTGAGGGCAATTATTTATGGCATGATAAAGCAGAGAAGATAGAGGGGCAGCAGACGTACGGAGATGGAACATCTTCGAAAATTTCGGAAATCTTAGATAGTGAGAGAGATTTGAATGGAGAGGAGAACACTGAGATGATGCGAAAGCAGATACCCGAATCAACTGATATTGCGGTATGGTCGTTTGATGCAGAGAAGGGATGGTTTATGCCATCAAATGGACAAATGAGTATTTTGTACGCTTTGACACCGATTATAGACTCTGCACTCGTGAGAAATGGAGGAACGGAGATGAGTTATGGTAATTATTGGAGTAGTACAGAGGCTTCGGCAGAATTGGCGTGGGCTTTCAATATGATTTATGGCGAGACGGCGGCAGTGGAGAAAGATGGTTATACATTGAGAGTTCGACCATTTTCTAAGTTTACGGTGTGTAAACCTCATGTAGAGGGATTAGACTCTTCTATGCAGTATATATGGAACACAAGAGACACGACGGCTTTGATAGAGGTGGAGCCTGTACAAACAACGAAATATACGGTAACCGTCACCACAAATGGTGGAAATTGTAGTGCGACGGCTTCATACGATGTGATAGTGGCACAAAACGACGACATTGAAATATATGACACTATATGTGCGGGAGATACCTATAAAAACGAATTTTTTGATGTTTCAGAGAGTGGAACCTATACGAAATACATTGAAAATGGGTCATGTAGCCAGAAAGTCGTTCTTCATTTGACAAAGGCGGAAGAGCAAGCCGTTACGGAGATAGAAGACCATACCTGTGCGGGCGGTACATATCAAAAGAATGGATTCAATATTTGGACGAACGTTTCGGGTGTATATTATGATTCGTTGACCTTCGTAAACCGATATGGATGCGATAGTTTGGTGCGGTTGAAATTGATTGTCGATCCTATGGGAAGAGACACGATCAAGGCACGGGTTTGTCAGAATGAATCTTATTTTGAGCATGGATTTGAGGTAGTTGCCTATCAGACGGTGGGTATGCACTACTATGAGCAGAAAGTGGAGAGCGAAGCAGGGTGTAGA
>CAVKBM010000091.1:0-7174 GCA_963654355.1 Bacteroidaceae bacterium | reverse complement strand
GACTTCCACGAGGCCATAGCGAAGATTCCTGCTCCGACAGACGACCTAAAAGGCAAAGTAATCGACTGCACTCAAAAGGGTTATACCTTGAACGAGAAAGTCATCCGCTATGCCAAAGTAGTCGTTGGTGAATAAAAAAGACGAAAGGGAAAGAGATGGAGAAAAGAGATTACTACGAAGTGCTTGGTGTCTCGAAGACCGCGAGTGCCGACGAAATAAAAAAAGCCTATAGAAAAAAAGCCATACAATATCACCCAGACAAAAATCCGGGAGACAAAGAGGCTGAGGAGAAATTCAAAGAAGCTGCGGAAGCATACGATGTGTTGAGCGATCCACAGAAACGTCAGCGATATGACCAATTCGGACATGCAGGCGTAGGTGGCGCTGCAGGTGGTGGATTCAGCGGACAAGGAATGTCTATGGAGGACATATTCTCCAACTTTGGAGACTTGTTCGGCGGACACTTTGGTAGTTTCTTCGGAGAAGGATTCGGTGGCGGTTCAGGGAAAACATACCGACAGACGAGAAAGGGAACAGATCTTCGCGCACGTTTGAAGCTTTCTCTGAAAGAAATAGCCACGGGAGTCGAAAAGAAGATAAAAGTCAAAAGGTATGTTGCATGTTCGCACTGTAATGGAACTGGAGCCGACGGCAACGAGTACACGACCTGTGATAGATGTAAGGGAACTGGACGCATCACAAGAGTGCAAAACTCTATTTTCGGAACCATGCAGACACAATCTGTCTGTCCAGACTGTGGCGGAGAGGGAAAGATCATCAAGAAGAAGTGTTCTTTCTGTAATGGAGAGGGAATCGTGATGTCGGACGAGGTGATTTCGGTGAAGATACCGGCTGGTGTCGCAGACGGAATGCAGTTGTCTATGCGAGGCAAAGGAAACGCAGCACGACATGGAGGCATCGACGGAGACCTTTACATTGTGATTGAGGAAGAGCAAGACGCAGAGTTGATTCGCGACGAGAATGACTTGATTTATAACTTGTTACTTCCTATAACCACAGCAGTCAACGGAGGAACGGTAGAGATTCCAACTGTAGACTCGAAGGTAAAAGTAAAGATTGACCCAGGAACACAACCAGGCAAAATGCTTCGATTGAAAGGCAAAGGGCTACCAAGTGTAAATGGCTATGGAACAGGAGATTTGCTTGTAAACATTGGTGTATACATACCTGAAAAGCTGAGCAAAGAAGAGAAGAAAGTTTTTGAGGATTTGTCAAGTTCAGACAATGTACAGCCGTCGGCAAGTGCAAAACGTGAATTTATAAAACATTTCAAAAGTATGTTCAGATAGTTATCAGATTTTCAATAATGATATGTATAGAAAGGGCGATGGATTGACCACCGCCCTTTTTTTCACTTATTTGATAGAATCAAAATCTTCTTTTATTTTCCTTATACCGACACTCTTCCCTCTTCCCTTTGCTCTTTTCTTCATTAGAGGTAAGACGAATACCATTATCAGTAATGACAATGGCATGTTGACGATAGAGCGTTCCGATGGTTTTCTTAAAACTCTTCTTGCTACATCCGAACGTGTTGTAGATGACCTCAGAGTCGGTTTTGTCATTATAAGGGAGGAAGCCGTTACTTTTCTGTAGAGCCTCGATTACTTGACCGCACAACTCATCAACCACTTTGTATCCTTGAGGCTGAAGAGCGACGTCTATTTTGCCGTCCTCTCGAACATTTTTGATGTAACCAACAGTGCGCATAGCAAAATCAACATGCTCGAACACTTCGTTACGGTAAACCAAACCAAAATATTTGTCGTCTACAATGACTTGATAGCCTAAGTCAGTCTCTTTCATCACAAGAATATCCACCTCATCATTCATCTGGTATGGAGGAAAATCCTTTGACAGATAATCTTCCAAAAGCATTGAGGCAATCATCTGTTGAGACTTTTCATCATAGTGGACATACACCAAATAGGCGCGACCCTCACGCACTTTAGATGTCTGATGCCGATTAGGTAGGAACAAATCGCGATCTATCCCCCAGTCAAGCAGAGCACCGTACGAATTGACCTGTTTTACCGTTAAAAAATCAAATTCACCATCGACAGCGTACGGGAGGAAAGTGCTACCTACGATTTCACTCTTAGCATCAGGATAGACAAAGACCTTTACCTCGTCTCCCTCTTCAGGCTCACCTTTCACGTTACGGTTTGGAATGAACAGCGTCTCGTGCGTATCCATCTCTTCGACCGTTATTCCACGATCGGCAGTTGAAACCACTGTCATATTATTTATCTTACCTACATTCATAAAAACAGAATTAATTCTTGAAAAAAGCAATAAAGAAAATTGCGGAGGCGACAATTAACACATCGCCTCCGCAAATTTACGGAATTATTTTTTTTCTCTACGAAATCAATCGTAGAGGTTTTTTATTTTGATGCGGCTTCAACTAGAGCATTTCCTTGTTTTTCCGCCTCAGAAACCAACTTGTCACCTGATGCCTCAGCCTCGGAAACCAACTTTGCACCTTCACTCTTCGCTGCTTTTACGGCAGCCTGAGCAGCAGCTTTTTTGAGAGGATTTGACACCTTGTCGGCTTCCGCTTGAGCCTTAGCTACAATTTTGTCAGAATTTTCCTGAGCCGCAGCCACCAATTTCTCACGTTGTGTCTGAGCCGCAGCAATCAGCTTCTCTTTCTGCTCTTTGGCCGCGGCAATAGCCTTCTCCTTGGCTTTGTCGATCACCTCAGTAACCTTCTCCGTAACTTGATCCTTCTGAGAAGAAGCACCAAAGGTAATCTTCGGATTTGAGAACGTACCACCAATGTTCATATCAAAAGCCAAATCAATAGCTTTAGAAATATTCTGAGGCAGTTGAATGTTAGCCACATAATCCAAAGTCTGATCCAAACCAGACGAACCCGAGAAATTGAATGTTGTGTTTGAAATGATTGTTTGGAATGGGTCAATGTTCAAACGACCGTCTTTAACAACAAACGCAATGTTAATGTCCTTCAAATTAGGCTTTTTCAAAAGGTCAATTCCCGTTTTTTCCGCCAAAGCATTGAAGGCTTTTACATTCTTAATCGAAATATCCTTTGAAGAGAAATTTCCTTTAGCGTTGACCGTATTCAACACAGGAGAAAGAGAAGCATCCATATTGGAAGCGAAACGCATATTCAAAGAGAATTGACCGTCGGCATCCGATAAGACAGGAGCAATTTTATTCGCCGTGGCAACGGAAGTGAACACTTCTGAGATAGTCATATCTTTCACATTCATATTCACATCAACAACAGGGTTCAAAGTGTCCTGGGTATTGTATTCACCATTGATGACAACAGAGCCCCCCATTGTATTAGCGGACAAAGTTTCTATTTTAGCGATGGCATTCTTCACATTAACAACCCCTTTCACGTTTTTCAAATTGATAGCATCGTAGAGTATTTCGTCTACACCAACATTCAGAGCGAAATCAATGTTGTTTGGTATAGCCACGGAAGAAGATTCTGAAGTAGATTCTGTATTTTCGTCTGTAGCAGCGTCGGAAGACTGAGAAGAAGAATTGTCAGCACCGATCAACTGTGTGACATTCAACTTTTTAGAAGTTACATTCAAAGCACCCTTGATAGTTTCGCCACGCATAGCATATTGGATGAAATGCTGAAGTTTTCCCTTGAGAGAAAGGTCGCTTTCACCCAAAACCAAAGCAGCATCAACAGACAAGTTTTCAGAAGAAAAATTCAGGTTTGCCTTGTTGACATTCACATCATAGTCTAAAGAGTTCATGTTCAGAACGAAATCAGACAGATTCAAATCACCTGCAATATTAAAGAGTTCGTATTTTTCTTGATCAATGAAGGACATTTTCCCATTGGCTTTCAAAGCAGCAGTTAAGAAACCTTTCAAATTCATATCCTGCAACTTAAGTACCTTTGAAAGATTGTCAAAATTGAGAGAGCCGTTGGCGGTGGCGGCAAAGTCAGGGTCTGAAATTGGAGTTTTCAAGTTGAAAGTCAAAGCAAAAGGATTATCAATCATCTTGAAACTGAATTTAGGCACAGAAACGACTGTCAAATCAGTAGCACCTCCAGGGTTTGTAACATTAGCCTCTATATTAATATCGGAAACAGCTCCAGGCAAATCGGGATATTTAAACATTGCGTTCGCAACAGACAATTTAGCGTCGATAGCAGGTAACGTGTCGCCCACTAACACTCCTTTAGCAGTTGCAGACAACGAAACTTCGCCAGAAGTCTGAAGCGAGGCGAAATCATTCGCATAGATAGCTGGAATCAAAGAAAGGATCTGCTTGAAGTCAATCGAAGGAGTGCTTAGCGTCAAGTCCATATCCGTCTTCGTAGAGTCGACCAACTGTACATAGCCCGCAAAATTTGCGACTATCTCATTGAGGCTCACACTATTATCACCGAATGTGTACTTATTATTATCTAAGTCAGCCTCCATTTTGACATCCGACGCAACCTTGGCTTTTGTCAAGTAAGGAATGCCCCCCATACTCAAAGAAGTAGAATCCACATTCAATAACAGTTTCAATTGAGAAACATGATCACTGACAGTGCCATTAAAATCTAAATCAATTTTTTCCAACGTAGCCACCATATCAGAAGAAGAATTATCATGATAAACCACCTTATCAATTAACAACTTCAGCTCATCAATGTTGACCAACGTTTGCAAATCCATAGCAATGTCGCCTCCAAGATTGAGATTCAATCCGTCGACGGTAGCCGTCATGCTGTCTGGCACACTTTCGTAAGAAACTTTCAAGTTTTCTATAGAGACCGTGTTGAGACTAAGGTTTAGGGAAGAAGACTCTTCGGTTACTTCAGCCTCCTCTACGGTGGTTGTATCGGATTTCATAATATCCCAGTTGGCGATGCTGTCGGCGTTGACCTTGACATGCGCAGAAGGATTGATGAGGGCAACTTTATTGATTTCGTAGTTTCCAGAAAAGAGACTACCTAAGTTGATGACGACATCTAACTCACCCACATTGACCAAAGTGTCACCTGCGAAAGGCTCGGCGTTGACAATGCCGAAATTTTCGACTGAGAGAGTCGCATGAGGGAAATTTGAGAAAAAACCGAGCGAGAAATCACCTAAATAAAGCTCCGCATTCAGCATTGAACTGACTTGCGATACGATCACATCCTTCACCTTATCCTTGAAAAGCGCAGGAATAATCAGCAATGCCGCAATAAAGACAACTACGACGATGCCGACGACTTTTAAAATTTTCGTTACTTTCATAACTATCTAACAATTAGACATTATTAATTTATTTTCAAATTATTTTCTCTCTCAATCCTTAGAAAACATCTATTTGTAATGTTAACGCAAAAGTAGTCAAACTTACATATCAAACAACCAAAATAAGACCATAAAAGGCACTTTTCAAGACAAGGAAAGCAAGCATTTCACAAGACTTAATAAATATTTAGAATCATTAACATTTCACAGGATTTGACAAAAAGCAATTCTAAAAAAAGTAAATAAAGCAAGAAAAACATATCTTTGCAATACGTTTAGTTTGTAGTGATACGTTAATAAACAGAGAATAAAAAACATTTACCTAATAATACTAAAAGGCAAAATGAAAAATAACTATTGCGTAATCATGGCCGGCGGAGTTGGCAGTCGCTTTTGGCCATTCAGCACAGAAAAGAAGCCTAAGCAATTTTTGGACTTTTTCGGAACTGGTCGTTCCTTGTTACAAATGACGTTCGACCGTTTTTCAAAGTTTATTCCAAAGGAGAACATATACATTGCGTCGAACAACCAATACAAAGATTTAATTCTGACGCAGTTGCCAGAGATTACAGACCGACAGGTTCTTTTGGAGCCCGCACGTCGCAACACAGCTCCATGCATAGCATACGCGATGAATAAAATTCAAGCGATGAACGAGCAGGCGAATGTAATCGTAGCGCCATCAGACCATCTTGTTTTGAAAGAGGATGAGTTTGTGCGAGTAGCAAAATTGGCTTTAGACTACACGAAAGACCACGATGAGATACTCACGATGGGAATAAAGCCAAACAGACCAGAGACGGGCTATGGATACATTCAGATTGCTGAAAAATTGACCGACGACAATTTGTTTAAAGTAAAAACCTTTACGGAGAAGCCCAATGCAGAGTTGGCGAAAGTTTTCTTGGAAAGCGGTGAATTTTTATGGAACTCGGGAATGTTTATATGGAACGTGAAGACAATCATGGATGCATTCGACCAGTATATGGGCGAGATGAGCAACAAGTTCCGCACGGGCAAATGTTTTTATAACACCCCTGACGAGCAAATGTTTATTGACAGAATCTATAAATCATGCACCAACATCTCTATCGACTACGCTATTTTGGAGAAAGCAACAAATGTAGATGTTTTGTCGGCAGACTTCGGCTGGTCGGATCTTGGCACATGGGGTTCTATATACGACCATTCACCAAAGGATGAAGAGCAGAATGCCACATTGAAATGTAAGGCGTTATATTACGACAGTAAAGACAATGTTGTAGCGATGCCAGAGGGAAAGTTGGCCGTTCTTCAAGGGTTGGACGGTTATATCGTAGCCGAGACCGACAACGTATTGTTGATCTGTCCTAAATCGGAAGAACAGAAGATTCGCCAGTTTGTAAATGACACACAGGTGAAGATTGGCAAAGAGTACATTTAGTGTATGTCCTATAGACAAAAGAAGTGCCCTGAACGATGGTTTAGGGCATTTTTTTTGAAAAAAAAGTCCTAAGAAAAATAGATACTGTTCATTATGAATGAAACAAGAAGGTTACCCAACAATGCGAATTTTTAACTAACTTTACCCAAAAAACAAAGGAAATCTTATTATGTCAGACTATTTAGAAAAATGAAATAACTAAACGCTAAATCACACTTACACAGAATCACGGAAAACAGGAATATGGAAAATTATAAATGTATTAACAACATTAGTGAACGTGTCATAGACGACCTCAAAGAAAGGCTGTCCACTCATAGTAGTGTGTCTATTGCAGCCGCTTCATTCTCCATCTATGCTTTTGAGGCATTGAAGAAAGAGTTGGAGCAAGTAGAGGAACTCCGTTTCATATTCACCTCGCCTACTTTCGTCAAAGACAGGAATAAGAAGGAAAAGCGCGAGTTCTACATTCCCAAGCTCAACCGTGAGCGCAGTCTCT
>CAVKBM010000090.1:0-7219 GCA_963654355.1 Bacteroidaceae bacterium | reverse complement strand
CCCTCCAAGTACCCCAACTTAGACCTTTTACATATCGATCTGCGACATTGATGCCACCCGTATAGCCCACTTTTCCATCTATCACCAAAATCTTACGATGGTTTCGATAGTTCACCCGACTACTGATAAAAGACAGACCAACCTTTAAGAAACGCTCCACCTCAATACCAGCATCCTTCAATTCTTTTTCATGCGTTTTTTTGAAATTCCAACTTCCAACATCATCAACAACAAGACGAACCTTAACACCTTCTTTGGCTTTTTCAATCAGTGCGTCCATCATTCTTCGTCCTAAATTATCTGGACTGAAAACATAGTACTCAACATTGATATGATGGGTTGCCTTCTTTATATCCTCAAAAATCTGTTCATACAGCAAATTCGCATCCGTATAGAGCTTTATCTGGTTCCTTTCAAAGAAGCAAGCATCACTATTGTTGATAGCCAGATTAACCAACGAACGTTGCATATTAGTAAGGTTCAACACAGAGACGTCCCGCTGAGCAATCTCTTCATACGACTTCAACAAACGGATACTTCGTTTATTAATGATATGTTTTTTTCGAAATTTTTTTCCAAAAAGGATATAACAGATAAAGCCACCAATAGGCACAAACAAAAGGACAAATATCCATGCAATAGACTTTACTGGATTTCGGTTCTCAATCAAAAGAAGGAGAATTGTGCTCACAATTGTGGACACATAAACCAATAAAAGCACAATGTAGGCGATTTCTAAAAGCATCTGAATTTAATCTCAAGTGTTTTTACAAATATACCTTAAAAAACGGAAAGCATAAATTTATTCTCCACAAGCGTTATAGCCTATAGAGGCTCTACGAAACATCATCACCTCATTATCACCAAATTGTTGTATCTGATATTTCTGAAGATCAATCTTCTCCATATCGATTTTAGGCGCATCCACACCTTTTCCTATAAACAAGGAGCGATTGACTTCCACGCGCAACTCGTCCCACGCACCTTCCGCAATCAAACTATCCAATAATAGAGTACCGCCTTCAACGATCAACGACTCTATCTTATTGTCATACAATACATTATAAAAACATTCTATATCTAAACTTCCATCATTATGGAAATTGCACTGGAGAAACTTTACATTTGGAAGTTGGTCTGTCGGTGCTTCCTTGGTCAGAACCAGTGTAGGAACAGAACCATCAAAGATTTTTTGGCTTCGAGACACTTTCAAATCACGATCCAACAACACACGAATGGGTTGTTTCCCTTCTGCATAGCGAACCGTCAGTGAAGGATTATCAAGCATCGCCGTATTAGGACCCACCATAATAGCCGTTTCACCAGAACGAAACCGATGCATAGCCTTGAGAGATTCTCCGTTTGATATACACAAAGGTTCTTCTGTGCTGTCAAAACGAATTTTATCCACGAAACCATCAGCCGTCTGCGCCCATTTCAAGAAAACATATGGACGATGCTTCTCATGGTAAGTAAAGAACCGACGATTTAACCACCTACCTTCCTCATTCTTCACACCAACCTCGACTTCAACCCCTGCTGCACGCAATTTTTCAATTCCCTTTCCATGAACGGCAGGGAAAGGGTCAAGATTACAAACCACAACATGCGAAATTTTCTTTTCCAAAATCAGATCAACGCAAGGAGGAGTCTTACCATAATGGCAACAAGGCTCTAAACTCACATAAATCGTCGACTTAGGCAACAACGACGGATCCTTTACAGATGCAATTGCGTTTACCTCCGCATGCGGACCTCCATATTGCTGATGATACCCCTCCCCTATTATCTCGTCCTCATACACTATCACAGCACCAACCATCGGATTAGGAGACACTCTACCAAAACCTTTTTCCGCTAACAGCAAGCAACGACTCATAAAAAAATCAGATACCATAGACACTCCCTTTTTATGGATTTCTCGCAAAAATAATGATTATTTTTTCAGTTTCTAAAAAATATTACTATTTTATAGCCAACCAATCAGAACAAAACCCCACTTTTCTTAAAAAAATCACGCTAAATAGGACTTTTTTCTTTTTTTTTCCACGAATCAATCGCATTTTGAAAGTCTTTCAATGACATGCCATCCGATTTACATTGCAAAGCAAAAGATACAAACCCTTGTTCCTCCACAGTCAAATTCGTTGGAATTTTCACATTTTGGATGCCTAACATAAACAATAAATCAACCGCGGTCAAATTATAAATAGGAGCCAGCTGAGACGTTTGTTTCACCATCTCGGGCGAGACCCATTGACCATCAGCCGACTTTAGCCAAGGAGAATGATAAATAATAGATTTTGCCGTTGTATGATAAATCACCTCCTCCGTATAATTACGTTTTCCTTTTTGTATATAGCGATAAGTACCCTCCAACGAAACATTAAAAAGATAGGTTGTGAGACGCTGCACCGACTTGTTTAGAAGATTGAAAAAGGCTACGGACTTGCGTTCCGTCCACTGCTCAGGAGATGCCCCTTCGATATCCTTATCTAAAATCTCTTGTGCGCCATCATCCATGGTTCGCAACGACACTGGATGAAGGTCTAAATCATAATAGTACCTTGAATTTTTATTTCGCCTTACTTCTTTGATATTCAACCCGAAATGCACACCAATATTTGACAAAAAAGAATAGAAGTCATCTCGTTCTTCTGGTAAAATATTTTTGACAATCCACTCATTATCAAAAAAACACGTAGAGGGGCAATCAAACAAAAAATCAACCAAATCAGTCGTCCGATGATAAGTCTCTTTCGGAGCAGCATATTGCACGCCCCCATCAATAGTCTTGACCCTCAAGATGCGAATATTAGACAAAACGTCACAAAAATCTCTCCTATCATCATCAAGCAAAGACAAAGATTGAACATAATGGAAAATGAACCTTATATGTTCCGCATTTTTCTCTTCATCATTCACCGAGACCTCACCTTTTCCGTATGCAGGCAATACATATTGAAGAATTTCAATCAAAGCACCAGGTTTGGAGACACCCATTCTTTCAAAGAAACGCATAACATTCCTATTCTCAACAAAAAAAGAATTAATTATAGGATAATTACCAGTTACACCAGAAGAAAAGAAAACCTCTTTTGCCCCATAACAAACGCCGTCCTCACCAAAAAAAATATTCTTCTTTTTCAGACAGTTTGCAATCTCTGTGTTTTTTTTTGATATGTTTGCTAAATAGGAATATAGTTTCTCAACACTTTCTAAAGACATCCCTTCCACATCTTCTTTCATCAAATGCAGAACAAAATCCTCTCCCTTAACACAAGACACGGAAAGATTATAATCTTTCAAAAACAATTGGAATTCATTAAATCTATCATCATCAACAACATACAAGAGATTTAATAAAGTTTTGTTTGCTGTAACAGACCATTTTTTATGAATCAATTCATCATTCAACAAAAAGAGGAAACTTGCAGAATCCGCCACGACAAGATGATTTACATCCACCCATTTCTCATCCTTCGACAAAAAAATTTTCGCTGTTTGCAAACGTTTTTGAATAGCCTCAACATGTATTTTCTCAAATTCATTTTTATGACTACATACTTCCTTCACATTTGGGAACATCAGATGTACAGAGGAAATTAGAACGATATTTAATGGTACATGTTTGACGATAAATTCAGTTGCAGAGACCACTAAATTGCCAAGTTCATCCGCCATACGTTCATTCCATTCGTCATTTTTAACAAGCGACTCACGGCTCTCCGTCAGTCTAAACGGAGCATTCAATATATATGGGAATCGCAGTTTTTGCAAAGTAGGGAAAAAGCAAAACAAAGGTTCTTCTAATGCTTTTTCAGGCAACCAATTACCATTTTCATCAAAAAAATAGCAACAAGAAATTTTCAGATCTTTTTCCGAAGAAATTTTCTTTTCAAACAACCTGCAACGAACAATTTTCTGATTAGGCTCTGACAGAGAGAACTCATAGCAGATAACATCATCAAGAATTTGAGAATTTATTTTTTCCTTTGAATAAGATGAGTATTCTTCATCATCTTTGAAAAGTTTGATTTCCTCTAAATTAGGCAAAAAGAGCAGAGGGAAATGAAGTAAGTCAAACTTTTGTTTAATCACATTCAACGTGGTATTTTTCTCTTTATCAAAAGAATTCCTCAAAGGAAGAATAAAAGAGGTCTCTCCTTTTTTTCGACGACTACTTCTCCTTTCTTTCAAAACTGGAACAATATAATCTTCTATATCGAATGAGAATTCATCATCTTCAACATGAGGAGTATCAACATACTTAAAAACAGACTTAAAACCAATGCCGAACTTTCCGATTTGCTGTTCTTCCACCTTATTACTTGCGCCGATGGATGTCAGCGCATTGATATGACCCCATGAAGAACGTTCTGCATAAACCTCTTTAGAAGGGTCAGATATCGTGAATGGAACGACACCATTGTGGATAAACTCTATCTCATCACCGTCAAAATAAACCCTAACTACCGAGGCCTTCGCATCGTCAGAATTTTGGAGCAACTCGTAGACAAAATGCGCATTGTCAGAATATTTGTCGACTACAGATTTCCATAGCCCCTGCGCTGCAGGGTCTTTAAGTTGCTCTGCTAATTTTCTTCTTTTCTGCTGAAGTTCGTCAAACCATTGAGTTGCGTCAGACTGGTACATATAAATCGTTTTGTTGATTACCTAAGCAAATTTCAGATGGCAGCCTGTTTACGCACATTCTCATCCAAAGCACTTGAATTCTCTATTGCCTTTAACACATCTTCCACACTATCAACAACATTCCACAAATCCAAATGAGTCTCCCTCATAAAATTCTCACCCGCGGCATGCTTAAACATTTTCAATAAATCATCATAGAAATGATTTATATTAACTATGATAACAGGACTTTTAAAGAGTCCTAATTGACGCCCCGTAATCACCTCCAACAATTCTTCTAAAGTACCTACACCGCCGGGAAGAGCGATAGCCGCATCAACATCTTTCGAGAGGATATACTTTCTTTCGCGCATCGTTTCAGTAACGATTTCTTCCGTAACCTCAGGGTTGGACCAGCCTTCGTCGACCATAAACTGAGGAATAACACCGATGAGTCTTCCTTTTTTTGAAAGCACCCCCTTTGCCACCTCCCCCATCAATCCGACTTTTCCAGAGCCATACTTCACAGCAACACCACGTTCAGCCAACAATTCGCCTAAACGAAATGCCTGTTTCTTAAATGCATCATCCACTTTTGAACTTGACGCACAATATACTGAAACTAAATTTATCATCGTCAAAAAAATTCTATTCCACACAAATATACAAAAAAGAGAAAGAGAAGTCCCCTATAGAAGACTTCCCTTTCACTATAGAAAATGTAAAATACGTTCTTGGAGATTACCAACGTCCGCCACCTCCTGTATTTCCGTTTGTTGTAGAAACGCTGTAGGCAGTGTAGCTTGAAGTTGAAATAGTTGGTTGATTGCTTGTGTAGAGTCCGAAGACACCATCAAAGTAATCTAATGTGCCACTATAACTTGAGCCCACATAGAATTTGTAGTTGGTTACATCACTGTTGTATGCACATACAGCGGCTTGAGCAGACTGAGGGACTTTGAATGCTGCGAGAACACTTCCTGAAGCATTAGCAACGATCAGATATTGATTAGCAGAAATGCTCATTCCAGAACTTGTATAGATATGTCCGGCAGAACTGTTAGGGACCGTTTCACTGAACATTCCGCTACCACCGCAAGCCAAGACGAATCCTCCGGTATGAGTCCATCCGCTATCCGTATCGATAGGAGAGTTTCCGTTTCCAGTCTGTGAGACGACAATGATACCACCCGTAACTGTCATATCTCCATTTGAATCCAAACCATCACCTGCGCCAATAGCATAGTGAGTACCACCATTTACATAGATATGAACTTCGCTTGAACTCTCGTTTCCATCTGTAGCATTCCAAGCATCATCAGAAGAAACTGCATAAGTGGAACTTCCTTCGTTGAATGTTATGATTTTACCGGAGAATGCCTCGTATGAATTTGTTACTTTCACAAAACCACCATTAAAAGTCAGAGTACTATATTTAGCGAAGATACCTTGGTCGTATTGCGCATCAACATAGATAGTACCTCCATTTACATTAATCGGTGCACTCGTTGAAAGGATTCCCGTATCATAAGCCTTAATGGTAATTGTACCTGCGTTTATATTGATTTCGCCATCTGTGCTGATACCCTTTGGCTTTCCATTGACTTTGGTGCGAGATTCGCCACCGCCACCTCCGCCCATGCCTCCCCAGCTTGAAGAAGAGCCAGAGGTGTATGTGCCACAGTCGCTACTACCAGCGGTGATATTCAATTGGAAGTCGTTCTCGGAGCCACTCTTTGCACCCAAAGTTACCGTTCCGTCGGAGATGATACCCTTACCATAATTAGATGTCAATGATACTGTTCCGCCAGTGATAGTAAAATCAGTATCAGCCTTGATTGCCTTTGCTGTTACGAAATTAGATGTTGTCGTAGTTTGCTGTCCCCAGCCACCACCTTGTCCAGGACGTCCACCTTGAGAAGAAGAACCTGACGAACTAGACGAAGAAGTCGATGAGAAATATTTTCCATTATTAACAATAGTCAACTCACCACCAGAAATATTGACAGTTGACGCCTTTATACCTTTAGATGCAGTTGCCGCCGTACCTATATTTATAATGGAAGTACCACTTGAAATAACTACAGAGCCATCTGCCTTGATACCAAACACAGAAGAAGTATCGCTTGTCTCAATGCAGTGAGCACCTGTCAAATCAGCATTGAACGAACCACCTGAAATTTCGATATCCCTATCACAATTCAACGCACGTGCTGCAATGCCTGCGCCAGTAACCTTCAAAGAGCCACCATTGATAACGATTGAAGTATCAGATTTGATTCCTGCGTTGTAACTATAACTACCATCTGTGTCGATGAAAGCTGAAGTAGCATTCAATGTAGCAGTAACTTCACCGCCAGTAAGAATGGTTTTATATCCACTCTTCAAAGCCTTTGATCCTGCTCCAGAAACAACAACATTTACATTTCCACCTGCAATTTCAATGATGCTATCACATTTCAAGCCTTTCGTGTCGTCTGCTGTAGATTCAACAACAACATTACCACCCTCAATACGAACCACTTCAGAGCAGTCTACGCCATCTCCATTAACACCTGAAATTTTCAGCGTACCATCGTACACC